>JADZEY010000024.1 GCA_020850315.1 Armatimonadota bacterium | reverse complement strand
TACGAAGTGCTTCCATCTTAAACTCTTTGGTAAACGTCCTGCGTTGTTCTCCCATGGGTCGTTCCTCCTGATGATTGTAAAATACCCTCTTATCTCCTTCTTCACTTTTTCGGGGGAGGATCACATTAGTCACTCACCTTACGCAGAGCTTGGATAGTGAAGGCTTGCCGGCTCGGTGGCTTGCTTCGATGCTCTTCTTCTGTTCGGCTTTGGCTCCCTCTCCCGACCGACCAATGGAGTGGAAGCAGTAGCATCACCCGTTTGGGAGAGGGCCGGGGTGAGGGCTGGCAGCGAACGAGGGCAGCAGTGAACGATTGCTCGTTCACTGGCTTGCTTCGACAAGCTCAGCATGAGCGGAGGGTGATGTCCGGTGGAACAGCGAAGCATCGAAATCTCTGTTCGGCTTTGGCTCCCTCTCCCACCCGACCAATAGAGTGGAAGCAGTAGCATCACCTGTTTGGGAGAGGGCCGGGGTGAGGGCTGGCAGCGAACGAGGGCAGATGCGTAAGGTGAGGTAGTCATTGGTCATTAGTGAAGAGGGTATTCTTGATGTGGCATTCGACATTTGACATTTGGCAATTCCGTGACTGAGTTTTTTCAGCCTGCGGCCATGCTGGGGAAGCATGGCCGCAGGTTGTTTATAGTGCCATCACCCACACGTCGTACAGCGCGTGGGTCATGGCAGCAACGCCGAACCCACGAAGCAGAAACAGTGCGTTGAAGGCAAGCCCCATCAGAAATCGGAAGGTGAAGCTCCAAAGCTCGAACGGATCCCCCAGCGGGCCGATGTAGTGAATCCAGCTAAAGATCAGTGCGCCAATAATGGCCGCTATTGCATATCGGGTTTTATCGCCAACATTCTTTGCCCATTGCAGCAGTCCGTACAACCCCGTTACCAGCAGCAGCCGGAAGACAAACTCCTCGTAATACCCAGCCCCAAACGAAAGGACGATAGCTTCAAAGAACCCCGGCCCGGTTGGCGAAGCAGAAAGCGCGGGGATGTTCAGACTGAAGAGGTTAGCCACCAACGTCTGGACTATCAGCCCAGTCCCCACGGCATACACCGCACTTTCGCCAAACATGAAACCGAAGTAGCGGGGGATAATTGGGTATTTGTGGCGACGTTCGTACAGATAGATGATTCCCGCAAGCAGCAGCAGCAACGCGCTTACAGCAAGCGTTCCGCTCAGCCCCACCATCTCCAGAACCCGCTTCACCATCACATCCGCCCCGTTCTGGATATTGCTGATCCCGCCAGTGTGAAGTATCCACGTGCCAAGCTCGTAGATCAGCACCAGCGGAAGCGTGAACAGGAAGCCGTAGGTGAGTGTGGTGGTTAGCCGCAGATATTCGCGGCGGTAGTTCATCATCAGCGCAGGGTTCAGTGCGCGCTCAAGTCGGGTGGAAACTGTGGGCTGGGAAGTGTGTTCTGTTGGTGTTATCATGGGATTATTGTTTTGCGCCATCCGGTTTGCTTCGGCAAAGTACGCACAGCGTAACCAAACTTCTATCAGTTGGGTAGTTTCCAGCCAATCAACCGACCCGGTTTCTATCATGTGCTCTTCCTCAATGCTTCAATCCAGAGGCTGGCTTGCGGCTGCACTGTTGCTTGCCACGATCACCATAGAGGTTGCCCAATCGCAACCCACCCACTATCCCACCATCCTGTACAAGGGCGAAAACCGTATCACCATCAAGCATCCCAAAGGCATTGAACGGGTACGCGCAACAAGCACACGCGGGGCGCAGCCCTTTGCGCCGAACATTACCGGCTGCCCCAATCAAGTGGATGTTCGGGTGCTGGTGCTGGATGCCAGCCCGCAGGAAAAGGTCACGTTCACGGTGTTCGATTGCGACGGCAATTTCTTCACGTTCGATATTGCTTCCGAGAATTGGACCATTCGCCACGAGCGTTCCGGCCCCGTGATGATTGGGGGCGACACCTGCCTGCAATGCTTCATCACCACCTCCGACGAGCGCGAGGTTGATTCAATTTTCGTCACCAATCCGCAGTATCGGGTGATAATGCCCCCGAAACAGAATGGCAAATGGATAGCGCGCGGTGATAATTTTAAGTATCAGGTCTGCTTCCGTGCCGAGCGTGTGGAGACCCGCACCGATACCGTCCGGCTGGCAATGCGGCGCGGGCAGCCCAACGGGGGATTGACCCACTACACCATCGAAAAACCGATCACCACCCGCAGCGTTCCCGTTCCGCCGCCGCCCCCGCCGCCAAAAGTCAGCAAGAAAGACTCCATCCGCGCACTGCTTCCCCCGCTGACCGACCCCACAACGTTCCGCAATGTTGTTATGCCAACCGCCGAATCGTTAGGGAAGGGGCGGGCGTTTGTTGGAAGCTACGATGTTGCGGGATTGATTGGCGGCTACGGCATCACCGACCGCATCACGGTAATTGGCGGGGGAACCTACGTGCCGGCAGCAATCAGCCAGTTATTGGTTGGGACTATCGGCGCAAAGTGGGAGTTCTTTCGTGAAGGTGAGTTGAGCATCGCGGTGGGTGGACACGTTGGATACTCCTCGATTCCTGAATCGGACATCACGCTTGCTGCCCCTTTTGCCGTGGTAAGTTTTGGGGATCGCGAGTCGCGGCTGAATCTGGCCGCCGGCTACAGCTGGAAGCATCACGTCACCCCGTTCGAGACGTTCAACCGGAAGGCGGCAGTGGTGGGAATCGGTGGCGACATCACGCTGGGGCGTGGGTTCAAAATGGCGGCGGAGGGGTACGTGCTGGAATCAAGCGGAATTGCCCCGGTGGTGATTTCAGCACGTTGGTTCGGCGAGCGTTGGGCGTTCGATGCAGGTTTGGGCGCGGATCTTGCCAACACCGAAGGGTTGATCTTCACCTCATCATTAGGTGGCGAAATCAAAAAAGTAGCAATCGCCCCAATCCTCTCGTTTCTTTGGAAGTGGTGATGCTAAAGGTGACTGTTCAGAATGGCATCCCAGATGGTGATAATCTTCAAAAACTTGCAAGAAATGCCGATAGGTTCTGGCTTGCGTGTAATCCAATTTTTTTGCGTGATTGATAGCGCAGTTTTTCAACAGCGCGTTCGCTTACGTTCAAAAGATTAGCGATTTCTTTGGTTGATAATTGCGTCCGTAGCAGCGCACACACCCGTAATTCAGCGGGATTGAGCATTGGGAATTGTTGCGATAACCGCGACAAAAACCCCTGGTGTACTACTTCTAATTTTTCCTGAAACTCTATCCAATCTTGCTGACCCTGTGGTAGTGAAAATCTAACCATGAGCTGTTTGATATTCCCAGCAACGTTGCTCGGTATCTCTTGATTGCTCAGTAATTGATTCAGCTGCTCTTGAAGTGTTGAAAGTATTTGATTTTTGTTCGCAAGCTGAACGCCAGCAATCATCAATTTTTCCTCGGCATGGCGTAATTCCTGTTCAATTTTCTGCTGGTTATGCTCAAGCTGTTCTTGTTGGCGAAGCGATTCCTGGGCGGCTAACCGTTGTTGCAGCTTTGCAATCTCAATCTGGCGGTCTTGGCCTGTGATCTTCTCACGCTGTTCCATAAACGTACGAAGGTGGCGATAGGCTTCGCGGTAGCAATCGGGTAGGCCCGATGTCTCCCAACTTCGTGCCAATTCCCCATGTACATCTGCAAGCAATGGAGTGTTGCTGGCTTCTTCAGCAACCGATAGCACCTCATGCAAATAGGGCATTGCAACGGCTGGCTTGCCGATGTCGTTGTACAACCTTCCAAGATTGAATTTGCAATGCGCTTCCCCCAGCCTATCCCCAAGATTCCTGTTTGATAATAATCCACGCTCGTAGTATTCAATCGCTCCATCAATATCCCCAGAATCGCGCAGTATGTTCGCAATGTTTTCCAGTGAAATAGAAATCAGATCAAATGCCTTGATTTCTTCAGCAATAGCAAGCGATTGCTGGTAATAATCTAATGCCGTGCCAAGCTCGTGTAATGGATAGTGGATGTTGCCCATCCCGTTCAGTATCGAACTTTCCAAATAGCGATTATTCAATTTCTTTGCACATTCCAAAGCGCGTTCGGTGTGGTGCATTGCTGAAGCGAAGTCGCGCAGATTTTTGTAAATGATGCTTATTTTTTGATGTGCATCAGCGATAATCGGAAGCAATTTGTTCGATTGGCTAATGGCTAAACAATTATGAAATTGCTCCAATGCAGTGGGGTAATTTCCGCGAATGCTGTGAATGCTTGCTATTGTATGAAGTATGCGGCCAGCTACCACCATCATCCCTTTGGCAATAGTTTGCAGGTATAATTGCTGAAGTTGCTCTAACGCTTCATCGGTCTGGCCTCGGCTTTCTGCTAATAACGCCAACATCAGCTGTTCTGCCAATGGAGTGTAGCCATTGCCGCGCAGCCTGAGTGCCTCCCGAAAACTCTCCTCGGCTTTGTCGAAATTTCCCGCGAACGCATGGCATCCGCCGATAATCACAAGGGATTCGATAGATAACTCCACCGCATGATGTGCCGTAAATATCTTCAGATTTTTTTTCAGCAGCCGTAAAACATTTTGCTGATCCCCTTGCCGTCGTTGCTGCAATGCTTGTAATAATTCCACAGCACCTATGCCAACGCTATCGTTGGTCTGGGTGAACGCTTCCATTGCTTGCTTGGCATGAAAATTTGCTGCGTGGATATCCCCTTGCTGGGTAGCAACCAGCCCAAGCAATCGGTGCGCCCAACCTTGCTGGTTGGTTAGCCCTTGCGATTCGGCCTCCTGCAACACTGCCAACGCAAGTTCTTCGGCACGATGAAGATCATAGTGGCGCAGCGCGTATCCAAGCCGCAGCCCGGTCCGGACTGATGCTCTCCCGGAAGCAGCTTTGTTGTACGCGGTTTCCAATGCGGCTATTGTGTGCCTCTCCATTCCCTTTTGCACCCCAGTGAAGAAAAGTAGTAGTGATGCGGCTTTGGCCCCCATGTATGTTCGTAGCCGAAAATACTGCTGAAGATGGTTGCAAACGCAAGCCAAGCAGCAGGCCAATGAAACTACTACAACAGACAGGGAGAGACCAATGAAAACGCCAATGAAGAGACCACTGAAACGCGGGCTTGCTGGAGTACTTGGATTGATAATCCTTTGCTCGCTAACGTTCACCGGATGCTTGACGGATCCTTGCTCATGCTGCTGTGATGATCCTGGCCCTGACTCCACCGAGAAGTTTGCCGACACTATCTGCGTCTGGCTGGCATCCGACCGCGACACCTACGCTTCCTATGGCCGCGTTGGCGAGGAAGCCGACAGAAATTTTGCGGATTATTCGCCGCTGGCAATTGCCAAAGGTGAGCTTGCCCGCAAGCAGGCATATGTGAATTTTGCCCGCCCAGTGTTCCCGCAAGGGGCTGAAATTCTGGAGGCTAAATTCGAGATGTTCCATGGTGGGAAAAACGAGGATGGGACAACCGATGATATTCTGGTGAATGTTGGCTCAATAAAAAATGAGGCTTGGAGCCGAAGCACCCTGACCTGGAACAACCGTCCAGACCGTGGTGGCGTGCCGCCGGTAGATGTTCCCCCGATTCGCTTACGAAGCCAAGCATGGTCAGGAACCGATAACATTGCCGGGGCCGCCCAAGAAATGCTGATAACACAACCGAACAATCATTACGGATTTGTGGTTTCGCTGGGGCAAGTCTTTGGTGTTGAAAAAGGTTTTTATTCCAACAACGACATCCGCCGCAAACGGGATGATATGGGCTTATCGCCACGGATGGTGATGAAAATCCGTTTGCCAGCCGGAAAAACAACGCAGGATATCCAGATGCCGTTCCTTTCACCGGATCACGATTTTAGCAAATTGGTGCAGCCCATCACCACCATTCGTTTCTCCCCCAGCAACGATTATCCAGCCGATTGGAACGTTTCGCCAAACCGGTAAATCTGCGGACTTGGCAACAACAGAGAGAGCCACCATATCGGCGGCTCTCTCTCTATTTTTTTTACCTCTTCCTTCACGCTCGATTTGCTCGTCAACGGGTTATCGAACAACCATCAATGGCAGCACTTGCGCCATGCCATCTGGCCAGTGAAGAATGACGAAATACTCCCCGCTGGATACTCCCGAAATATCCAGCGATAGCGTATGCCCCCCCGCAGGGACAAGTCCCACCTCCGTTGACAATTGCTCCAGCCCGTGGGAATCTATCAACTGCAACCGCAAGGGGAGGGGGCTATCAAGGGCTAACTGAATGCGTGCTGTGGTTCCCTGCACTGGGTTGCTCACGATGCGTGAAGTAATTCCAGCAATGGCGGGGCTTGGTATTCCGCTGGTTGGTTCGCCCCCCAACCGCCAGCGCCCGGCTTTCAGCGAATCCATTGAGAGGAAGTAGAAATAGTTGGCATCGCTGACCCACGGCCCGGCAATCGGAAGGTTTTTTGCCACTACAAAGGAGCGTGCTGTATCGGCGGTGTAGGCCAGCCTGCTTCCGGTAAGCAAGTATGCTTTCGAGCGGGAAATCCAGCGAGATTCTCCGCGATAAATCTTCACCGCAGAAGCCGAACGAACGGCATCCCAAGTTTTTCCTCCATCGCTGGAATGGAACGCTGTCCATTTGTCATCGTTAAATAATTCTTCGGGGACAATCGCTGTGGCCTCGGTGCGATTAAACACCACAAGGTCGGCAACCTTTGTTCGTGAACCATCATTTAACAGCTGTGTGATCCCCCAAGTTTTTCCACCATCTTCGCTGCGCAGCAATGCCCCTTGGCGTGCGCCAAGCAGTTGACGGTCGTCAATAAAACGGAGCATTGTTGCTTCCACAGTGGTGTGATACTGCCACGATTTAGCGGTGTCGAAACTGCGGTACACCGTTATGGTTGGCGGATCGGTTGGGCGTGGCATGGATAGGAAGGCTACCAGGCCATCGGAATCGCTTCGGCGCAGGAATTGGAGCGAAGAGTTTGTTGCCGCAATGGTATCATCGAAGGAAGGAGAGGTGACACGCCATGATGCGCCAGTGTCACGGCTTTCAATCAGCGCGTACCGTGCGGGCTGATCGGGGCCAGTTCGCTGGGCTAGTGCCACCACCCATTCGGGATTTGTTTCGGGGTTAGGCCATTGCAATTGTTGTACTCGCGCAAGTCCAGAAGGAATTGCATTCGGAATTGCGCGCAATTCCGTCCAATGTTCTGCTGAGTCGGTGCTGCGAAGGAAATGGCCATATTCAGTGATGCCCAGCACCGTGCCGTTCAATGCTCTGCCAGTGCTAATCCGCCCCCGAACGCCATTATCCTGCCAAGAATATCCTGCATCGGAAGACCATGCCAGCTGGGAGTATGGCCCCAACATAGACCCGTTGTACAGAAAAAGATGTGCAGAATCAAGAGCGAAAAATGCACTTCCAGGCCCGTATGGTGTGGAGCGTTGGTGCCATGTTTTTCCGGTGTCACTGCTCCATCCAGTGGCGCAGGTCATGTAGCCGCTTGGGAAAAAGCGAATGGTTTTCCATTGCACCCACCGTGGGGTGGCTATCGTGTCCCAATCTTCTCCTGCGTTGATCGAATACAATATCCGATTTTCGTTTTCATAATAACTGAGCAAAAAATCTTTGTTTATCAACAATACATTTGGGTAAGATCCAAGAGGACGGATTGCCATCGTCTTCTTGAATAGATTTATTCTGCATAAATAAGCCTTGGTTTGTTTCAGACCCTCCACATAGGCTATGGCATATAACGTAGAGTCGCTAATTCCCAAAGTATATTTCCATACAACATACTCTTCTGTGAATTGACCAGAATCAGCAATGGGGATGTGCCCAAACAATGTTTTGCTGCTCATTGCAGTAAATGAATATGTTTGGGTTGTGTCGTCCGGGTGTTTTCTGAGAAACTCCTTTATTGAGTCTGCAATAATCCATGTTTTACCGTTATCCAGCGAGTAGCATAGCCTGTCTAATCCACTATCTCGGTACAGCGCGGCGATGACCTCTGGAAGCTCATTGTTCTTTGGGTTATCGTAAACAATTTTTGTGGGAGCTTTGCCTGGCAAAAAATTTATTTGTTGCCAAGTGCGCCCTGTGTCGGCGGTGTATTGCCCTGAACGGCTAATTCCATAGCTGCCATACATTTCATGGGGGAAGGGGGTTTTATCGTTCCATTTATGCCATGTTGCTCCTTTATCTTTTGTGCGATAAATCCCCTCGCCGCTGGTATCTTTGAAATTCCGGCTGTACCAGACGCTGTATCCCGTTACTGAGTCAGTGAAATAGAATGCCCCGGTAAACATTGGGTTGTAGTAGCGGCTAAAAAATGGCGATGGCCCAGATGAGAGCGGAAACACGCTCCATCGCCCGGCGGTGTCAATCGGCTGGGATACCAGCAGTAATGGAGAGAGTACTTGAAGTAGTATTCCAGAGTAGCGTAACCAAGCACGGTAGTGATGTGGGGTTCTCATTGGTCTTTTCTCCCTCCAATAATAGCTGCTGGAATGTCTAGTTGTTGGTTATTTCTTTCCTCTGTCCTGTGGCAGTTGTCCTGTGGCAGTTGTCCTGTGGCAGTGCGTTCATAGCATTAAGGTAAAAGGTGTATGATTGTTGAGGTAATGCCATAGAATAATGGGCTATTCGGTGGCATCGAAGTTGGCGGCAAATGTATGCCGCATTATTACTCTATACAAGCAGTTTCCCATCATTATTTCCAGACTTTCCATTCTTCCCCCCATTTCCCGTAAGTTGTGCCGCATGAACCCTTCATTACCAACATATCAGGCAACCCGTTACCTAACTCCACTTCGTGAAGGCGGCTCGCTTCCGGCAATTGTAGATACCGAAGATGGTGGGATGTTCGTGGCAAAATTTCGTGGGGCGGGGCAGGGGGCAAAAGCCTTGATTGCTGAAATTATCGTTGGATCGCTTGCAACCGCGTTGCAGCTTCCAACGCCACCGCTTGCGCTGATCCAGATCGGCGAATCGTTTGGGCGAACCGAGCCTGATTCCGAAATCCAAGATATTCTTCGCGGAAGCGTGGGAGCCAACGTTGGCGCGCGCTATCTGGAAGGAGCCTACAATTTCGACCCCGTTGTCATCACCGATATTGACCCCGAATTGGCGGCCAACGTCGTCTGGCTGGATGCCTTCGCCACCAATATTGACCGCACCCCGCGCAATCCAAATATGATGTTTTGGAACGATAGAGTCTGGCTGATTGACCACGGGGCCGCACTCTATTTTCACCACCATTGGCCCGGCGTTACTGGGGCAACTTCGCAATCCCCTTTTGCGCCAATCCGCGACCACGTGCTGCTTCCGTTTGCTGGCAGCATCGCCGATGCCGACCAGCGGCTGCGTGGGGAATGTTCGCCGGAACTGATCGCTGCAATCCTTGCGCTGATCCCTGATGACTTGCTGATGGATGCTCCGTCCGGCGTTGCCCCTGCGTTCGCTTCTCCCCAGGAAAATCGCTTGGCGTATCAGCAGTATTTCGAGCAACGGCTTGGCGGCCAGCCGCCGTTTGTTTCCACTGCCGAGGAAGCGCGGCAGCTGCGGCAACGCCAACCACTTGCCGCAAAGGAGTACCGCCGATGAGCACGGAGTGGCACGAGTTCGATTACGCAGTTGTGCGGTGTGTGCCACGGGTGCATACCGGGGCATTTGTGAACATTGGCGTGGTGTTGCTGGCGCGTCAATCGGGGTATTTGGATGCGGCGTTTTGCATCTCAGCCGAGCGGATTCGGGCGTTGCAACCGGCGTTCAACGTCCCATTGCTTCAGCGTTTTGTGGAGGGCTACCAGCGGGTGTGCAATGGTGGGGCAGAAGGTGGGATGGTGGGATTGCTTCCGCCATCCGAGCGATTCCACTGGCTAACGGCCCCGCGTTCGGCGATGCTGCAAACTTCTCCGGTTCATCCAGGGCGTTGCCGTAACTTGCAGGAGGCATTGCGGCGGATGTGCTGGGAGCAATGTGGGGGGGGGAGTAGTCAGTAGTCAGTAGTCAGTGGTCAGTGGTCAGTGGTCAGTTGCAAAGAGGGGCATTGGTCATTGGTCACTCACCTTACGCACAGGCCATCCCCCGCCATTGCCCCGAAGGGGCGGGGGCTTCGACAAGGAGTCGGCGATGAAGCACCGCGAAGCAGCGGTGCAAGCCCATCTCGGGGGGGCGGAGAGCATCGGACACGCTGCCAATGGGGTTGCGTAAGGTGGGTGAGTAATGAAGGGAGTGATGCTCGCGGTGCTACGTCGCGGCTGCTCCCCGCAATAACCAAAAAGAATGAGGGAGGAGCGTGGGTGAGTTTCGTTGGTTGTGCAAACCTTCACGTTACGCCGTGTGATCCCTCCGCTCCCCAAGCTCCACCAGCTTCCGATAGATCCCGTTGGCTTCCATCAACGTTTCGTGCGTTCCTTCTTCCACGATTCGCCCTTCGTCAACAACCACAATGTTGTGGGCGGCGCGGATGGTGGAAAGGCGGTGGGCAATCACGATCGCCGTGCGGTTCACCAGAAGCCGGGTGATTGCCTCCTGCACCAATTTTTCCGACTCGTTATCCAGTGCCGATGTGGCCTCATCAAACAGCAAAATCTGTGGGTCGCGGAGCAGTGCGCGGGCGATTGCCAGCCGCTGGCGCTGCCCTCCGGAAAGCAACACACCACGGTCGCCAATCACCGTCTGGTAGCCGTGCGGCATGGCGGCGATAAACTGGTGGGCATTGGCCGCACGTGCGGCGGCTTCCACGGCGGCTTGGTCAACATCGTGCAGGCCGTAGGCGATGTTGTTGAACGCGGTGTCGTTGAACAACAGTGATTCCTGCGTCACCATCCCGAACAGCCGTCGGTAGCTTCCAACCTCAATCTGGCGGATGTCGGTCTCATCCATCAGAATGCTTCCCGATTCGGGGTCGTAGAACCGTGCCACCAAATCCGCCAGCGTTGATTTCCCGCCGCCGGACGGCCCCACCAACGCCAGGGTTTCCCCCCGCCGAATCGCCAGATTGATCCCTTGCAGCACCGGCTTATCGGGACGGTAGCGGAAGCTCACATCGTGCAGTGTGATAGCGTTGTTCAGCTTGGTTGCCGTGGTTGTTCCCCCCGATGGCTCGGTCGGGGTGTTCAGCAACTCCATCACCCGCTCGGCTGCCACCATGCCCCGTTGGATATTGGTGGGGAGCGAGATCAGTGCGGTGATCGGCTGCATGATGGCGAACAGCAGGAACAGAAAGGTGAATAATTCTGGCCCCGATAGCGTCCCTTCAATCACCTTGCTTCCGCCGTAGAACAGCACCACCACCAACGCCACAATCGCGAATATCTCGCTGGCGGGCCCGGTGGAGTGGGTGACGCGGCCATGCTTCACCGCGGCGGTCACGTAGTTGTTGGTCTGCTGGTTGAACCTTCCCGATTCGGCGGCTTCGGCATTGTAGCCTTTCACAATGCGGATGTTTTGGAACGCCTCCTGCAACCGGCTGTTGATGCTCCCCAACGTTGACTGCATCCGCTCCGAATACCGCCGCACGTACTTCCGCAGCACTTGGATCATCACCACCGAAAGGATACTGGTGCTGAAGGCAATTAGCGTAAGAATGGGGGAGATGCCGATCAGCAGGAACATCATAAACATCACTTGGAACGGTTCCTGGATCAGCATCCGCAGCGTTGGGGTTAGCGCGGCGTTCATCGCGCCAACGTCGTTGGTCATCACCGACATCAGGTCGCCAAGCCGGCGGTTGTGGAAGTAGCCCAGCGGAAGCCGCAGCGCATGGCCAAACATCCGGTTGCGGATGTCGCGGATGAACCGCTCCTCCACCGCAACGTTCAGCAGGTAGCTGGAATATTTCGCGGCATTTTTCAGCAGGAAAATGGCAACGATCAGCAGGCAAAGATTCCAGAGTGAGGCAAGGCGATCACCCGGGGCAATCACTAACTCCGTCAGCGGGTTCAGAATGCCTGAGGTGAGGGTGCTTCCGGTTGAGGCCGCCGCTGTGGCATCGGCGGAAGCTCCATCGGGAAAAATCAGCTTCATAATTGGCATGATGATGCTGATGGTGAGGGTGCTGAAGAATGAGTGAATCATGCTGAGGGCCACCAGCAACGCCATCCACCCGAAGTAGGGGCGAAGCATTGGGAGAAGGGGACGGAAAACGTTCATTGCGTGGCGGTTGGTTTTGTGAGTTCTGGCGCGTGGAGAGGTTACGGCAACAGTTCGATAATTGCTTGCAGGGCTTCCGTTGCCGAGATAGCGGTAAGGCTCATCCCCCCCCCGTCAACAACCCGAAACGGAACCCCCCACGGCTGCCATGTTGCAATGCTTCCGGCATCGGCAGCCAGCACCACCGTTGGCTTCCCCAATGCCGCCGAAAGATGGACGATGGAGGTGTCGGGGGTAAGGATCAATGCAGCTTCGGCAATGCGCTGGGCAAACTGGGCAAAGCTACGGGTGGGGGGAATCAGTTGGATATCGCTTCCAGCAACGATCTGTTCGGCAAAGCTGAGGTCCCCGGGCTTGCAGGCAACCGCAGCCTCCATTCCATGCTTGCGCAGAAGCAAGCCGAGGGTGGTGAACTGCTCAGTTCCCCAATACTTGCTTGGCTCGCTTCCGCTGATGTTCAGTAGCACCATGCTTCTTTGCCCCGCACCTTGATCCACCCGAACCCGCAGCCGCTGGTTTGCGTGGGTTGGCTGCGGGCCGATTGGGGGAATCCCAAACGGAGCAAGCAGAAGGGAGGTTTCCCGCACGATGTGAGTTGGCGTGGCGGGGCGCGGGAGTGCAACGCTGTAGATGGCCGACGATTCTCCGGCAAATCCAATCTTCCATTTCCCACCGCTAAACGCGGTAATTGCCGCCGCGCTTGCGGAATCGTTGGCCACCAGATTTATCGCCACATCGTACCGCTGGCGGCGGATCTGGCGCATCACCTTCCACGCGCCAACCGCCGAAACGGGAAGCAGATGCGTTCGGTTGATCTCTGGCATCAGTTCGGCAACGGCGGCATTCTTTGCGCCAAGCAGCAGCGCGATTGTGGCGTTCGGAAATCGCGTGCGAAGCAGTTGGATGGTGGGTGTTGTGATGAGCGCATCGCCAATCCGGTCGGGACGAATCAGGAGGATGGAGGGGGAGTGAGTAAGCGAGTGAGTAAGCGCGGAAACCGTTGCCCCGGAAGTAGGGCGTGGCCGCCGCGACAGCAGCCACAGCAGGCGGCGGCGCAACCATCGTTCGGCACGTTTGGCGAAAGTTCCCACCGTTGTTACTGGTAGTAGTTCAGCGGGTTCGGCGCAATGTTGCACTCCTCGGCAATTAGCACGTTTTGCACGGCTCCTTCATCGCGAAGCGCGTACAGGCGTGGCACAATCCGGTCGCGAAGTTCCACCGGGGTCATCGGGTTCAGGAAGATGCTGGTTCCCCCTTCGAACCCGGCTTGCACATGGATGCGCCATTTAATCAGCACGTGCCAGGGCATTTTCACCACTGCATCAATCGGGCTGTAGTACCATTCCTCGTTGCAGCTGATCTCTGCCCCGGTTGCCGCGTGGCAAGCGTGGACCAAATCGCTGACCCCTTGCAGTTCCTCGGGGGTGTGTTCCCAGGGGCGTGC
This sequence comes from Armatimonadota bacterium, assembly GCA_020850315.1. Taxonomy (GTDB): domain Bacteria; phylum Bacteroidota; class Ignavibacteria; order OLB7; family OLB7; genus OLB7. The sequence goes on along the minus strand of JADZEY010000024.1, from coordinate 37,528 downwards.
GTGGCGCGACTTGGAGAATATCTCAATCGTCGGGAAGCGGTGGCCGATTCCCACAAATGCAATGGCGTGTTCGTTCTCGGCAAACACCAGGTTGAACATCGCCGCAAAGTTGGCGGCGTACTCGTTGAATGCGTTTGGATCCTTTTTCAGCATCGTCACTTGGCGGGTGATGGATGCCCCCCATTCGTCCAATCCAACAAGCTGTTTGTGCAGATGGTCGAAACTTGCGCCGGCCCCTTTCAGCCAATTTTGGAAAACCGAAACATAGCGGACGTAGCGGTTGCGCGCCACAATCCGCTGCAACGATTCGATGGTGGATTGGAAGTAGTGATAATGCTCGCCGGGGGTAAGTCGCCCACTGCTGAGAAGATCCGCCTGGGTTGTCCCGTTGGGGTGGTAGTGGTGGCGGGCAGCGATAAGCTCGTGGCAGCCGGCGTACATCGGCTCGCTGAGTGCCAGGATTTCGTCGTTGGAAAGCGCACGCTGCTCTTGCCCGCTTGCGATCCCGTTTCCACCATTTCCATTTCCCGATGTGCTCCCCGCTCCGTTCCCTTTTGCGGTGCTGCTGTTCCGGTTGGTGCGGAACGCCCGTTTGTACTCCACCACGCTCCGCAGGTGTTCCATTCCGGCATCGGTAGCGGCGTGGCGGTGAAGTTTTTCAAGGTCGGTGGGGGAAGGGATGTAGCCGTAGTTCTGCTTCCAGTAGTCAAGCGTGACGATCTCGAACAAATTGGCAAAACAGCGGAACTCCGCCGTGGTTGCGGAATACTGGTCGGCAAGAAGGTAATCGTGGCGATGCCAGGCGTTGCCATCGCGCACGTAGCGGAATTTCTCCGGGGCGGTTTCCAAATATCTGCCCGAACAGAACGCGCAGATGTGGGCGCGATCCACACCTTCCAGCGAAGCCAGCTCTGGGGGGGTGGCTCCGTTCTGGGTCGGCTTGGATGCCCTTTCCGGCACAGCCCACACTTCGTTCCCGGTGAAGGGGTTGATCTGCTTCACCGTTCCGTCGGGCATGATATTGTAGAATGCTGAGTACTTCATCACCCCAACGATAGTGCGGCTGAAAGAATTGCGTCAACGTTTTCGGTGCTGTTGGCTTCGGCGTAAAAACGGAGCAGCGGCTCGGTTCCGCTGGCCCGGATCAGCAGCCACCCGCCATCCACAAAAAACTTGAATCCATCAACGGTGCTGGTTTCGATGACTGGCATTCCGGCAAGCTCCTTCACCCCTGCGTTTGCGCGTGCAAGAATTGCCTGCTTTTTCTGTTCGGTCATCTTTTGATCCACGCGGCGGTAGCGGTGCGGGCCGAACTCGTCGTCCAACTCGGCGGAAAGCTGGCCCAGGGTTTTCCCACGCTTTGCCATCATCTCCAGCAGCAGCAGCCCGTTAAAAATGCCGTCGCGTTCGGGGATGTGCAGCGCGGTCCCCAGCCCCCCCGATTCTTCGCCACCGATCACAATCTTCTCGGTCGTCATCAGCTTGGCAATATGCTTGAATCCAACAGCGGTTTCGTGCAGCTTGATCTTGTTGCGGCGGCAGTAATCGTTGACCATCGTCGTCAGCGATATGGTTTTTGCCACCGCGCCCCGTTGCTTGCGGTCTTCGTACAGGTACTTCATCAGCAGCACAAAAATCCGGTGGCTATCCACAAAGTTTCCGTTTTCGTCAACGGCTCCCAATCGGTCGGCATCGCCATCGGTGGCCAGGCCAACGGTGAATCCGCCGGTTTTCACCCGGTCAATCAGCGTCCCCAGATACTCCCCCATCGGTTCGGGGTGGTCAATGTCGGCAAAGGCTGGGTTGAACTCATTATGAAGCTGCGCGGCATCCGGCAGCAGAAGGTGCATGGTGTTGATTCCGCTTCCGTACATCGGGTCGTACAGCACTTTGAATCCGGCGTTGCGGATCGCTTCAAGGTCAATCTTCTTTTTCACATACTCCACGTACGCCAGCTTGGAATCGAACATTTTCACCTGCTTTGCGGCAATCAGTTCGGGAAGGCTTTTCAGCTTTTTTGGCTTGGGTGGTGCGGACTCCATTTTCGTCACGTTCTTCTGGACCTTCGCCACCGCTTCTGGGGTGGATGGGCCGCCGTATCCAGCCTTCAGCTTGAAGCCGTTGTACTCGGCAGGGTTATGGCTTGCGGTGATGACGATCCCCCCAGCAAGGCGTTTTTGTTTTGCCGTTAGCGAGACTTGTGGGGTGGAGGAAATGCCATCGGTCAGCCAGACCGTCAGCCCTTCTGCGGCAAGGATTTGCGCAACCGTTGCGGCAAACCGGTCGGAAAGGAATCGGGCATCGTAGCCAACAACCACGCCACGGTCGGCGTTCGGTTCTTTCTTGAAAAACTGCGCAGCGGCACGCGCCACCAGTGCCACATTGCTGAACGTGAAATCATCGGCAATCACGCCGCGCCAACCGTCGGTTCCGAAGATGATGGACATGGAGATTGTTTTTGGATTATGGAAATGTTGGAAATGTCGAGTGTTGAATGTCGAATGTTGAGTGTCGAATGAAGAGTGTTGGGTTCTTTTTCATCCTTCACCCTTTCCGCGCTCCCCTGCTACGCTGCAAGCAGCTTCGCGTCCCCCCAAGCGTGGGGGGAAGAAGGGGCGAGTGTTGAGTGTCGAATGTCGAATGAAGAGTGTTGGGTTTTCTTTTCACCCTTCACCCTTTCAGCTGTGCTTGTTCGGAATGCCGAGCAGACGCTCGGCGGTCCCAGGGGGGAGTTGGAATGTTGAGTGTCGAGTGTCGAATGAAGAGGGTTGGTTTTTCTTTTCACTCTTCACCCTTCACTCTTCATCATTCATACTTTCAGCTGTGCTTGTTCGGAATGCCGAGCAGACGCTCGGCGGTCCCAGGGGGGAGTTGGAATGCCGAGTGAAGAGAACTGGGTTTTCTTTTCACCCTTCACTCTTCACTCTTCACCCTTTCCTCCCCCTCACAGCACCCCTTTTGCGAACGCGGACTCGCCGGCATATTCTGCTGTCGCGCCAAGCTCGTCTTCGATTCGGAGCAGTTGGTTGTACTTGGCCACGCGGTCGGTGCGGCTGGCGGAACCGGCTTTAATCTGGCCGGAGTTCAGCGCGACGGCAAGGTCGGCAATGGTGGTGTCCTCGGTTTCGCCGGAGCGGTGGCTGATGATGGAGGTGTAGCGGTTGCGGTGGGCAAGGTCTACCACGGCAATCGTTTCCGAGACCGTGCCGATCTGGTTGAGCTTCACCAAAATGGAGTTCCCAACGCCCGTGGCGATGCCCCGTTGCAGGTAGGCGGTGTTGGTGACGAACAGATCATCCCCCACAAGCTGGACTTGCTTGCCGATCGCATCGGTTAATTTTTTCCAACCGGCCCAATCGTTCTCGGCCATGCCATCTTCAATGGAGATAATCGGGTAGTTGCGGGTGAGGGTTTTGTACCATTCGATCATCTCATCGGCAGATTTCAGCGAGCCATCGGATTTGAACAGTTTGTAGTTGCCATCGCTCCACATTTCGCTGCTGGCAACGTCCAGGGCAAGCCAAATATCATCGCCTGGCTTATATCCTGCGCGTTCGATTGCGGCCATAATCACCTCCAATGCTTCTTCGTTCGATTTCAGCGATGGAGCAAACCCACCTTCATCGCCGACGGCGGTGTTGTAGCCTTTTTCTTTCAGCACTTTCTTCAGGTTGTGGAATATCTCGGTTCCTTTCCGAAGCGCGTCGGCAAAGGAGTCGGCACCAACGGGGACGATCATGAATTCTTGAAAATCCACATTGTTGTCGGCGTGCTTTCCTCCGTTGATAATGTTCATCAGCGGAACGGGAAGAACCCGTGCGCCAACGCCACCCAAGTAGCGATAGAGTGGCATTTCGTGGTAATCGGCGGCAGCTTTTGCGCAGGCCATCGAGACACCCAGGATAGCGTTTGCGCCAAGCCGACTTTTGTTGTCGGTTCCGTCAAGCTCAATCATCATCGTATCAATCAACGCTTGGTCGTTTGCCGGAAGGCCGATCAGTTCGTCGGCAATCAGCTCGTTGACGTTCACCACGGCATTCTCCACCGAAAGGCCGCCGTACTTTGCGGGATCACCGTCGCGAAGCTCCACCGCTTCATGCTCCCCAGTGGAAGCACCGCTTGGGACCGCCGCGCGGCCAATGATCCCTTCTTCAAGGATGACTTCGACTTCAATGGTAGGATTCCCACGGGAATCAAGGATTTGGCGTGCGTACAGGTCTTGGATAGTAGCCATGAAAGTTCTGCGGTTACTGATGAACGTGATACTCAGCTTCGCTGCGGCGATTGGCAGCGTGCGAAACGGCGGGCAAATAAACCGAAAGAGAAGATGCTACGCAAGCGGGGGGGGGAGTTTTGCAACGATGGATTGAAACCTTACCAGAAAGTGAAGTTGTGGAGAGAGGAGCGGGGGGGGACAGTTTCTGAATCCCCCATGCCTCATCGCGGAGAAAAACGAACGGGGGAAGAAGATGCCAAGCTCTTCTTCCCCCTAATTTCGGATATCCAATCATCGTCCCTTGCTACGATTCCTCACCCTCCGCCAACTCTCCATACCACAATCCTTGCATCTCCTCGCTGTTGGTGAGCAGCTCATCCAACGTCCCTTGCGCCTCTATTCGGCCATCTTTCAGCAAGATGATGTGGTCGGCACGTTGCAGCGCGGCGCGGCGGTGCGAGGCCACAAGGCACGTTGCTTCGCGCTGCTGGAATATCTGCTCCCACAACGTCCGCTCGGTTTCCACATCAAGCGCGCTGGAGAGGTCGTCGAAGACGTAGAGTTCCGGTTGCAGCGCGAACATCCGCGCTGCGGCGGTGCGCTGCATCTGCCCGCCAGAGAGCTTCACCCCGCGCGGGCCAACGGTGGTTTGCAATCCATGTTCCAGCAGCTGCAAGTCGTGTTCCATCACCGCAAGGTGGATTGCTTCGGCCACGTGGCTGGCAGGCATTGCCTGGCCCAGGGTGATGTTATCCAGCAAGGTGTCGCTGAACAATCGCGGGGTCTGCGGCGTGTATGCCGTTCGCGGCGGAGCCAAGAAGGTGGCGGGATCCTGGACTACCTTCCCGTTCCAGTAAATCTCTCCGTTATCACGCGGGAGCAATCCCAACAAGGCTTTCAGCAAGGTGGTTTTCCCCGCTCCAATCCGCCCTGTGATGACCGTGAAGGAACCCCGCCGCACCCGCAACGAAATATCCTCGATCCCACGCCCTGTGTCGGGGTGGTGGTAGGATAGGCCAACCCCTTCCAGCGTATAGAGCTTGTGCCGCGTGCCACGGGTGATGCTGGGAACTTCCGGCAGTGCGCCGTGCAGATACACTGGGGCGTGTTCCATCAGCTTCTCCTCGGGCGCGTTCTGCATCAGCTCGTTCATCCGCTCCACCGAAACCCCAGCGCGGCGATACTCGGAGATCATGTTCCCCACAAACCTCATGCTTCCGCTGATGCGCCCCAGATAGATCACGAACAGCGCGAAATCCCCCACCGTGAATGCCCCCGTTCGCATGGTTTGGCTGGCCAGCAGAAGAACAATCCCAATCCCGATGTTCGCCATGTTTTCGTTGACGCTGTTGACCAGTTCACGCGAGAGGGTGTCCTTCAGTGCCGCGCCGCGCCGGACTTCGTTCAGCTTTGCGAAATGATCCATCATCCGCTCCTCGGCGGCGGCCACTTTCACCGTTCCAACTGCGTTGAATGTCTCGCCAATGAACGATGTCACCCGCCCGGTTGCTTGGCGGTGGGCGCGGCGGTATTTGCGGGTGCGCCCCCCCATGCGATAGCTGAAGTAGCTGATAACCGCCAGCGGAGCCAACGCCACCAGTGTCATCTGGGTGTTGATGGTGGCCATGATGATGATGCTGATAATCAGCGAGACAATGAACCCTGTGGCATCGGTTCCCGATTCCACAAAGCCCATCACATCCTCAACATCGTCGCGGAAACGGTTGACCGCTTCGCTGGGGGAATCCTTCAGCCGGCGGGACCCCGGGCCCTGCACCAGCCATTCCAGCATATTCCGGCGCATCAACGCCTCGATGGTGTACAGGAAGGTGGACCAAGCGTGAATGCCAACCCGCATCACCCCAAGCCGCGCCCCGGTTGCCACCACCAGCAAAGCAAGCAACGTCCACAAGCTAAGTTCGGCAGGGCTTTGCCCGCTCAGTGTGTCGAAAATTGCTTTGGTGATAAGCCCAAAGAAAATCGGGGCGCTGTGGAACAACCCCCAGCACAGGCAGTTCAGCGCGAACAGCCACGGACGGTAGCGGATGAATCCAATGATGTATGTTCCAGTTGTCATGCTAACTCCTTTTCTAATCCGGTTTGCAGCAGTGAGTAGTAGCGCGATTCGGTATCGGTTTCCAGCAAGGCACGCTGGCCATGCTCGCGCAGTTGCCCATCTTCAAGAATCATAATCTCATCGGCGCGCGCCACCGTGGAAAGGCGGTGTGCGATGATGATTGCGGTCCGGTTCTCCGTCAGCCGCGCCATTGCCCCTTCCAGAAGCTGCTCGGTGGCGCGGTCTAGTTTGGATGATGGCTCGTCAAGAATCACCAACCCGGGATCGCGAAGGAACAGGCGCGCAAAACTGAGCAACTGCGCTTCCCCCGCCGAAAGCCCTCCGCCACCGGCCGCCAGCACCGTATCCAACCCATCGGTAAAACGGCTGAACCAATTGTGCAAGCCCAGCAAGTCCACCACTTCCCAGATGTCGCTATCGGGGATGGAGTCGTCGAACCAGGTCAGGTTTTGGCGAAGCGTTGCGTGGAACAGCTGCACATCTTGCGTCACCATTCCAATCCCGCCACGCAGGTTGCTGAATCGAACGTCGCGAAGGTCGTTGCCATCAATCAGCACCGCGCCTGCGGTTGGGTCGTACAGCCGGAAAAGCAATCGGGTCATCGTGGATTTTCCGCTTCCGGTTCGCCCCAGCAATCCGACCACCGTTCCTGGTTTCAGCGTGAACGAAACGTTCTTCAGCACTGGCCGCTGGCCGTAGGCAAACGTGACGTTGTGGAATCGAACCTCCATTGCGCCGTTGTGGGAAAGTGGCAAATGGCCATCCTTCATGCTGGTGCGCTCCCGCATCATCTGCTCCACCCGGCCAACCGCCGCGCCCGCTTTCTGCAGATCTTGCATCTGGTGGGTGATCTGCTCGATTGGTGTGCGAAGCAAATCGGTGTATTGGAAGATCAGATAGACCGTGCCAATCATAATCGTTCCGCCGTGGAACAGATGAATGCCAAGCCCCAGCGCGATAGTGTCGCCAATGGCAAACAAGCCCATCACTGCCACCCACATCACCGAGCGTTTCAGCCAAGCGTTTTTCCCGGTTTTGGCAACGTCCCGCATCACGTGGTGAAACCGCCGCATGGTGTAGCTGCCGCCGCCGTTGGCGCGGATGTCATCAATGCCCGCAAGGCGTTCTTCAAGGAATCCGTACAGATCGGCACTGGCTTGGCGTTCTTGGGCCGAGGCCTGCACCGCATAATCGCGAAGGCTGTTCAGCACCAGCGCGGCGCAGATTGCAAAAGCGGTAAGTGCCGCGCCAACAATCGGATCCTCGCGGAAGAGCATCGCCAGCGCGCCCACCAGAAGCAACGCGCTCCCCAACACTTTCACCACGAATTGGGAGAAGAAGTTGGAAAGGGCAGTGATGTCGCCATCAATCCGTTCGATCATTTCGCCGGGGGTGCGTTCGTTGTGGTAGCCCATATCCAACCGCAGCGCGTGTTCGGCCATATCTTGCCGCAGCATGTTGGTTGCGCGCCAGCCCACATCGGCACCCACGTAGGTGGCCAGCGTGGAAAGAACCTGCGTTCCAAGCGCGGCAGCAAGGAACAGCAGGGCCGTAACTATCAGCTCAGTTTCGTCTCCACCGCCAGTTTGGACGGTGTTGATAAAGTGCCGCAGTATCTGCGGGTTCAGCAACTGCAACCCGATTCCGGAAAAAAGCAGCGCAAAAAGGATTGCGGCTTTCTTCCGTTGGGGTCGCAGATATTTCAGGAAAATGTCAGCGTATCGCCGTATGGAAATTTTCATAGAAACGTCTCTCTTTTCTCTCCAGATGTTGGTGTGAAAAAAACAGCGGAGTCGTGCGCAGCAATGGCACAGCCTGTGCCGAAGCGTCACGATGTTCAACCCGGGCAACGTGTGTGCGTGATGCCGGTTGCGATGGTGTTACAGTTCCGTTAGTCGGTTAAAGAGAGCGGCGTTTGTCGGGCGGCGAATGCTCAAGCAGAAGAAGAATTGCCAGAAGGCAAAATCCGCAGCTGTTGGTGTTCTGCGGCAGGTGTTGAACGGTGCTGATGCTGCACGAAGCAGCGGATACAACGATTCTGTGGCCTGCGAAGAACAGCCCCCAGTGCGTTGTAGCCAAAAGAAAAATCGGGTCTTCTGTTGAACCTACGCCCCGAGCGCCATAACCGAGTTGTGTGGTCGCGATGCGAATGCGGTGGTAAGAATGGTGGTAAATAACATTGCAGTAGCCTCCTGTTGATTGGAACGTGTTGACGTTGATGAACCGCCCCGGCTCATGGCGCACTTGCGCCCGCCCCGGCAGCGTGAAGAACCCCAAACACAAAAATTAGGCCAAAGTTTCCGGGGTGTGGAGGCTATTTTTTTTATGGATCATTATCAGCAAGGTTGTTTGGGCTATTGCATTGGCAACAATGCACCTATCTATCAACAACCGCATCAATGATTATCTGAACAACTTGGAAATCAAACAGCGACAGATGTATTCGAATGACTTGAGATTGCGAAAATCTTCTTGTTGTCATTCCCGCTCACCTCGGCTCTGTCAGGGTGAAGCGCATCCACCTGTCTATAATTTCGCAATCTCAGCTCTTTGGAGTACAACAGATTTACCCCAACTCCCTCATCCGAAATCGTTCCCCAATCTCTGCGCCAACCTTCATCAAACAGTCAATCTCATGCTGGGTGAACTCATGCTCCGATGGCTTTGCAATTCCCAGCGTTCCCAACAGGTCGCCATCCAGCATGATCGGAACCGTGAGTGATCCTTCCACACCGGTTGTGCGTGCCGATGGCTTTGCAACCCCGGATTCGTCAGTTTGCAGGTTGCAGACCTGCACCGGGGTGCGGCGTTCGGCAGCAAGCCCTGCCATCCCTTTCCCGATTGGAATGATGGATACTTTCGGCAGCAACTGCGGTGGTATCCCAATTTCTGCTTCCAGATGCAGCACGTTCATCAAAGGATCAAACCGGTGGAGCGAACCAACTACGCACCCGTATTCCTCAAGAATTAACTCCAATGCCTCGCGAAATTGTTCGTCGGCGGGAATGCTTGCCAAGAGCCTGGAACGAACTGATGCCAGAAGCTCGGCGCAGATGATTGGGTTTGTGTTCATGGTGTTGCAAGAAGGTTGATTGATTGTTGGTTTTCGGCAAAATACTTGCTGACTCCTTCGCACATCCTGATCTACGTCACGGCTGAAGCACCAGAAATTGAGTTCCGTTGAACAAGACAAGGTGGCGGCGTGCCGGGCGTTGCGGCGCAATGGTAATCTCCGTTGGTTTGTGGCTTGCGGAAAGGCTATCAATCATCATCGTAGCATTCCCTGCATCGGTCTTTACCTCTACCATTGCCTGGTTGTTATCCCCTTGAACAATCTTGTTCATCAACAGAAAATAACCGCCACTCTCGGCAGAAAGATGTACGCTCCCGGTTGCCGAATCATAGCGGTAGTTGATCCGTGATGGATACCGCTCTGCCACAAACCTTCCCCATGTTCCCACCACAAGGCTGTCGTTCCCAAACGCCTGTTGCAGCGTTTTCTGGAATCCAAGATGGAACACCGGAACCGTTTGAATGCGTGCAAGCGAAGAAGCAACGTAGATGGTATCAGCCCCGCTGCCAATCCGAAGCTCGCTACGAAGCTGGCTTACCAGCCGTTCGGCAACGTTGCTTGCGGCAATCCACTGGCCAATGGTGGCCGCTAGGATTCCGGCATACAGCAGGGCAACCGCTGCAACCATTGCCGTGCGCAGTCGCGGGCGGTTTCGGCAAAGCCATTGCATGGCCCACGCCAGCCCAATGCAGAACCCGACCGAGGGGATGTACAGATACCACCGCATCATCAACCGGGAAACGGGGAGGAGGGCCAGCAGAACCCACGCGGCCGGAAGCACCAGCGGAATCAGCAGCCGACGGTTTCGCCAGGCAAACCACAATGCAGCGGCAGCAAGGGCCATTCCGGTTCCCGCAACCGCCAATGGATACGCCGCCAGCAATTCCTCCAGCTGATACAACCCTGCTGGGATTATCAGCGCGGCAAGGAACATCGCCATGTTGCGGGCAATCTGCAGAATGTTCCCCTCCGTGTGCGGGCCGTTCCCGCCGAACAGTATGTTGTTATCCAGCAGCAGCCAACGCGCTGCCACAACGCCGGCAGCAAGCAACAGAAATGGAGTAATGGTGCGAAGCGTTTGCTGGAACCTCCATTGCCTCCCCTGATTCCGTCCAACCCACCAGAGCACCGGAACCAGCACCAGCGGAAGGGAGAAGGCCATCTCCTTTGAAAGAAGTGCCAGCAGAAACAGCCCCAGTGCAGCCATCTGATTCCGCAGGTTGTTGCTTGTGGCGTACTCCGTCAGGTTGCTAACCGAGCCCAGGTAGAAGACCGCACACAACAGATCGGTGCGTCCGGGAATCCAGAGGATGGAGGTTTCGTGAACCGGAAGCAGCCCAAAAAACAACGCGGCAGCAAACGGAAGAAAGGAACCGCCGAACCACTGCATTGCCAACCGGAACACCAGCCCAGTGGCAGCAAGATGCAGCAGAAGGTTGGTCAGCCGGAAGCCGGTTGGGTTCCAGCCCCACAACCAAACATCCACCGCGCTGGAAAGCTCGCTGAGCGGACGGTAGTAGTCCTCGGTAACGCCGGCACTGGTCAGCAGCCGCAGCGGATCGGGGGCGTTATCGCGGAAGAAGAGGCTGATGTAGGCCACGTCATCGTTGATAAAGCCAATCCAGAGCATCGGCAGAAGGAGCAATGCAGTGATCCCGAGTACAGCCGCAAGCTGTACGAAGCGGCGTTGCGCAAGCGGAAGAATGATTGGGCGAGCAGCCATGCAGGAAATCGTGGAAGAAAATGTTGAGGAAAAAAGTGAAGTAGTTCAAGAAATCAGTGGCGAAGGATCGGCTCCAGCGCGTAAATTCAGGCCAGTTCCAAGATTGATAGAACGCAGCTTCCAACCATGAGCAAAGTAACAACCGGCGGCGGGTTTGCCTCGATCGGATACACAATTCAAAAAGCCTTTGAAGCCGAGGGGGGGCCGATGGAGTTCTGGCGGCGGATGAAATCGCGCAACGCCTGCAAAACCTGTGCTTACGGAATGGGGGGGCAGCGAGGCGGAATGACGAACGAGGCCGGGCATTTCCCGGAGTTCTGCAAAAAAAGCGTCCAGGCAATGGCTGCCGATATGCAGCCCCCAATCGCTCGCGATTTTTTCAGCCACTACTCCGTCTCTCAACTTGCCAGTTTCACCCCGCGCCAGCTGGAAAACTTGGGCCGGCTTGCCTATCCGATGATTCACCGCGCAGGGGAGGATCGCTACCAGCCGATAGAGTGGGACGAAGCGTTCCGGCTGATTGCTACGGCGATGCAACAGACTGATCCTTCCCGCTCCTTTTTCTACTCATCGGGCCGAAGCAGCAACGAGGCAGCGTTTCTTCTGCAATGGCTGGCGCGGGTGTACGGGACCAACAACGTCAACAACTGCTCCTTCTACTGCCACCAGGCCAGCGGCGTTGGCTTGGCGCGAAGCATCGGTTCCGGCACGGCCACCGTTACGCTGGACGATGTTGAGCAAGCCGATTTTGTTCTGCTGATCGGTGCCAATCCTGCAAGCAATCACCCACGGCTTATCACAACGTTGGTGGGGATTCGGGAGCGTGGGGGGAAGGTAGTGGTGGTGAACCCCCTGCGCGAGACCGGGCTGGATCGCTTCAACGTGCCGTCGCGGGTTGGGTCGCTGCTGTTCGGTTCGCAGGTGAACGACCTCTACATCCAACCCAGAATCGGCGGCGACATCGCGTTTCTGAAAGGAGTACTCAAGGCTGTTATTGCATTTTCGACGATTAACCACGACTTCATCCAGCGGTACACCGTTGGATGGAACGAATTGGTGGAATCCCTGGAAGGTGAGTCGTTGCAGACGCTATCGGCCAACGCCGGGGTCAGCGTGGAAGTCATCCAGCAGGTGGCCCAGATGTACGCCAACTCCAACAACGCCGTCTTCATGTGGGCAATGGGCATCACCCACCACCAGCACGGTGCCGACAACGTGACGGCCATTGCCAACCTTGCCCTTGCTCGTGGAATGGTTGGCCGCCGGAACGCCGGGCTGATGCCGATTCGGGGCCACTCCAACGTGCAAGGAATTGGCTCCGTTGGTTTCGCTCCCGATTTGAAAGAAGGTTTCCTGAAAGCAATGGAGGATTTGTACGGGTTGCCGCTACCCCGTGGAAAAGGGATGGACTCCATCAGCTCGCTTCACGCTGCCGGGCGCGATGAAATTGACTTCGCCCTTCTGCTTGGCGGCAACTTCTACGCCGCCGGCCCCGACCTAACCTACGCCCGGCGCGCCCTTTCGCGGATTCGCCACTGCGTCACCATCAGCACCAAGCTCAATCAAGGTCACGTGTGCGTTGCGCCCCAGCGCGAAGGTGGGTGGGCAATCGTGCTGCCAACCGTGGTTCGCGATGAAGAGATGCAGCCCACCACGCAGGAGAGTATGTTCAGCTTCGTTCGGCTATCTGATGGCGGGATGCGAAGACCCATGGGGGAGTTGCGCTCGGAAGTTGAGATTATCACCACCATTGGCGGCCAACTGCTTCCCGATGGCCCGATTGATTTCCGTGCCTTGCGGAACCACGATGCCGTGCGGGAAGTGATGGCGCGGGTGGTCCCCGGCTACGGCAACATTGCCGAAATTGGCCGCACCAAACAGGAGTTCCATGTGAAAGACCGCGTTCGGCATCACCCCGAGTTTCACTTCCCCGACGGGCTGGCGCGGTTTGTTCCGGTGGGCACCCCAAGCGACGACCGGAAACCTGGCCAGCTCCGCCTGATGACCATCCGGTCCGAAGGGCAATTCAACACCGTAGTCTATGAAGAACATGATCGTTACCGCAATCAAACAGCGCGGGATGTTATCTTGCTCCATCCCCAGGATATGCAACGCTTGGGGATAGCCGAAGGGGAACGGGTCACAGTGGTTTCGGCTACCGGATCAATGCCGAACATTCTGGCCACCGGGTTCAACATTGCCGAAGGGTGCGCCGCCATGTACTACCCCGAAGCAAACGTCCTGATTCCCGTTTCCGTGGATGCTGCCAGCGGAACTCCAGCGTTCAAAAATGTGCTGGTTAGCCTGTCCCAGCAAAAAATCTAACCGAACGCAAGCCGCAACCGCATACCTGATGCGCTGCCAACGCACTGCTCAATTTTTCCTGGCCAACTATGAAACCCTTGATTTACGTTGTTGACGACGATCACAGCGTTCGCCGCCTGATGGAACATTGGTTAAAAACCAAATGGGAATACAACCTTCAGCTGTTCAGCAGCGGGGAACAGTGCCTTGAGGCGTTGGACCTGGGGCCCGATCTTATCATTCTGGATGTCATGCTTCCTGGGATTAGCGGCGTGGAGACCCTTCGCGAAATCCGCAAGCGGGATGCTGATGTCCCAGTGGTGATGCTTTCTGCACAAGGGCAAATTGATGTTGTGGTGGAGACGATCAAGCTGGGAGCAATGGACTATTTTCCCAAAACCATTGACCTGAATAAACTAGAACTCGCCGTCCGCAACGCTCTGGAAATGCACTCGCTAAAACGGGAAATTCACCAACTACGCGATAGCGTTGCCGAGACCGGCAAGATTGCCAATATCATTGCATCGGCTGGGCCAATGGAGAACGCCCTGAAATTGGTTCACAAAGCCAAAGACAGCGATATCTCCGTGCTGATTCAAGGGGAAAGCGGAACAGGAAAGGAATTAATTGCTCGGGCAATCCATTTTAATGGAAAGCGAAAAAACGGACCATTTATTGCGGTGAACTGCGCTGCAATCCCACGCGATTTGATTGAGAGTGAGATGTTCGGCCATGAAAAAGGGGCATTTACCGGCGCAATTGCTCGCAAATTTGGAAAATTTGAGCAAGCAAGCGGTGGCACTATTTTTCTTGATGAAATTGGCGAGTTGGATTTGAATTTGCAGGCAAAATTGCTGCGGGCAATTCAGCAAAAACAATTCGAGCGCGTTGGTGGGATCGAGGTGCTTACCAGTGATGTCCGAATCGTATCGGCAACCAATCGGGATTTAATGAAAGCCAGCAGAAATAAAGAGTTCCGAGAAGATCTATACTATCGGCTCTCCTCATTCCCAATAATGTTGCCACCGCTTCGCGAGCGGCGAAGCGATGTGCTGATGCTGGCCGAGCATTTCCTGAACGTGTACAACAAGCGCGAAGGAAAAAAAATCAGGACTATCTCACGCAAGGCAATTAAAATGCTGTATGATTATCCATGGCCGGGGAATGTGCGCGAGCTGGAGAGCGCGATTGAGCGCGGTGTGTTGCTGTGCGAAAGTGATATGATTACCGAAGAAGACCTTCCCCTTGCCTTGCGCTCATTTGCTGATGGCGAAGGCGTTTCCGTTCCGGCGGACTCGGTGTTTGAAAATCAAAGCATGATTATTCCGCTAGAGGCGTTAAAAGAGCAAGCGGTAAAACACGCATTGAAAGTGACCGAAGGCAATATCCTTGAGGCCGCAAAAAAACTTCATATCAGCCGCTCAACAATGTATGAGATGATGAAAAAATATGAGATACGCGGGTAAAATTTAACTGCCCCACATCAAATGAACTGAACTGCTTACACCATAACTGTAAACCCGATTTTGCCTGTGTACGTGCGGATAATTATCCTGATAGCCCTTGCAATCGCTACTGTCGGATGCAGAAATTCTTCCGCCCCGCCGCAGCTGCTTGATGGCGTGCTTTGCCACACAATCAATGCAGCCGGGGAGCCACTTGACCGAACAAAAGAATTCTCCTCAATGGATTCTGCCATTCGGTGTGTGCTGATTTTTCAACAAAGCGAAGGTATTGCACAAATACGTGGGAAATGGAGTGCAGATCGTGTTCCTGGGGTTCAGCATGGGACAACGGTTGGCGAAGTAGCTGTGAAATCGGCACCAAATAGCAAGTATGTCACGTTATCCTTAACCCCAACATCACCCTTGCCAGCAGGAAATTATTTGCTTGAAATTTTTATTGATTCCGATGGCAAAGCAAAACCTCAACCCGACCAAACCCTTGCTTTTACAGTGGTTTCCAAAGGGGCGCAGATCACCAATTCCTTCCTTGCCAGCGACCCACAAGGGAAACAGCGGAGTGATGCTTTTCCGTTACGTACTTCGGTAGTGTATGCACACCTGAAATTAGCCAATGTTCCACCAAAAACAACATTAACTGCAAGCTGGGTACAAGATGGGAATGGAGAAATTGACCGTGTACCAATTACTCTTCGGCGTGGAGAGGAATCGGTGGTGTTTATTTTAACGTTGCAGGACGGATTAGCCGCCGGAAATTATCATGTTCTGTTTTTCTTCAACAATCAAACAACCCCGGCACTCACTCTCCCTTTTCAAGCAACTTCGCAATAATGATGCAAGCGAAGCCACCGGGGCGCAATTTTATTGCCACCGAAATTGGGGTGATGACAACGCCCTACAACCGCAAATCAGAAGCACCACGCCAGCCTAACCTTGCCGAAATTCCCAGCGAAGGAATGATTACGCTGCATGAAGGATGCAATTTTGAGCAAGCCTTGCGCGACCTTCAAGGGTTTGAGTTTATTTGGGTGATTTTTTGGTTCGACCAATCCACCGGCTGGCGGCCAACGGTGCTTCCGCCGCGTGGGGGGCTAACCCGCCGCGGGGTTTTTGCTACCCGCTCACCACATCGGCCTAACCCAATCGGATTGTCGCTTCTTCAGCTTCTTGAAATTCGTGGCCGAACCCTTCGCGTTGCTTCCCCGGATATTCTGGATGGAACGCCGATCCTTGATATCAAGCCATATTTGCCCTCGGTTGAAGCATATCCAACTGCCAAACAGGGGTGGCTGGATGAGATGGATACGGAACTGCGTGCCGAGCCATTATTTTCTGTGCGATGGAGCTTGTTGGCCTGGGAACAGCAGGATTTTTTGCAGCAAGAATATGGGATTGATCTTGCCACCGCTTCGGGGTTGCTTCAACGGACACCGCACCCGCACCCGTACCGCCGCATTAAACAGATTTCCGAAGATGGGTACGAACTGGCCCTGCAATCGTGGAGGGTGCGGTTTAGCAGGCAGGGGAGGGTGGTGGTGATTGATGAAATTGCCAGCGGCTACACTGCCGAATCGCTTGCCGATGCCGCACGCGTTGGCACGCTGCATCAAGAATCGGCACACCGCAGTTTTCATCAGCGTTGGGGGAAGTAATCGGCGAACAGCTGGGCGAACTCGTTTGGAACCGGCGCAGTGATTGCCAGTGGTGGGGTAGCCTCAATTGCCGGAAGCGAAAGGGAGGAAGCGTGCAGCATCAGCCGATGGATTCCAAGTTGTTGCCGGAACATCGCTGTATGCCGCCCGTCGCCGTAGATTGTGTCGCCAATAATTGGATGGCGCAGGTGCGCAAGATGCCGCCGCAGTTGATGATTGCGCCCCGTGAGCGGGGTTAGCCATAGCAGGGTGTAGCGTGCCGTGGCGTATCGCCCAACAGGGATCGGAAGCTCAATCTGGGCAAGTGGGGTAAACTGAGTAATGGCTTCCACTGGCTGGCTCTGCTTTGTTTCGGCAATCGGGTGGTCAATGGTTCCCGACTTCAACAGATGGCCCCGCACCACAGCAATGTAGGTCTTGGTGATGCTTCGGTTGGAAAACATTTCGGCAATTTTTTTTGCCGATGCGCTTGTGCGAGCAAACAGCAGAACGCCGCTGGTTGCGCGATCCAAGCGATGCACCGGATACACGCGCGCTCCCAACTGATCCCGCAGCATTGACATGCACGTTCGCTTGTCGGGGGCCAGGGCCGAGGGAACCGTCAGCAATCCAGATGGCTTGTTGATGGCGATACAGAAATCATTTTCGGCAAGAATTTCCACCTTGATCTGGTGGTGCGTGGGCTGTGGCATAGGTACCGATTCCGAGCATTGATGAGCGCTTCAACATAACCAACAACCAATAAACGACGGAGAACACAAACAGGTATGAAACAAACATTTGGCTTGATTGCAGCAGCTTTTTTGGTGGTTGCCACTGCCGCTGCCCAAACCGTCCCCGCGCCACCGGCCGGGGTTATTCGCCCCAAGTACGTTATCCACGTTACGCAAGCGGGAGCCCCGCTGGGTGACATTGTGATGGAGCTATTCCCCGATGTTGCGCCAAAGCACTGCGCAAATTTCGACAGCCTTGTGGCCGCCAAATTTTACGATGGAACCGCGTTCCACCGCGTGATCCCTGGCTTTATGATTCAGGGAGGCGGGCTGAACTCCAAAAATCCCAACGCGCCCCGCAACACATGGGGCGTTAGCGACCCATCGCAGCGGAAAATTCCTGCAGAGTTCAATGCTATCTCACACAGCAGGGGCATTCTGTCTGCAGCCCGCACCAACGACCCGAACAGCGCGGCATCCCAGTTCTTCATCTGCGTTGCCAACGCTCCACACCTTGACCGCCAATACACCGTGTATGGGCAAGTGGTAACGGGGTTGGATGTTGTGGATAAAATCGTTGCCGCCCAGCGCGATGCCGGCGATAACCCAGTCCAGCGGATTGATATGAAGATTGAGAAGATCGTCCAGAAAGCAGTGAAAGGGAAGCAGGCTCCAAAAAGAACCAAGTAAAAGGGAAGTTCGCCAGGCTTGCTTCTTGTTGTTTTCGGCCAACACAATCTGCCGCAGTGAACAGGCTGCACTGCGGCAGATTTTTTGCGGCAAATTTTTTTTAGGGGGGGGGTGAGAACTTTTGCCACCATCGTTGTCTTTATCCCGTTAGGGATTGAGTATCCATCAACGGCACGTGGTTGTGCAAGCTGGTTGGGGAAGCAAGTGACAGTGGGAGAGCAGGGAAATCATCAATTGCCGCTTTGTTACCGCAAACAGTTGCGCAGCAACATTGCCGTATGTCCAGATAAGGGGGAATCCGTGAAGGATTCCCCCTTATGTTTTGGCCAGTTACTCTACTACTAACGCTTCCCGCTACTCTTCTTCTTCGGAGCGGATTTTCATCCGTTCAATTTCAATCCGCTTTCCAAGCGATTCAAGGGTTTGGCGCAGCAGTTGCTGAAGCTCCTCATCATCCGGGATGGTGGCAAGTGCGCGGCGCAGAACTGCTTCGGCACTGGCGGCATCCCCCGCCAAAAACAGCCCCCGGCCCACGCGAATTGCCGTTGTTCGGATGCGGTTTTCCAAATCCTCGCGGGCGGCCTCAAAGAAGGTTTCGTAGAGGGTAGGGAAGGGGACGTGGCTCCCAAAAATATCCAGCGCAGCAATCAGCGGGGCGCGTGCGCGCATCCATGCCGATTCGCGCATGGCCGCCATTGCTTCCTTCAGCAGCCCGTGAGCCTCCAACAGATCAACATGCACCCTCGACAGGTCAAGTTCCGGCTTCTCTCCATCGGTCAGGATTGCGTCGGGGCCAACGATCTCCTTCAGGCGGTGCATGGCCGAATAGACGGTTGTGCGTGCGCGCTCCAGATCGTCGTCGCCGGCGGCAATGCAGTAGAATTCGCGGTTGGTGAGCCGTTTGTCCAGCATCCGGTCGGCAGCCAGCAGCCCCAGTATGATTTTCAGCCGCGCCCCGCGTGGGCGTGCGGGCTCCTGGTTGGGACGGCGGAACTCAATTGTTCCAAGCATCGTCAGCGATTCTTGCCGTTCGGTCGGGTTGCTGTTTTGCCCTTGCAGCAATCGCTCCAGCGCGGTGGCCGCGCCCCTCCATTTTGCCAATGCTTTCTGGTTGAACATCCCGGAAAACCGCGTTAGCACGCCCCGCATATATCCAAACAATCCCCGTTCCTCCAGCCATTCCAACGCACGGGTTAGTGTGCTGTGGATTGCTTTCTGCAGCGGCTTGGTGTGGCTGTCGCTTAGGTAGTGGGGCAGTATTGTTTCGGCAAACAAGGCGGCTGCAACCACTTCGGTAACGCGGTCGCGCCGAAGGATTGGCTCGTTAAGCAATCGTTGCATCCCTTCCACAATCTGCTCTGGGCCTCCCCCTTGGATGATGGTGGCAACCACGGTGTAGATGTCGCTTCCATCGGCATAGCTGCTTTGGTGTAAGCTGCTGATTGCCTCAATCGTTGGCGAATCCAACAACCGAAGCAGCAACCGCAATGGAAATGGGAGAATCATCGCCTGGTTGGAATAGCGGCGGAACGTTTGCAACGCCCATTGGTCGTCCCCGTGCAGCAATGCCGAATCGCACAGATGGATGCTGATGCTTCGGCGAAACATCGGCTCGTATTCGTTGGGGAATTGCGGTTGCAGTGCTGCAATCCGTGCTTCCACTTGCTCAATGCTTCCGCCAAGCCCTAACTCCACACAGAGTATCAGCAGTTGGGCCTGGCAGAAATTGCCGTACAGCCCACGCTCCAACAGCCGTGGTGCGATTTGTGGAAGCAACTCTATCACTTCTTGGAACTTGCCAAGCTCGTACAGCAGAATCGCCTTCAGCCAGGGCAACCCAATGTCGAACTCTAACGACTCACGCTCCAACTCCCGTAGCAATTGCAACCGGCGGTCTAACTCCGCTTGTGTGCTGAAAATGTCCAGCAGATAGGGGCCAACGATTCGGCGTGCGTGCTTCCAGATACGCTCATGTTCGGCTCCATCGTTCAAGTCGTTCAGCCGCTGCTCAATCACGGTGAAGATCGCTTCGTCGCTGTTTGCCCGTGCCGAAATCATCATGCCACGCAGGTGATGCACATACGATTCGGTGAAGCGAACGCTTGGGTAGCAGGCTGTGATCTGCTCCACTTCATTCCATATTTCCAAAGCCTTGTGGTGGTCGCTTCGCATAACTGCAAGCTGCTTGTGGGCAAGGGCGTTCAGCCGCATTGGGGCAAGCTCTTCGTCGCTGGCAAACTGTTCGGTTAGGGTGTCTAACTGCTGGGCAATGGCATCGCGTTCGGCGGTTTGCTGGCGGATTAGGCGCAGGCGGTTGTGCAGCAACTCTGCTTGCAAGATGCTTCGCTGACGCTCGGTGCGCTGGTCGGCATGGAACTGGCTTAGCGCGAACGCCGCTTTCCAGACAACGGTTCCCAACTGCCAATCGGCGCTGCGGTTCAGCACGCCAATGGCCGCAAACGCTTGTTGGATGGCAACTTCCAGATGATCCAGCCCTGCGTTGATTGGGCCGTGATAATCAGCAAGAAGTTGGAAGGGGACAACAGAATAGAGCGGAGCTTTTTGCACCAACAACGCAACGCAGTGGTTAGCATCGAACCGCGCACGCTCAACAAAATTTCGGTGAAGCAGGCTGTGGGTGAAGGTCAGCAGCGGATGGCGGCTGGGGCTGCCGCTAAGTGGTGAAACGGTGGAGCGCGCTTGCGCAACAATCCCCTTAAACATCAGGATGTCCAGCATCCGCGTGGCTTCCGGGATCAGCAGCTCGGCGGCCTCGCGTGCGAACAGTTCGCCTAACGTTGCCAACTGCTCGGCGGACTCCTGCTCCGCTGCCGAAACGTGCGCGGCCAGCCCTTCGGAAAGAAGCCGGACGCTGCGCCCAAGCGATTCCGAAAACAGGGAAGGGGGGACCATCAGCCGCCAAGCGTTGCGTGTGGGGTCGTGGGCCAATGCCCCCGATTTCAACGCCCCCCGAAGCCCCGAACGGAGTGCCAACGGATTTCCCAACGTGACTTCGTGCAGGATACGAACCGCCTCGGTATCGGGTGGTGATTCAAACAACGCCCGCCACAACGCGATCACCCCTTGCGTGGTGATCCCTTCCAACTCAATCTCTTCAACAAGGTAGCGTTCCAGCACACCCCGCGCCTGTAGCTGGGTGGGGCGGGCAGCGCACAGCAGTGAGATAGGCTCGTCGGAAAGTGAGTTCAGAAGCGTGGAGAATTCCCGCTCGGCTTCGCCTTCTAACAGGTGGATATCCTCAACAATCACCAGCGTTGGCCGCAGCTGCGCAAGCCGGCGCAGGCTTGCCGCAACCGACGGAAGATTCTCTTCCGGCTCAATCCGCAGAAGGTTGAACATGGAGCTTGAGCGGGAGAGTGCTTGGGCAATAATTGGAGCGATGGAGGTGGTGGATTCCGGATAGAGTTTGGTGTGAACCACCGCCCCCGCTTCGCGAAGCACGTGCGGAATAAGGTCTTCTATCAGTCGGCTTTTGCCGGAACCAGCTTCTCCCAAAAGAAGCGCGGCACGCAGCCCTTGCGCTTCCATCGTCCCCTGGTAAAACGCCAGAGCCCGCGCGGTCTCCTGCTCCCGACCAGTCATCGGCAGCACACCTTGATTGAGAAAATTGACTAGAGGGCGCAATGGATATTTGAGAGTTGAGGATTGATACTTGACCTTCCGCAGCACCGTGATACATCTTGGTGATTGCAGTGCGTTGGCATTCTACCGGAACACATTCTCCGCTCATGCTGCGCGCTCCGTCGAAGCCTGTCCTGAGCCTGTCGAAGGGGATGAGTGGAGCCACTGAACGGCCAACTGTTCACTATCCAAATGCTGCCTACGGTGAGTGACCTTCTTTGCAACTGACTACTGACCACTGACCTTGGCGTTGCGTAAGGTGAGTTGATAATTGGGAATAGATTCTTAGGCTGCCATCCAACCTCCATCCACCGTCAGGATGTGGCCGTTGACGTAGTTGCTGGCCGCCGAGGCAAGGAACAGGATGGGGCCTTTCAGGTCCTCCGGTTCACCCCAGCGTCCGGCTGGGATTCGTGAGAGCAATGCTTGGTAGCGTTGCGGATCGTTCTGCAACGCGGCGGTTGCTTGGGTCCGAATGTAGCCGGGGGCAATGGCATTGACGTTCACCCCATGCTTTCCCCATTCGTTGGCAAACGCACGTGTGATTCCGGCAAGCGCGCTTTTGCTGGCGGTGTAGGCCACAACGTTCATCCCACCAGAAAACGACAGCAGCGAGGCGATGTTGATGATTTTCCCCGCCCCCCGTTCCACCATCGCTTTGCCAATTTGCTGCGTCAGCAGAAATGCTCCGGTGAGATTTGTATCCAGCACCGTTTGCCAGTCTTCCAACAAGTATTCGGCAGCGGGTGCGCGGCGGATGATGCCAGCGTTGTTCACAAGAATATCAACATGGCCGAAGGCGGCAAGGGCTTGGTGCGCGGCATCGCAGACCTGGTTGGGATTGCCAACGTCGCAACGGATGCAGCGGGTTCCAACACCAAGCTGCGTAAGCCGTTCGGCCTGTTGCTGCAATGCCTGCATCTGGCGACCAAGCAGAAGGATGTTGGCCCCGGCCTCGGCCAGAATCTCAGCCGCAGCTGCCCCGATCCCCCGCGAGGGGCCGGTGACAAGCGCGACTTTCCCCCGAAGATCAAACAGTGAAGCAATGGACATTGGCAGAATGAATCTTGTGAAGCAACATCATGGCTTGATTGAGCAGTGGCCGAAAATAGTTGATTTATTGGAGAATTTTAACAGAGGTTGTCGGTGGTCGGTTGTCAGTGGTCAGTTGTCAGTTGTCAGTGGTCAGTGGTCAGTTGCAACGACAGATACTTGATACCGATTCTCGCCAGTGCGGTTGCCGAGCAGACGCTTGGCGACCCCACAGACACCTCTATCCCCCGTTCCCTGATTCCGTAAGAAGGGGAGACAGGACGAAACTTTGCCTTGCAGGAAATCCGGCGGTTGCACTATTTAGCCGCCGTTTGAACAGGGTGATGTGTTGTGGCAATATGCCGCATCCCAAATCGTTCCCAGTGCCAGTATTTGAATCCAGAATAACCAGCCAGCCATGATGCCTCGGACAGCAGCCCGACTTCACAGCAGATTTCTTCTTGCAGCCCTTTCCACGCTTGCCATTGCTGCCCCCGTCTACTCACGCGGCGGGGGGGGGGATGGGGTGAGTATCGAAACAAACGACACACGCCAGTTTGTGGCAACCGTCAAGCCAAAGATTGACACCACACGAATCCCCAGCGGTGAGCTTCTGGTTGCGGTCGCATCGGGTACAGTTCTGAATTTGGACCAGCCCGGCGCGCCGATGCAGCAGGGGATTGTTATCCCGCTGGCGCTTCCGTCGCCGGAAGGGAATACGTTGGAGGTAGTGTCGGCTCAGTACGGCCCGGCAATCTCCGCACGGATTGCTCCGGTTCCTTACATCACCACCGATCAGCAAGGGTTTAGCGTCCCTCGGTATCAACCCAACCCGGCTGCTTACGTGGCCGCCAATGTTGACGCTGCCCCAGCAACGCTGCGCTATGCGGGGATTGCCCGCACCAATCACGTTGGCCAGATTATCATTTCCCCGTATCGCTTCGACCCTTCGGCCAACACCGTTCGTTTTTTGCAATCGGCCACCGTTCGCGTTCGGTATAATTCGGCAGCAGCGGCAAGTGCGGCGCGGGCTACCGTGCCAGCACGCCAGCAGTTTGGGGTTGGATTGTTTGACAATCCATCGGCAGCCGCAGCGTGGGCAAAGCCGGTAACGGTTCCGCAGCCCTTTGCACGCCGCACAGCCACCAACGCGGCGCGGGCATGGATGCGTGTGGAAGTGAAAGAGGATGGCCTGTACGAACTTCGTGCCGAGGATTTTAAGAATGGTGGGATTGACCTTGCGACGGTGGATCCTTCCCGAATCGCTATGTACGGCGGCGATGGAGGGCCAATGCCGGAAGATATTCCCGCTGCCGACAGCAACCGGATGCGCCAAATCCCAGCACGCGTGGAGACCAGCGGCGGAAAGGCAACGCGGGTGCTGTTCTACGGCGTTGGGCCAACCCGTTGGGGGTATCGCTCCAATGACAGCATTCCCGTACACCAGCAAAACGTGTATGTGAAGGCCAATAGCTACATCGTGGCGGTGGATGGCGATCCCTCGCGTGATTTTCCGGAGCAAATTGCCCCCGACGATGCTACCACGTTCCCCACCGCCGGGCGCGCCAAACTTGTTCACGATGAAGACCTGTACAACGCCGTAGCAATCAACAACGCAGGCTCCGGTTCTGGCAAGGGGTGGTTTGGCACGCAGTTTATCATCAGCGATCCTTCCGTCACCGATACCCGCACGTTTGTCAACACGCTTCCGGGACTCGATCGGTCGCAGCCGTTGTTCTATCGGGTGCGCGTGGGGAATGCGGTGCGTGGCGGAAGCGGAACCTTCACCGCTACAGAAGGGGGAAACCAGATGGGCGTGCTTTCGGTGTATGGCCCCAATGACTGCAAGTTCTGTGGCGACGAAATGATGAACGCTACTGCGGGGTTGTTCACAATCAATGGCTCGGCTATCCCTTCCGATAATCAAAGCGCACTCCGCCTTTCGTTTGCTTCCAACCGGCAAGGGAGCGGGTATCTGGATTATTTCGAAATCCACTATGGCCGCTTGTTGCTGGCAGTCAACGATGAGATCACCTTTGAATCGCCAACGGGGACGGGGATTGCGGGATACACGATTCGTGGATTTTCCGCCGGGGATTTGATTGGGTTAGACATCACCGACCCGGTGAACCCACAGGAACTCTATCGCCCATCAACATCGGGCGATTACAGCTTCCGTGGCCCGTTGTCGCTGCTCCGCAACGGTGCGCAACGGTATTTCATTGGCTCGGCCAGCAAAGCCAAAAAAGTGGCAACGGCCACACCTGCCGACTTTGGCGACCTTCGCAACCGCCCACTGAACGCCGATGTTCTGGTAATCACCCACAAGGATTTCAAAACCGCTGCCCAGCAGTATGCCGACTATCGGAACGCAGCCGGGAAACACAAGGCTGCGGTGGTGACAACCGATGAAATTTACACCGAGTACTCCAACGGGAACTTGGACCCCACGGCTATCCGCGACTACCTTGCACAAGCGGTGAAATCATGGTCGCGCCCGCCGCTGTACGTGGTGCTGGTGGGCGATGGAACGTTCGACTACCGGAACATCAGCAGCCGCCAACAGCAGCTTGTTCCCACCATGGAAACCGAGGATGACGATTCCTACGACCGCATCTCCTCCAGTGCCTTCGATGATTACTATGCCCGTGTTGTTGGCAACGATGCTTTCCCAGACCTGATGCTTGGGCGTTTCCCCGTCGAGAATTCGGAGCAGATGGAGGTGATACTCGGGAAAATCAAGCAGTATGAATCCAGCAAGAATTTTGGCGCGTGGCGGCATACGCTGGTGTTGGTCTCGGACGATAATCTTCCAACCAATGAAGGGCACGGCTTTCTGGGGCAATCCGAAGCGTTAATCAGCGATTTCCTTCCGGACTGGACCGACAACAAGAAAATCTATCTGGCCACCTACCCAACCGAAGTAACCGGAGTTGGGACAAAGCCAGCCGCAGCCCAAGATTTGCTAACCTACCTGAACCGTGGCGCGGTAATCGTCAACTGGGTTGGCCACGGAAATCCGAACGTTTGGGGACACGAGTCGGTTCTGCAGAAAGATGCCTTGATTCCGAAGCTCACCAACGACTCTATGCTCACGTTCGTCTCGGCTGTCACCTGCAACTTCGGCCGGTTTGATGATCCCGCCAACCCTTCCGGCGGTGAGTTGTTTCTGCTGCATGAAGGTGGCGGGGCAATCGGGGTGTTGGCAACAACGCGGGGGGTCTATATTGACCAGAACAACGCGCTGATGCGGGAATATTTCAGCAAGCTGTTCGCGCGCGATTCCACCACATTGCAGTTTTTGAATGTTGGGCAAGCGATGCTGGCCGCAAAAACCCGGCGATACAGCTCGTTTAGCAACGATGAAAAGTACATTCTGTTTGGCGACCCGACGATGTACCTGAACCTGCCGAAAGATTCGGTGGAGATTGTGACGGTCAACGATTCGCTGGTGGCCAACGATACTGTGATGGTGGGCGCGCTGCAACTGGTGACGGTGAAAGGGGTGATCCGCGACCGTGATGGGACGCTGCGTGGTGATTTCAACGGCACAGCAATCGTCACCCTGTACGATGCCAGCCGGGCGCAGGTGGTGGTGAGCGATAACTTTTCCGAGCAGATGGTGCTACAAGGTGGCCAGTTGTTCCGTGGCCCCGCACCGGTGGTGAACGGCCAGTTCACCATCCAATTCCGGGTGCCAAAGGATATCTCCTACGATTCGGCATTGGCACGGCTTCACGGCTATGCTTTCAACGATGTTGAAGATGCCGTTGGCGGAACCAACCACATCATGGTGTATGGTTCCGACACCACAACCGTTGTGGACACCGAGGGTCCCAAAATCAAAATCTTCCTTGATGATCGCACATTTAGCTCCGGCGACGTTGTGACCCCAACGCCAATGCTGATCGTTGACCTTCGCGACGGAAGCGGCATTAACTCCTCCGGCGCGGGGCTGGGCCACCGGATTGAAGCATGGATTAACGGCTCACCTAACGCCATTGACCTTACCGACCTCTACACAACCTCACCCACCGACTACCGCGAGGGGAGCGCAGAACGTGAGCTGTTGAGCCTTGAGCAGGGGGAACACACGGTGCGGGTGCGTGCGTGGGACATCTTCAACAACTCTGCCGAAGGGATCGCCATTTTTAAGATTGTGGGAACCGGAGAGAACCCTGCCATGCAGCTGACGGAAATCGCCAACTACCCCAACCCAATTTCTCGCGAAACCGATTTCACCTTCCGGCATAACCAGGGCGTTCCGCTGGATGTGGAGATAGCAATTTTCACTCCAAGTGGAAGAAAAGTCCAGACGCTGGAAGCAACGGCGGTGCAGCAACGCAGGGTGAAACTTCACTGGGACGGGCGCGATCGCGACGGCGACCCGCTTGCCAACGGGGTCTATTACTACCGCGTCCGCGCCACCAAAACCAGTGCCGAAGGGGGAGTAAGCGAAACGTTCGAGACGATTGAGAAACTGGTGATTGCCAGATAGATAGCCCCCCGTCGCTATCCCGCAAAACCAAGCCTTGCCCCGTAGTAATCATTGAGCTGCGGGGCAAGATGGTATCTAAAGGAAGGTAGTGGTCAGTGGTCAGTGGTCAGTGGCAAAGAGGCTATGCTCCATTCTCAATTCTCAATTTGGCATTCTCCATTTCTCCAAATGCTTCATAACCTAAACCTTGCCTGTGGGACAGATATTCGGCAATCAACGCCGGAGGTGAAATGGACGAATCTTGATCTTGCAATGCTTCCCGGCGTGGACGTTGCGCACGATCTTCGCCGGTTCCCCTGGCCATTCCTGGATCACACCTTCGACAGCGTTATCGCCCACGACATCATCGAGCATCTTCCCGAAACCGTGGCCACGATGGAGGAGCTGTGGCGGGTGCTGAAGCCGGGGGGAATTGTGGAGTTCCGCATCCCCTATTTCAACAGCATTCACATGTTCAACGACCCCACCCACCAGCGATTTTTCAACGAGAACACGTTGCAGTTTTTTGATGTTGGCTCAACCTTCCGCAAGGCGCGGCCATACTACACCACGGCCTGTTTCCGCAGAGTGTCGTTGGAGATTTCCGTTGGGTTGTTGCGCCGCTCGTGGCGGCTTCGCGAAGGGTTGTGGCAGCGGCTTGCGCTGAAACTCAGCAAATCCATCGGAGACCTGACGCAAGTAATGTGGGTGACGATGAGGGCAGAGAAGGAAGTGGGGGGGCAGTAGTCAGTGGTCAGTAGTCAGTGGTCAGTGGTCAGTGGTCGGTGGTCAGTGGTCGGTGGCCATTTCACTCTTCACCATTCACTCTTCACTCTTCACCATTCACTCTTCACCACTTGGCATTCCCTTCGCCTGTTACTTCTCACTACCTCACGCAATTCGTGCGTGTGGTTATTTTCACGCCAGTGCTGCTGGCGTACCTTGCTGATTCATCACCCCGTTGTGGTGTGTCGGCACTGGGGTAATGGGGTCATGTGATGGTGGAAGAATGGAGATTCCGGTCGGCGTTTCCAAGTGCGGGGTTTCTGTGAACGTTTTCCAAGATAGAACTATGCTTTCCTCCGATCAGCCGCTTGTGAACATCAACGACTATCCGTTGCTGAAACTGATTGATTCCCCGCACGACCTTCGGCGGTTGGATCCAACACAGCTTCGGCAAGTATGTGCCGAGGTGCGCAACTACATGATTGATGTTATCACACAAGTTGGTGGGCATTTTGGTGCCGGGCTTGGCGTGGTGGAATTGACCGTTGCCGCACACTACGCCTTCAGCACCCCGAAGGATAAGCTGGTGTTCGACACCGGACACCAGGGCTACCCTCACAAAATTTTGACCGGACGGAAGGAACGCCTGCACACGATTCGCCAAAAAGGGGGGCTAAGCCCGTTCCTGAAACAGGAGGAGAGTGAGTATGACATTTTTGGCGCGGGTCACGCCACAACCTCCATCTCCGCCGCGCTTGGTTTGGCCGCCGCACGCGACTTGAAAGGGGAGGATAGCCACGTTGTTGCAATCATCGGCGATGGCGCGATGACCGGGGGAATGGCCTACGAAGCAATGAACAACTGCGGCCTGCAGAAACGCCGCATCATTGTGGTGCTGAACGACAACCGCATGTCAATCGCGCCGAACGTCTGGGCAATCAGCAATTACTTCACCCAGATTGCGCAAACCACCATCGCCCAAAAAATTCGTGGCCGCGTGTGGGACCTTACTGGTGAGATGGGAACTTGGGGGGACCGATTCCGCCGCCTTGCTTCCCGAATTGAAAACGGGGTGCGGGCGGTTATCACCCCGGGCATTTTGTTCGAGGCGTTAGGCTTCCATTATTTCGGTCCGGAGAACGGCCACAACGTTACCAAACTGGTGGATCTGTTCAACTTCGCTAAAGCGATTGATGGCCCGGTGCTGCTGCACGTCACCACCGAGAAAGGGAAGGGGTTTGCCCCCGCCGAAGCTGATTCCGCACAACGTTTGCACGCGCTTGGCGGCCCCACCGATAAAATCACTGGCAAGGCAATCACCACACCAAGCAGCGGAGTGCCAAAACCACCAAAGTGGCAAGTGGTGTTCGGCCAAGCATTGGTGGAGCTTGCCCGCCAGAACCCACGGATTGTTGGCATCACCGCCGCAATGCCCGATGGAACCAGCCTAGACCTTCTGCAGAAAGCCTTGCCAAACCAATTTTTTGATGTTGGAATTGCCGAAGAGCACGCCGTGACGTTTGCCGCAGGAATGGCGGTGGAAGGGGCAATCCCCGTGGTGGCGATTTACAGCACTTTCCTTCAGCGTGGGTTCGACCAAATCGTGCACGACTGCTCGTTGCAGCATCTTCCGGTGATCTTTGCGCTGGATCGTGCCGGCATTGCCGGAAACGATGGCCCAACCCACCACGGCGCGCTAGACCTAAGCTACCTTCGGGTGATCCAGGACATTGTGGTGATGGCACCAAAAGATGAGCAAGAGCTTCGCGATATGCTGTTCACTGCTGTCAACCACAAGCAAGGGCCGATTGCCTTCCGCTATCCACGCGGCGAAGGCTACGGCGTGCCGATGCGGAAGGAGTTCCAGCAACTACCGATTGGCAAGGCCGAGACCATGCGGGCCGGGCGCGACGTTGCAATCCTTGCCATTGGCGACATGGCTTGGCGCGCACACCAAGCCGCCGAACTGTTGCAAACCACCGACGGCATCAGCTGCGAAGTGGTGAACGCACGCTTTGCAAAACCGTTGGACACCGCCATGATTGACCAACTCTGCACCCGGTTCGACAAAGTACTAACGATAGAAAACAACGTGGTGGCTGGCGGGTTCGGAAGCGCGGTGTTGGAGTACGTGGCAACGCAACCGTACCATGAGAAGGTAAGCATCAAAGTGCATGGCTTGCCAGCTAACGAGTTTGTGGAGCATGGCAACAGCGAAGAGTTGTTGGCCGAGCTTGATTTGATGCCCGAAGGGATAGCCAACGTGGTGCGCCAGTTCATTGGGTTGCCGTTGGGAGTTAGTCATCTTGTGTCAGTCTGAGAACAGTGTTGTGGAGAGGGGTTCGAGAGACTATTTTTGCGCTCCCTTTTACAAAAGGGCGTTGATTCCGTAGCTCAGCTGGTAGAGCATCTGACTTTTAATCAGAGGGTCTTGGGTTCGAGTCCCAACGGAATCACAAAAGGGAATCGGTGAAAGCCGATTCCCTTTGTTTTTGACCGATTTTCAAAGTTTAGGATTCGTAAGGTGTCCAACTCTTGACATTGTTTTGTAAAGCCACCGTATGTAAACCGTACGCAAACCGTGTGTGATGACTGTCAAATATGGTAGGTAACAGCGGCTTCGGCGGATTCTTCTGACCTCCTTCGCCGCTTCTCATAGTGCCGAATATGCACCGCGACGCTGTGGCCAAGCTGAAGGCAGCGGAACTCGACCCCCCATTTGTACACGTCCCTCATAATCAGCACCGCGCCAGACCGCAAGCTGCGAAGCGTATTGTGTGGCGGAAGATCCAACTCTTCGCGTAGCTGGAGTAGCATCCGCTGGTAGTTTGCGATTGTCTTTTCTGGGAAAAACTTCCCCTTCCCGCCAGTTCGCTGCCGAATCCTATCCAGCGTCTCTTCCAGTGGCCACAAGGTTCCTGGCAACCCCGGAGTGGTGGCCCGGCCATGTGTGTCAAACACGGCATAGAATCGAACGCCGGTGCGATTGCCCCGCACACGCTTCCCATGCACCCTCAGAGTCTGTCCGTTCCAGTCATCCCAGGTAAGGCCAACGGCTTCCGAAGCGCGTAGCCCCATGCCAAGCATCAACATTAGGTACTCCACAAAGGTGTGGTGGTGTTGCCGCGTTGCCAGTTCAACGATCCGCCGGAACGTTTCTTGCTCCATCGGTTGAACATCATCTTCATGCACCTGATTCGGTATCCCGATTGCGTTGATCGGGTTCCGTTCAACGTACCCGCACTGTTCCCAATACTCGCACATCTCACGCACCTTGTACATGAGTTTCTTCAAATAGTTGATGTTCACCTTCGCTTCTGCTTCTTCCTTCAAGGTGATGATTCGCTTGCGCAGGGTTGTGGACTCCAATACTAAGTCGCCCTTGCTGCCAATCAGCAGATGTTCCACTGCGTTCCGGTAGCGGCTTTGGATCGCTTTTGATTTGCTATGTACGCCTTTGGCTTGGTTAAACTCCTCGATGGCTGCGGATAGCATCAGCCGTGTGGGTGCTTCAGTCGGTTCTTGCCGGAGCTCAGGGTGGCGATACTCCAACACACGCTGTTGTAGTATCGCCAACCCACGGGTTACCGCTACTTGTTGGCGTTGCGTTATACCCAATCGGTTGCGCTTGGTGCCATCATCATCCGGCCACGGGATGCCAGTGGCTTGGTGGCGGCGGTTCCCCACATGGGTAACAAGCCAAGCACGCCCTGTGTATTGGCGAACATACAGCACTCCAATTCCTTCGGGGTTCCGAATCTTGAAAGGGGCTTGCGGTGGTGCGGCGGGTGGTGCTATCTTTGCCATGCCTTATGAGACGAAGGTGACTGTTAATCAGGGGTTCCCCCGGATAGTTTTACAGGGACTATCCGGGGGATGTTTTTTATCGGGCAATCATCAACTCCAAGAATCCCCGCGTATGCAGGGAATATCTATAACCCCTCAGCGTTCATTTCTTTTGGGCGGGGAAGGTGGTGATAGGTGATGTAGATGGTTGAACGGAACCCCACCACCATACAGCTTAGGGTAATCCAAGTCCGGTCCGTTTGCCAAGCATAGTCATAGAAGAAAATCCCCGATGATGCACCCAATGCGGTGTCTATTTTTATGGTGTCTGGATTCCCATACTTCTTAGTAAGCAGCAACAAGGTGCTATCCAGTGTTGGCTTTGACGAATCCACCGTGGCGTGTGTTTGCCCGTTAAAACGCCGGAACATGAGTAAGATCGAGTTGAGCTTCCCTTTGTCAAGGAACCGGAAAGCCACCATCACTTTTTCCCCAAGCAACAGTTCATCCGCCTTTACAAGCCCATAATCTGATTGCTTCAGCTTCCCTTCGATTTTCTCAACTTGCTTTCTGGTCATTCCCCAGCGTACACCTCGCACATCCGGTGTGGCTTGGGGAAGGGCTAACAATATGCTGAGTATCACTATCCAGTGCATATTCACCCCCTATTTCTCCGCCAACAATATCCGAAGCTCTGCAATCTCCGCCGATTGGCATCTCGCCAAGTTCTCCAACTCGACCGCTCTTTCCTCGGCCCTGCGTAACCGCTTGGCATCTTGATCCACATCAAGCATTCCCTTAACGACGTGTTCGACCCGCCCAACGAAACTCCAATCGCAATCTGAAGTGATGCCTTGAATGCCGCCGCCGGATTCGCCTTGAAGCCGTTTGCCGTTCCACCGCTTACACATGTACTCATTGTACTCGGAGCGAACCACCACCACGCTCCCAATCTGGGGCGCAAGGTCATGGTGGCAAATCAGAATGTCACGGGGGGTGATACCGGCATCCGACATAGACCCGCCAGTGACGGTAAACCCTGAGATAGTCCCCTTGCCCAGGGCTTTCTGCAACTGAACCCCACCGCACTGGGGGTAGCCGAATGTGCTGGGGCCACAAGGGACGGAACCCATAACGGGGATGTCGAGAATGGAGTGTGGTAGTGGTTCAACCGTGACCGATTGTGGTTTCCTCATGCGTTGTCTTCCTTGCCCTTGGGGAGGGCGGTTTGTGGTATGTGGTGCTACAGCAATACAGAATCCCCGTCGCGCTTCCGTTCACCTTCCTCTTCCTGATTGCTTCCTTCTTTTGTGGTTCGTGCTAAGTAGTCCAACACCCCGTCAAGGTTGCCAATGTACCCAACGGATTCGCCCTTCTCGGTTGGCAACGGGTTGGTGGGGGGTGACGGGGCAAGGTATTGGGGGCGTGTGCTTAGATCGGCGCGCAACAGATCAACCGCTTCTTCAAGCAGCATCACACGGCCATCCATAAGCAGCAGGACTTGGTTCGATTCATTTGGGAGTTCCATTGGCCCCCGCCCCGTTGTCACCCAATCCAACGACAGACCTTCCCGCTGGAACCGCAGCAGAACCTCTACGCTGGGTTCCTTTTTGGCCCCCATGTACTTGGATAGGTTGCTTGCCGTCACGCCAATTCCAGCTGCTGCCTCACCATAACTGCCAAATTTTTTTGTAATCCAGCATCGAAGACGTTCGCCGCAACTCACATCCCAATGAACAGAAAAACTATTTTTAGCCCACATGACAAATTTCCTTGACATAAATAGCCCGATGGGGCTATATTTGCACCCGTTAAAGCCTAACGCAGGCCAACCAACCCAAAGGTAAGAAAATCATGGAGCAAAGTTGCATGGAAAACACCAAAAGCGATCGGCGGAAGACCACCAGCATTCAACTAAGTGATGATGAGCGCAGGCAGATTGATGAGTATGCGACGCTATCGGGCTTGGAGAGTGTCGGCAAGGTGATTCGCCACTTCACTATCCCTGCCGTCACCCAGGAATTGCCCGCGCTACGGGAGCGGAATCGCCGCCGGATGGAAGCGTTGGGGGCACTGTGATGGATCAGGCGTTGAATCGGTATGAGGCTATGGCCTATCTGGGGATAAAATCCCCCACCACGTTTCAGAAATGGATTGCGGCTACCGGATGCGTCGGTAGTCCGAAAAACCCAGGGGCGGTAAAAAGTCCGCGAACGTGGCGGATCGAAGAATTGGAGGAAGCCCGAAAGGGGGTCAGCGGAGGGCGGCTTGTTAGGATGACATCCGAACCGCCGCCCAAAAAGGAATCGCCGCAAGAGCTACTGGACCGGCTGTTCCCACGGCAACGCAGACGAAAGGCGACCACGTAAACCAACACTCAAACTCAAAAAAAAAATGCTACGCTATCGGCGACTTGAGGAAATGACCGACCGTGCCACAGACATCATCGGCACGTTCCTGTTCCACGTGATGGTGTTGCTGGCGGTGGCCAGCTTTCTGGCCATCACCGGATACATCAGCTACCGCGCAATCATCGGACACCCAGTGTCCGTAGCCATCCAGATCAACGGATTCCAAGGTGATTGGCACCAAGTATCCAAAACCGAAACATTCACACTAACGGACCTTCAGCCATGAGAACTGAACCAACCATCATTCACCTGCGGCCATTCACCATAAAAGAAGACCCCAACACGGCTGGCACCGATGCTGAGGTCAGAACTCCATTGCAGAAGCAAATATACTGCGAGTTGCCCCCTTTTTCCAAATACACGGCGATTGCCGAGCTACACGAGCTGTTTACGCAGTCGCCACTGCGAGCCAAGACTCTCCCCGAGTTGCAGGATGACACGGCCTTCCGGCTCAGTGCCGTTTTAGATGAATCCCAGTGGATGATTGAAAAGTGCTGCAAATCGGCGCGAAATCGGTCGGACCCGCATTCCGCAATCGCTGCTGCGGCTTCCATCCTACGGCAATCGGCGGAATTGCTGGACATCCTTCACCGCGATGCGATAGAGTGTCAGGATAGGATTGCGACAATAGCCCCCAGATAAATCGGCACTTGACAACATCGCCCGGGTGGAGTTTCCCAACGTGGTTGCTGGGGAGCAAGCCACGGCATTCGGCTCCATCCGGGCGATCCCTTCCTTTCCCAACCCCTTTTCCAATACCAACTCAATGTTGAATCGGCGGCACGCATTCATCCCAAGCACTGTCATGCTGAACCCTGCGGTATCGGTCCATGCCAAATCCTTGTATGTGGTCCTGAAGCTCTTTGCCGACAAATCGGGGCAATGCTTCCCCAGTCGCCAAACCCTTGCCGAAGCCCTCGGACTATCCAAAGCAAGTATCAGCCGACAGTTGGCGGAACTGGAAGCCGCTGGGATTATCACCCGAAATTTGACCGCAGGGAAGGGGACGGTGTACACCATCCACGATCAACAGTCGGACATTTTGGCAGACGAAAAAGAGAAGAAGTTGGAGGAAATCGAGGTTGAGCGTGGGGATGAATTGGAGGAAGAACCGGATGCCACCCTTCTCAAAAATGATAACACCCCCTTATCAAAAATGAGAACGGGTGTTCTCAAAAATGATAACACCCCCTTATCAAAAATGAGAACGGGTGTTCTCAAAAACGAGAAGGGTACAAGGAACAATACCAATCAACAATACCAACTAACAACACCAACAACAGCGGCGATGGGTGATGTTGTTGGTGTTGTGGAAGAAACAGGGATAGGGATTTCGGCGGATGTATCTGCCCCTCTGATCCCAACGCCAACGACCGACGACATTATGGCATACGCCGCAGTCGCGGGGCTTGACCCCCAGATGGCAATCAAGGCTTTTGAGGCATTGGTGGGGCAGGGGTGGGATCAGCGGCGGGATTGGCGCGCTTGGGTGACGAAGGGGGCGAAGATTCGGATGCAGCGCAACCTGCCCCGCCCGATGGAGCTTGGGGCCGAGTTTTTCGACAGCAAGCGGGTGTCGCAGATGAAAGATGCTGACCAGCAGATTGAGCGGAAACTGGAGCACTGGGAAACGTCGGGTGGAATCCGATACCGGCATCCATCGCCGCGACCAGCACCAGACGGATGGAAAATTTTGTACAAACCGGCAGAGGTTACAGCATGATGGATTTCTATACCAGCACGGAACGCAATGTGCTGATGGCCATTTTGAGGGGCACAAAGGAGTGCTGGAATTTGGTTGAGATGCTACCCAGTACGGAGTATTTCGTGAACACGAAGCACCGGATGATTCATCAAGCGATCCTTGATGTGGCTCAGACGGGGAAGCTCCCGAATTGGGACGCGACACGCGACCAATGCCGCCGCAACGGGACCCTGAACGAGATCGGGGAGACGTACATGAGCGCGCTGCTGTTCGACTTCACCACCGACCAGGTGCAAGATCAAGCCATGATCCTGCAAGAGCGGACAGCCAAGCGGGAATTGCGCAACTACGCGGAAGGCATCATTGCGCGATGCGGGAAGGATTCGGCCAGTGGCTTTGACGAAATCGCCGCAGCCGATGAAGAGCTTCAAAAACTGTTTTCCACCATGATGCAGAAGGGGAGTTCTGGATTGAAGGATCAGGTGGCGGAAGTGGCTGGATTCGTACAGCAGCGGTTTGAAGCGTACCAGCGCGGGGATGGCCAAACCGTCACGACAGGGCTTCCCACCGGATTGCACACACTGGACCGGATGACCGGCGGGTTACAGCGCAGCCGGCTTATCATCATCGGCGGGGCTACAAGCATGGGGAAGACATCGTTTGCCATCTCGATGCTGTACCACGCCCTTCGATTGGGGAAGCGGGGGATATTCATCTCTCTGGAAATGCCTGCCCGCGAAGTTTTGCTGCGGCTTGCTTCGATTCACACTGGCATTGACCTGCAACGGTTGTCGAGCGGTGCGGTATCACCATCGGAGAAGGAATCCGTTGATCGGGAGCTCCAACGGATTGGGGATGAATGGCCGCTAACGATTGATGACCGGCCACGGCTATCGCTAATGGAGGTTCGCGCCCAAGCCCGCTCCATGAAGCGGCGGAAGGGTCTGGACGTGTTGATGATTGACTACATCGGGTTGATGCAGCTCCCCAAAGCCGAGCGGCATGACCTTGCTATTGGAGCTATCACCAGCGGGCTGAAGGGCTTGGCGAAGGAGCTGGACATCCCCGTGGTGGCACTCTGTCAGTTGAGCCGGAACACCCGCCACGACAAACGCCCACTTCTGCAAGACCTTCGGGACAGCGGCAGCCAAGAACAGGATGCCGATGACGTAATCTTGGTGTACCGCCCCGAGTACTACGAGATACTCACCGCCGAAATCAACGGGAAGGCTTATCCGACCGAAGGGTTGGCCGAGGTGATTGTAGCCAAGCAGCGGAACGGCCCCACAGGGGGATTCCCCGCCACCTTCGTAAAGGCCCAATCCATGTTCTGCAATCATATCGTTCGCGATGACGCGCCCAAGTACTTGCCAGCAAAAGGGGAACAACCATTCTAAACACTCACACATAATCAGGATACTCACATGAACAAACAGAAAATCATCCACGCCGCAGGGATCAACCAAAAGCCCTTAACCACGGGTTGGACATCACCAGAAGAACTCGACGAAGCTCACCGCGTTCGCTTGCTCGCGCTCATGTCTATTGATGGCATGAGCCTATCGTTTGCCCGTGGTGAACGGTGTCTGGGGATGGAAGTCTTCCTCGACCAGCTGAACAGGCTCAGAGAGAAGTTCGGGGTTGATTATATGCACACCGACCCCTACACGAACGTCCAAACCCTCTCACGGAGAAAAATGCCGTTGTTGTTCACGGCCCTGTACAACAGGGGGTGGACAAACAATGATTTCACTGCCGTGATAAGTCGGATGGTGGAGCAGTGCACAAACCCCGATTGGAGAGTTGAAGACCTGTTCGCTATTGCCGATAGAGAGTTG
>JADZEY010000023.1 GCA_020850315.1 Armatimonadota bacterium | reverse complement strand
TACCACCCAAGACGTTGTTCGTGTAGATCACCAGGTCCTGCACCCCGTCGCAATCTGCATCGCGGCGTTCCCAGTATCCAAACGAGTTCGATGGCAAGACCTCTGGTACACGCCACCACTCCCACACCCGACGATTGCTTGCTCCATCGCGACCCCACTTCTTGCCAGGAGTGCCTGCAAAACCAACAATCTGAGGTTGTGGGATAAATCGCTTCCCAGTCAACCATCCAGAACCTGACCACATCAACAATTCATCGGCCCCGTCATTGTTCACATCATAGCTGACCGCTACCCCTGCTCCTGTCCATGCCTCAGTTCCGTTCGATAATCGTACCGTATCCTGTAAGGAATAGCGATAGTTACTATCTCCATAAAACACCGCGACGGAAGCAAGGCCATAGCCTTGAGTATTTCCAAAGGAAGTGTCATTGAACCGATAAATATCAACCACGATGTCCACGATGCCATTGCCGTCGTAATCCCCCCATCCGACAAGTCGTGTTTCCGAACCAAGTTCGGTAGCTCCGATGACTTGATGATCGTCCAGTGGTGGGATCACTCCATTGACGGATTGTACCAACCACAAGTCGCTTGGATATCCGCTGTTGGGAACAAGCGTATCGCAGCGTTCATGTTGCAGCAGCCACGCAACAGGGCCGTTTTTGGAGAGCTTCCCAAGCGGGTACAAGATTCCGGTTAGTCGTCCCTTGCCTTGTTTGCAGTCGTTGAGTTCATGGACACCCACCGTTGTAAAGCCAACGGCATCAGGGTTGCGGGGTTGCCCATCTTGGGCGTAGCATCGGCTGCTACTCACCAGCAGCAGCAGCGCAACGGCAACCCAAGCAGGGGCGCGGCTTCGCTGGCGTGTGTTGGTTCTTCGTTCTCGGTTCATGCTCTGTCCTCCTGTTTGAGGTTGGTTATTGTTGTGCTGCGTTGTGCAGCGGTATTCTTAGCAGTGTGGTTGGTTGTAGGGTTCATGCGGGAACTTCCGATTCTATAGCCAGATAGGCAAGGGAAGAATGAGGGGAGTTCTTCCTTGGAAACAACAACGCGGTGCTGCCGGGGTGATTCGTCACCATCATCAGTTTCCTCTCTATCGGTTTGCCCAAACAATTCCCCACACTCTCCCTCACCACGCGGTTCTATCTTTGTTCCAATCACACAGCCTTGTAGGGGCATGGCCCGCCATGCCCCTACGGGCATTTCATGTTTGGAATAATCTTCCTTCGTATGCGGCGTATTCTTGATTCTGTCGGTTCCGGCCAAGCCTTTGCCCAAACCTTGCAAGGGGTGAAGGAGCAGCGGCCTGTTGTTCATCTTCGCGGGCTGGCGGGGTCGCTTCGCTCGGTGGTTCCGGCGTTGCTGTACCAGCGCACCAGCCGCCCGCTGTTGATGGTGTTCGAAGACCGCGCCGATGCCGATTCCACCTTTGCCGACCTTGCCACACTGCTTGGTGCGGACCACACCCTGCTCTATCAGGAATCGCACCACACCGCCGCCACCATCAGCGATACTCTGGATGCCGAGGTCGTCTCCCTGACCGACGCGCTGAAATCCCTTGCCGACCGCTACGACCGCGTGGTCGTCACCGATGTTGAAACCCTTGCCGCACACGTCCCAACCGCACGCAACATCACCGGCCACATCCTGCCACTGAAGGTGGGGGATGCTGTCGGGTTCGAGGAGCTTACCCTGCGGCTGGCAAAAGGGGGATTCGAGCGGACCGACATTGTGGAGTCGGTGGGGACCTACGCCGTTCGCGGCGGCATTATTGACATCTTCCCCGTGGGCGTGGATAACCCCGTGCGGATTGAGTTCTTCGGCAATGAAATTGACTCCATGCGGGAGTTCGACCCCGCTTCGCAACGCTCCATCCGCGACTTCGCCAACATCAATCTGATGGCCAAGCTCTTCCACAGCGAAGACCAGGAGCAACTGACCGCCACCATCCTTGACCACCTTCCCCCAACCGCCATTTTTTTTCTGGAAGAGCCGGAGCGAATTTTCGGGTTGTTGGAAGATGCTGGCCAGCAGGCGATAATCCCCAAAATTGAATCGCACACGCTGATCGTCCACTCCCAAGTTCCGCCCCAGCAGGCCACGGTGATAGATTTTTCCGGGCGCGCCCAGCCGCCAGTGCAGTCGGCACTGAAGGAGCTTTGCAAGGCAATTGATGAGCTACGAACCAACAAGCAGCGGGTGTTCCTTCTGGCCGATGGTGACGACGCACGCCGCCGACTGAACGACCTGATTGATGGCGAACACGACCGCGCCGCCGACGAAGATCACCCCTACAACTTTGCCGCAACCGACCTGCTGTACCTGAACGAAACCCTCTCGCACGGGTTTGTGCTTCCGGGGCAAAACTTGGCAGTATTTGTCGAGCATGAAATTTTCAGCCGCCAGCGTTCGCGTGCGCGGGTTGTGCGCCGGAAGCAGTTCAAGGGCTTCACGCTGCGGGAACTGAAGCAGCTGCGCCCGGGCGATTACGTGGTTCACGTGGATAAAGGGATTGGGCGATTTGTTGGCCTAGAGTCCATCACCGCAGCCGGCCAGCGGGGGGAAGCGGTGAAATTGCAGTATGCCTCGGGCGATATCCTGTTCGTCAATCTGAACTACATCAACCGCCTGCAGAAGTATTCCTCCAAAGAAGGGGCGGTGCCAAAGTTGAGCAAACTGGGAACCGACGAGTGGGAGCGGGCAAAGGCGCGCGCAAAACGGAGGGTGAAAGATATTGCCCGCGAGTTGATCCGGCTGTACGCACTGCGTAAATCACAACAGGGCATTCAGTTCCCCCCCGATACCAGTTGGCAGCGTGAGTTGGAGGCATCGTTCATGTACGAGGACACCCCCGACCAAGCATCGGCAACGGTTGCCGTAAAACGGGACATGGAGTCGGACACACCGATGGATCGGTTGGTGTGTGGCGATGTCGGTTTCGGGAAAACTGAGGTTGCTGTGCGGGCGGCGTTCAAGGCGGTGCAGGGGGGGAAGCAGGTGGCCATTCTTGCGCCAACCACAATCCTGGCCCAGCAGCATTTCAACACCTTCCGCGACCGACTTAGCCGCTACGCCGTCAGCGTTGGATTGCTCTCCCGATTCCGCACCAAAGCCGAGCAGAAGGAGACCGTGGAGGGATTACGGCGGGGAATCGTGGATGTGCTGATTGGAACCCACCGCATACTGAGCAAAGATGTTCAGTTCAAAGATTTAGGATTGCTGATTGTTGACGAGGAGCAGCGGTTTGGCGTGGCCGCAAAGGAGAAACTTCGCCAGATGCGTGCCAACATTGACACACTGACGCTGACCGCAACCCCAATCCCGCGAACGCTCAACTTCAGCCTGATGGGCGCGCGCGATCTTAGCGTGATTGAGACCCCGCCCCGCAATCGCCTGCCAATCCAAACCGAGCTGATGCGCTGGAACGATGAAGCAATCGCCGAAGCCGTCACCCGCGAGCTTCGCCGTGGCGGCCAATGCTTTGTGGTCCACTGGCGGATTGGCGACTTGGATGAGCTTGCCGCAAAAATCCACGACCTTGTGCCGGAAGCGCGGGTAATCACCGCCCACGGCGGATTGCCAGCCGAGCAGCTGGAAAACACCATGATGAAGTTCATCGAGCGGCAGTTCAACGTCCTTGTCACCACCAAAATTGTGGAGTCGGGGCTGGACATTCCGTCGGCCAACACCATGATTGTTAACCATGCCGACAAGTTTGGGTTGGCCGAGCTGTACCAGCTTCGGGGGCGGGTGGGGCGGTCCAACATCCAGGCCTATTGCTACATGATCGTCCCGCCACCAACTGCCATTTCTCGCATAGCACTGAAGCGATTGCAGGCCATTGCCGAGCTTTCCGAGCTTGGGTCTGGCATTCGGTTGGCAATGCGCGACATGGAGATTCGTGGCGCGGGGAATTTGTTGGGGGCCGAGCAATCGGGATTCATCGAAGAAGTTGGATTCGACCTGTACCAGCGGATTGTTGATGAAGCCGTGGAGGAACTGAAGCGCGAAGAATTCCGCGACCTGTTCCGCGACCAGATTGAGGAGAAGGAGCGCGCAACACTGCTGCCGAACAACGAGGATATCCAGATTGAGACCGAGGGGGATGCGCTGATTCCCAAGCAATACATCCGTGAAGATAGCGAGCGGTACGAGGTCTATCTGCGGCTGTACACCGCCAACGATTTGACGGCTCTGCAGAAAGTTACCTCCGAAATCCGCGACCG
Organism: Armatimonadota bacterium; assembly: GCA_020850315.1. GTDB lineage: Bacteria > Bacteroidota > Ignavibacteria > OLB7 > OLB7 > OLB7. The sequence goes on along the minus strand of JADZEY010000023.1, from coordinate 23,167 downwards.
TTTCGGGAAGATGCCACCAGAAACCGAAAACCTTCTGGATGCCTTGCGGCTGCGGCTTGCCGGGATGGAAACCGGCGCGGCGCGGCTGGCCCTGCGCCAGGGGGTGATGCGATTGGAGCTTCCCCCGCAAAGCAACCAAGAATTTTACGACCGCTGGTTCCAGCCGCTGATGTTCGCCACCAACCGCAGCCCCTTTGTGCAGCTGGAGACCAAAGGGAAATCCCTTGCTGTCCGATTCGACCGAATCAGCAGCGTGGAGGATGCCGAGAACGCCCTTGCTGCCTTCAAAGATGCGATGATGGAACAGCGGGTCGCCAACAGGATACCAGTCACAGAATAGTCGCGTGGATACCGATGGATTGCCTACTGTGGCTCATCTTTTCGGAGCTTTGGGTTGCTTGATTGGCTGCGTCGCGCGGGCCCAGGGCGTTGCACTGGGAAACGATGTCCCCCCAATTCAACGCCCTGAAAGGACAGCCCAATGGGCCATTGCAGACAGCACACGATGCCAAGCAAACAAATGAACAACGAACTTCAACAAACCATCACCGCGCTACGCCAGCAAGCTGACGATGCCAGCAAGCGCGCCGGACAAGACCCGGGCCAAGTTCAGATTATTGCCGTGGCGAAAACCAAGCCCGTCCAAGCAATCCTTGCGGTGCGAGAATGCGGGATGATGGAGATTGGCGAAAATTACGTGCAGGAGTTAGTGGAAAAATATCGGGCAATCGGGGATGCTGTGCGGTGGCATTTCATCGGGCATCTTCAGCGGAACAAAGTCAAGTATATTGCCCCGTTCGTTCGGATGATTCACGGCGTTGACAGCCTGCGGTTAGCCGAAGAAATCAGCAACCAAGCCGCACGCCATTCGCGGGTGATTCCGGTGCTGTTGCAGGTCAACACCTCGGGCGAGGAATCGAAGTTTGGGGTGGAGCCATCGGCAGCGTTGCCGCTTGCCGAAGGGATGCTGAAGCTGCCGAACATCCAGTTGCAAGGGCTGATGACGTTGGCCGCATTCTTGGACGATCCCGAAGCCACGCGCCCGATGTTCCGGTTGCTGCGCCACACCCGCGACCAGCTTCAGCAGCAAACGGGCCACTCCCTTCCGCATCTTTCCATGGGGATGACCAACGACTTTGAAGTTGCCATCGAAGAAGGGGCCACACTGGTGCGGATAGGAACCGCAATTTTTGGGGAGCGGGGGTATGCCCAGTAATTGTACCGATTGCTCATGGTATGTAAATCATAGTCTTGGATAGAAGCCGCTTGCCATCTACCGTTAGGCGGTACTGATACGCGCCGGCGGCAAGGCCAACTGGGTTGAAGGAGAAGCTATGGCCACCAGCTTCAAACTTCCCTTTGGCCAGTAAGGCAATGCTTCGTCCTGTAGCGTCGTGCAGCGTCAGGGAAACATCTGATGCACGCCTAACAGTAAACGTGATTGTTGTTGAGGTAGAGAACGGGTTCGGAGTGTTCTGCTCAATATCGGCAACAATCTGATCGCTGGGTTCAAGGTCGGGAGTAGTTGATAGCACAGCCTTGCACACGGTGAACTTGTAAATCCCACCATCCAGATTTGTTACCCATAGATTTCCATCCCCAGGATCGCGCTCAACCCCCCGTGCGAACAACCGCCCCCATTGGCTATATCCCCCTGCTGATGCGGAGTCGTCCGTAAGATTCAAAGGAAACACGCAACCAGCGGACAACCCTTCCAGCGACAGCTCCACAGCGGTTGAACCTTGCGGCCCAGTGTTCGGGTCGAAAGCATCAATAATCTGCCAAAAATTTTTCCCGTCGGCGGCGGCGGTGATGCCCATCGGGCCTAACTCTATTACCCCCGGGCGCGAGATCGCACGAAGGGTTGAGCCGTTATCTGGGTCAATCAAAAAAAGGTCTTGGGAGCCGAACAAATCTGCTGCTAACAGTGCTCCGTTGTTTCCACCGGCGTTGGCTAAGTACCCTAGACCAGTTGGATAGCGGCAAGGAGAAACCCAAGTATGCAGCACGTTTCCCAGGGTGTCAATCTCATGCAGTAACCCGCTGCCTGCGTTGTCGGGCGATGCATCACGAACATCATGGACAAACAAGGTTCCTTTGGTAGGGTGGAAGGTTATATCAGTAAAAGAACGCCTGCCTTGTGTGGTGCTCACCCTGATGACAGCGATCGTGCTCAGGGTTACAGGATCAATTTTTAGAATCGTATCGCTGTTTTCTACGGTTGCCCACAGCGTTTTCCCGTCGTACGCAAGCCCCCAACACCCTAACGCTTTCTGCGACCCGGTAATTACCCCTCCCGGTCGCGAGCGTTCAATCGTGAATGATAGACTATGTGCGTTCTGCTGCGGGGCAGCAATGCTAACAATGCGGATGTTTGCGTTCGTCGCTGCGGTATCAACCACCTTCCATTGGTACGTAGTCCCATCTGTGGTGTCGGCAATGGTAGTCCAGGACGAACCATTATCAAGCGAGTATTCAATCCGAACTGGGGGAGTAAACCCGCTCCAAGAAAGGTAGTGCTTCGACCCTCCCATCCAGACTTCGCGGCCCGATGGCACAATGATAGCCGGGCGGGGCGATGCAGGCTCCAATGGAATTTCCCACATTGATCGCCCATGTGTGGCAAGGCGCAGTGTACGGGTAGCATGGTGCACAGTAAGATCGGCAACAACCGCTTTCGGTAATCCCTGACTGTAATCTGCCCAATGCGCTCCTCCCTCGGTTGTGATATACATCCCGATGTCGGTTCCGGCGTACAGTATTTGCTCATCCTCGGGGTGAACCGCCAGTGCGTTCACGGGGATGTCGGGAAGCCCCATGCTGATGTCCTGCCATGTTGCTCCGCAGTTAGTGGTCTTGAAAATATGTCCCGAATAAAATCCTGAGTATGCTATCCATGCCGTGCAGGAATCAACATGGGAGGTAAGGATTTCCGTGACCGCACGGTTTGGCAGGCCGCTTCCAACCGAGCGATCCACCCAAGTTTTACCGTTGTCCATCGAAACTTTTACTTCTCCTAAGGGGATTCCTTCATTCAGCAGAAGGAAGTCATTGCCCGAAGACATCCCAGTTCCGGCATAGAGGATTGCCGGATTCACCTCGGAGACAGCAATGGCGGAAATCGGGGTGCGGAATGAAGGAGAGATCGGTGTCCAGGGTGTTGTTAGCGTGCGACGATAAACCTTACGGCGACCGCAGTAGAAACGTGTGGGATCGGTTGGATCCAAGATGAACGGTGCCGACCACGCAGCGCGGTCATTCGGATCATTGAGGTTGATGCCTTGGGTAAACAGCTGCGAAGCTCCGGTAGATAAATTTTTTTGCTGCATTGCACCGAACGATCGTTCGTAGAAAACAACCGATGGGTTGATAGGATCAACAATAACATAAAACCCATCACCCGACCCAATAACCCCGGGTTCGTTTTCCCAATAGCCTGCGGCTATGTTGGAGATAGTACCGTTATCCTGTGTCCCCCCATAGGTTACGTTATCGGCTTGTTGGTCAACAGCCATTGCGTAGAACTGAGTGATGGCTAACCCTTTTGAAATTCTACGGTACGCTATCCCCGCATTGTCGCTTCGGTACATGCCGCCATCGTTCCCAAGATATACTCGTTGGGAGTTTGTGGGATCGAACATGATAGCATGATGATCAGGGTGAATCGTTATCTCCTCGGCGGTCCACGTTTCTCCGCCATTGGTAGAACGAACAAGAATTACACCGCCAGCAATTACTACATCTGGATCATCTGGCTTAACCGCAATAACGTTGTTGTACTCCCCTTGTGAGATACCGAAATAGTTAAGCAGATTCGGTTTGTCATCTAATACATTGCGCCATGTTGCCCCACTGTTGGTTGATTTGTAGATCCGTGAATGATTGGAAACTCCCGAGCTACCATAACTGGCTTCGTCAACAAGTGCGTACAGCGTAGTCGGTTGCGAAGGAGCAACCTGTACCGACACCCGGCCAATAAATGCATCGTTCAGGCCAATGCCACTGTTTGATGGAGCAAACGAGCGCCCTGCATCAGTGGAATGCCGCACACCATACCCCCTTTCACCAATCCATACTTCATCAGGGTTGATGGGGTTGATGGTGATATCCGTGACAGGGGAAGAGATGATACGGGTCCATGTTGCCCCTGCGTTAGTAGAGCGGTAGAGCCCCGCGTTGTTGCGGATAGCCGCCGCCATAACAACATTGTGATCCTTGGGGCTAACTGCTATCTGGGCAAACGCCGCCACCGTGGTTAATCCTGAAGGAAACCATGTGGCTCCGCCGTCAACGCTCTTCAGTACTCCTGCTCCGCTGTAGCTGTCAACATTATATGCGGCTTCTCCAGTCCCTGCATAAAGGATATCAGGATTGATTGGATCAACCGCAATCGCCCCCATCGTGATCGCTTTTTCAAAATCCATCACCGGCTTCCACTGCTCACCACGATTGGTTGATTTCCATACGCCTCCATCGGCTGCCGCAACCCATAGCGTCATGCTATCGGTGGGATGAAGCGCGATGGAGGTGATACACCCTCCAACATCGAATGGACCGATAGGCTTCCAATCGGTCGCACGCTGTAATCCTGCATCCTGATGGAACTGGCGTAGGTGTTGCTGGCTGTGCTGGATAGCGCGCAACCGTGCATCTTGGGGTATTCTGGTATATGGGAACGCTCGTGTCCCATAAAAGTATTCCGCTCGCGCTTGCGCGCTTCCCCCTTGCTCCCACTCCTCCGGCAGTGATTGCGAGAAACATTGAACCACAGAAACGCTCACGCTAAGTAAGCTCAGTAGGCAACGATAATAAGCTCTCATCGAAGTATGCCGTTACGGTTGAACATTGCATTGCTGCTGATGGAGTGCGTTATCATGCTTAGATCAGCGACTAACCTAAACACGCTACTTCAGGGGCTTCACGATAAGGTACGGAGGGAGCCGATGCAGAATCCGGAGGGTTCTATTATCTTCTTGCATTCCACAAGCGACACGTAGAACAGCAAGCCGATAGAGTTCTGGCGTGTATGCCAAAAGGTGAGGTGTGGATAGAGAGGGAGTGGGGCGAGCGAACAGGCGGCGTAAATATGCCAAAAGTTGATGAGATGATTCTATCTAAAAATTATCTGAGTACATCCGCTATCCACACGGTGAACCCACATTCACTGTAAGATGTTTCCGAAGCAGCCAACAACTACACTCATGCGCCATTTCCTGACCATTCTTTGCGGGATTTTTATCCTAAGCATGCCACTGCACCCCCAGCCAAAACCACGTCAACTTCCTAAGGTGTCTTCCCCCGAATCGCAGCGGCTGGGGGATACCTTGCGGGCACTGAAAGACCGCATGCATGCCGATCCTGGCAATGCCGAACTCTATCGCCAACAAATGCAAGCCTTGCGCGATTCCGTTCGCCAGCATCGCAGCAAATCGGGGGGCGCGGTTCGCGGCCCAAACTCACCCTACCAATCCATCACGCTGGAGAACGGCCTTCAGGTGATTGTTATCGAGGATCACACCGTGCCGTTGGCCACGGTTGACATCACCGTCCGCAACGGCGCATTTACCGAACCGGATGAGTTCGCAGGGCTGTCGCATCTGTACGAACATATGTTCTTCAAGGCCAACGCCGTGCTTCCATCGCAGGAGCAATTTATGAAGCGCATTCGCCAGCTTGGCATCACCTTCAACGGCTACACTTCCGATGAAGTCGTCACCTACTTCTTCACCCTCCCATCGGCCAACCTTGAGCCCGGGGTGAAGTTCATGGCCGATGCAATCCGCACCCCAAAGTTCAACCAAGAAGAATTGGTGAAGGAGCGGGAAGTGGTGCTGGGTGAGTTCGACCGCAACGAAGCACAGCCAGATTTTGTGCTGGATTACGCCATGGATTCCGCATTATGGATGCCATACGTTAGCCGCAAGCAGCCGCTGGGCCAGCGGATGGTGATTAAAACCGCAACCGTGGAAAAAATGGAGATGATCCAGCAACGATTCTACCTGCCGAACAACGCCGCGCTGATTGTCAGCGGCGATGTTGACCCCACCGTGGTGTTCGAGCTTGCCCGCAAGTACTACGCCGACTGGCAACGCGGCTCCGATCCGTTCCCGGCCTACAATCCGCCCACGTTCCCGCCGCTGCAATCCAAGTTAGTGGTGCGCGAAGTGAAGATGCCGGAGGTCGCCATCCGCATGGTGCTTCGCGGGCCAAGCGTCGGGAAGGATGAGCCAGACCCGTACATCGCCCAACTGATTGCCACCATGTTGCGCCAGTCCACCAGCCGCCTTCATCACGTTTTGATTGATAGCGGTTTGGTAACCGGAGCCTTCAGCCAGTTTGGCAACGCACGCAACACCGCCGACATTGGCTTCTACTTGAATGCCGAACCGGAGAAAGCACGCAAGGCGTTGGCAACCTTGAAATCCGAGCTTGCGGCAATGGCCAAGCCAGGCTACTTCACTGCCGAAGAAATTGCAGTCGGGAAGCAGATCATTGCCGACCGGAGCTTGTTCGAGCGCGAAAACTTCCACCGATTTACCACCGGCACAACCGCCCAATGGTGGAGCAAGGCTTCGCTGGAGTACTACTTGGGTTTTGCGCCAAACGTGCAGAAACTGACCGAAGCCGACATCACCCGTTTTGCCCAACGCTACATTGCTGGCCAACCGTTTGTGCTGGGCATCGGTGCCGAGCAAAAAACCTTGAACACCCTGAACATTACCGAGGAGGAATTGAAATGGTGAAGCATCGAACTCAACTTCTACTTGCCGCCGTGTTGCTGGTCATTGGTTCGGTTCCGGCAGCTGTTCCGGCAATCGCGCAACAACAGGATGAGGCGGACGGCGACCGCCGCGTAAGGTTCTTCACCGCCGATAGCATCACCGTGATTCTTAGCCCCGCCGAAAACAAATTGATCTCGGTGATTGTTGCGTTGGAAGGGGGGCTGGCAAGCGGCGAAACCACAAACCCAGCACTCAGCGATTTCACTGCCGACCTGATAACCTCTAGCGGGTCGCGGCAAACGCCAAAGGAGGAGATGCGGAAATTTTTGACGCGAACCTCCACCAGCATCAGCGGCGACGGCGACCAACGGGGAATGCGGTTTAGCATGACCGCAACCCGCCAAAATTTTGGGAAGGCATGGAACCTGCTTGCCCAGATGATTACCCAGCCAGCGTTCGACCCCACCGCGTACTCCACCACCATGGCCGCACGCCTTTCGCGCCAGCGGCGCCGCAACACCAACCCCGAAAGCTACGCCGGACGGATTGCCGACAGCCTTCTGACGCTTGGCCATCCGGTGCTTGGCCGCGTGGCGCAGCTGAACGATATCCAAGCGGTTACTGTGCCAATGATGGAGCGATTCCAGCAGCAGCTTGCCGAGCGGTCGCGGATGACGATTGTGGTAGTGGGGAACATCAGCACCGGGGAGCTGCGGATGAAACTCCGTTCGTTCGAGAAGTTGCCGATTGGGAACTACAAGGCTCCAACAGTGCCGCCGCTCTCTGCGTCGGCTTCGCCACGGGTGTTGGTTAGCGACCGCCCCGGAAGCCCAACCACTTACGTCTCGGCAGGGTTTGCCGGCCCAGCGATCACCTCACCCGATTACTGGCCGCTTGCCATCGGCTTGGCGCACTTGCGGAACGTGTTGTTCGAGGAAGTCCGGACCAAGCGGAACCTTTCTTACGCGCCGGGAAGCTACCTCCGGTCCGATTTGGGGATTGGAATGGGATACATGAGCGTCAGCGCAGTCTATCCCGATTCAGCAATCGAGATAATGAATCGGGAGCTGGAGAAGATGCGGCGGGGTGAGTTCACCGAGGAGGATTTGAACGACTCTCGGCAGGTTTATACCACTGGCTACTTCATGCGGCAGATGACCAACGGCGGCGTTGCCGAAGCATTGCTGAACGCCCAACAAAACAGCGGCGATTGGAAAACCGCCTTCAGCTACGACGCAATCCAGCGCGTCACCAAAGCCAGTGTGCAAGCCGCCTTCCAGAAGTATGCCCGCAACCTGCAAGTGGGGATTGTGGGGCCAAAGTCGGCAGTGACCGAGAAAAAATATCTGGTGGGAAGCTAAACGCGAAGCACCGCACACCTATCTTCTGGCCATCGCAATGACGCGACAGCGACGAGGCGACAGCGACGAGGCGACAGCGACGACGCGACAGCGACGACGTATCATATTGACCACGAATAATGAACCAACAGATGTTGAACCGTTTTTCAATCTTTGCCCCCCTTCTTCTTGCCACGCTGCTTGCTGCCTGCACCGGGGGGAAAAGCACAACCACAACCACAACCACCACAACCACCCCCGACACCGCCGCTGCCGATGCGGAGAACTCACCCTACGCCGACCTGCTATCGCGGCTTCGGGAAAGCTATCAATCAACCCCAAACTTGGCGATGAAGGGGACGATGAAAATCTCCGGAATCCCAGCAACCATCTGGTATGATGCGGTGGTGAAGCGGCGCGACTCCCTAAAAATCACCATGACCGGCCCGTTCGGAATTGCGGTTGGCGCGCTGGGGGCAACGCCACAAGGCTTCCTGTTTTTCAATGCCCAATCGGGCGAGGCACTGGAAGGACGCGGCGACCGCGAAACCTTCCGCCGGATGTTGCAAGTTGGCTTAAGCTATGATGAGATTGTCTCCCTGATGCGGGGCGAACTTCCGGCCATCCCAGAAGAAGGGGCCTACACCGCCAAACCCAATGGCGAGAACGTCACGTTTACTGTTGAGAAGGATAGCTACCGCGAGACCTTCACCGTGAACCCCGAATCGCTGGAAGTGATAGAGTACCAGCGTGTGAAGGTTTCCGGCGAAACCACAACCGAAGAAATTTCGGTGGCCTACAAGAACTTTGTTTCGGTAGCTTCGCGGCGCGTGGCCAAGCGGGCACAGGTAAGCCTAAGCGGTGGCGAGCAAACAATGCAGGTGAACATTGAAGAGATCCGCGACATCATCTCAAACGGCATTTTCTGCGCGCTGCAAATTCCGGCAGGGGTGACGCTGCGGAAAATTTAGGGCGATGCAAACGCTCTTCTTCACAGTCACGGTCCAGTAACCGATTCCCGACAAACCGAACTCTGAATCCCCAACTTGTGGCCAAGCCCCTTTTTCTTCTATCAGCCATTGCAGCGTTGATTGCTTGCGCGGTTGGGCACGCACAAACGCCCGACACATCGGCGGTGGTGCCGGTTCCCGACTCCATCACCGTGCGCCCGTTGCAGCGCAGCACACTGGACACCACCGTGCTGGCAAGTGCACGCCGTTCGGTGCTGGATCTGAAGGCCAAGAAAGCACGGCTGTACGGCGACGCAACGTTGGTGAAAGGCTCCATCACCCTGAAAGCCCATTACATCGAAGTTGATTTCAACAACAACCAACTCTATGCCGAGTCGGAGTATGATTCGGTGCATGGCCGTTACGTTGGCCAGCCCGTTCGGCTGAATGATGGGGTGAACCCAATTACTGCTGATAAACTGAGCTATAATTTCAAAACACGGCAGGGGGTTGTGGCTGCGGCCGAGACCTCAATCGAAGGGGGCTACGTCCATTTCGACAGGTTCAAAAAAGTTGATGAGAACGTGCTGTATGGCCAGAACGGAGTTTATACCACTTGCGATGCCCCGCACCCGCATTTCTTCTTCACAACGCCACGGATGAAAGTGGTGACAGGCGATCGTGTGTTTCTGGACCAGGTGACGCTGAACATTGCCGATGTCCCGATACTCTATCTTCCCGTCGGCCTTTTTTTCCCGAACCGTGGCGGGCGCAGCTCGGGGCTGATTATCCCGCAGCCGCAAGTGACCGGAACGCGCGGCTTTATGCTGCAAGGGATGGGTTACTTCTGGGACATCAGCGATTACTTGGATAACACCATCACCGCCGATCTGTACACCAAAGGGGGCTTCACCCTGTACAACACCACGCGGTTCCGGCTGCGTGGGATGATTGAGCAATCGGACCTGTCGCTGATGTATGGCCAAACCCGCGACGATGCCGATCTCCCTTTCAACACCAACGTCCAAGCACGCTACTATCACTCCCAAAAAATTGGCCGCCGAACAACGTTGGGGGGAAGTTTTGTCTATGCCACGCAGAACTCCATCCGGAACACCCAAACGCGGTTGGGGGAAGCCAACCGATTCCAGGATTACACCACCCAGGACCTCACCAGTGATTTCTCCTACTCCACCGGTTGGGATTGGGGGGGAAGTTTCAGCGCCACCCTTAGCCGTCGCCAAAACATCGTCACCGACGAACTGCTGACCACGGTTCCGTTGGCCCTCAGCCTTCCCACATGGACCCCGTTCGCCTCCAACTCTGGCGAAGGGGGGATGTTCGATAATTTCAGCGTGGGCATCGGGTTGCGGGGGACGTATCAGGCGGAACGGGGTGGGTTCGATTCAACATTCCCCGGGCGTTTCCGCGTCCGCGAAAGTCGCTACGGTGTCACCTTCAGCCCGTCGGTGTCGCTCTCGCCAAAGTTCAGTTATTTCACGATTACTCCATTTTTCAGCCCAGCCAGCAGCCTTTTCTTCCGGCGGATGGTGCGCCAGCCGGATGGCGACACAATCCGCACGCGGTTTGTTGAGGGGCTTTATCCAACCTTCACCTACAGCACCGGGGTGAACATCTCCACCAAGCTGTTTGGCATTCTGCAGCCAAAGCTGTTTGGGGTGAACGCTATCCGCCACACGCTGCTGCCAAGCATCGGCTACAGCTACACGCCGGATCGCAGCCGGCTGGGGTTGTTCCGCGACCAGTTTTTCAACCCCATCACTAATCAGGTGGAGAGCTACAATATGTTTGAGCGGGATGGTGGCGTTGCCAGCATCCCATCGGCCACCACCAAGCAGAACAATATCACCATTGCGTTGCAGAACCAGTTCGATGCAAAAATCGCGCAGGGGGACACCTTGCCCGATGCAAAAATCACACTGCTGACGGTGAACCTTTCCACGGCCTATAACCTGACGGCGGACAGCGTTGGGTGGTCCGATATCAACATGAACGCAGGCACCTCGCTTGGCGCAATCGGGTCACTTTCGGCCAACGCCACGCTGAGTATGTACCAGCCCGACACGTTGGGGCGGAACACCGCGCAGATGGTGTTTGGCGATGGCCGGTGGTTCCCCCGTGTGGTGCGTGCCGGGGTGCAGTTCAGCACCAGTTTTAGCGACCAGGGGTTCGGGTTCGGCCAGGCCGCAACGGCCCGCCGCGACGACACCGCCGAAGGGCGAAGCAACCGTTTTGATTTCGAGCCAGTGGCGTTCGATGAAGCTGGGTTCTACGGCCAGCGCGTTCGCGGCAACGGCGATTTCAGAATCCCCTGGAGCGCGACGTTTGGCGGAAGCTACAACATCACTCCATCGGTCCAGCCGGGGAAGCCCTCCATTCAGGATTTCAGCATCAACACCTCGTTCCAATTTTCGCCAACGCCAACAACCACGTTGCGTAGCAGCTTATCGTACAACATCCGCGACCGCCAGATTGTGATCCCAACCATCTCTGTCCAGAAAGATTTGCATTGCTGGGAGATGGCGTTCGACTGGCAGATTTCCGGCTACGGGCGCGGCTACTACTTCCGCATTGGCCTGAAAGCCCCGCAGCTTCGCGATTTGAAGCTGGAGCAGAACCGGACGTTTTTTTAGGCGATAGAGAAAGCTCACAAACGGGAACGCGGGCGCGCTCCGGCAAACTGCGTTCCCGTTGTACTTTTGCGCGGCTTGCTGCCCATCCGAAATAGAGTATCCAGAGCAATCAACCATCTATCCACACACATGGAAATTCAGAACATCCTTGTTATCGGTGCCGGAACCATGGGGAACGGCATTGCCCACGTTTTTGCACAAACCGGCTACAACGTCACGCTGGTGGACCTTGATGCCGACCGCTTGCAGGGGGGAATCGGAACCATCGCCAAAAACCTTGAGCGGCAAGTGAAAAAGGAGGCGATCACCGAGGCCGACAAAGAAGCCACACTGGGCCGAATCCGTCCATCTACCGATTTGACGACATCGGCAATGGGGGCCGACCTTATCATCGAGGCAGCCACCGAGAACCCTGCGATCAAAGCAGAAATTTTCCGCACGTTGGATGCCAACGCAAAGGAGTCGGCAATTCTGGCAACCAACACTTCCTCCATCTCCATCACCCAAATTGCTGGCGGAACAAAGCGTCCGGAAAAAGTGATCGGGATGCACTTCTTCAACCCGGTTCCGGTGATGAAGTTGGTGGAGATTATCCGAGGGCTTGCCACCAGCGACGAAACGTATGCTGCGATCCACCAGTTAAGCGAAAAACTTGGCAAAACCCCGGTGGAGGTTCACGACTATCCCGGTTTCGTCAGCAATCGCGTGCTGATGCCGATGATTAACGAGGCGATCTACTGCGTGATGGAAGGCGTTGCAACCGTGGAGTCGGTGGACACGGTGATGAAACTTGGCATGGCGCACCCAATGGGCCCGCTGACGCTGGCGGATTTCATCGGCTTGGATGTCTGCCTTGCCATTATGGAGGTGCTGCACAAAGGCCTGGGCGACGACAAATATCGCCCCTGCCCGTTGCTCCGAAAAATGGTTGCCGCCGGGCATCTGGGGCGGAAGAGTGGGAAGGGGTTTTATCAGTATTGATGCTTGTTTGATGGTAGGCGCAGATATTCAGCCTGCGCCTATCCCCCCGACTGTTACACCCTGTTCGCCGCTGTTGTGCTGTTGGTGCCCTCTTTGGTTCTTCGGGGTTGCTTCGGTATGTTTGCGGGCCGTTGCTCCGGTTGGCAAGATTGCTTGCCGGGCGCAATGGCCAGCCGAACCACAGTGTTCGGCGTTCGCAACGGTGCACTTCGCTTGACAGACCTTCCTTATGAGCCTTGACCTAACCTTTTTCATCATTCTGGCCATCATGGCAGCCGTTAGTGCCCTGATGGTCATTTTGCGCAAAAATCCGATCACATCGGCCATGAGCCTTGTGCTCCACTTCGTCTCGTTGGCGGGGTTGTACCTTACCCTCCATGCCCAGTTTATGGCGGTTATCCAGATGCTGGTGTACGCTGGCGCGATTATGGTGTTGGTGGTGTTCGTTATCATGCTGCTGAACTTGGGGCGGGAGGAAAAAATGGCGGTTCGGCAGTCGGCACGGGCGGCGATTGGAATCGGGGCATCAATGGTGTTGGGGGCATTGCTGATCTGGGGATTGACCCAGGTGATGCGCCCGGTGGCCGCCGGTAGCTCGCAAGCAATGGTCAATGGCCAGATTGCTTCGGTCGGGAAAGCCCTTTTCTCCACGGCGTATGTCTTCCCGTTCGAGATGGTGTCGCTGGTGCTGCTGGCCGCTGCGGTTGGGGCGGTGGTGCTGACCAAACGGAACCTGAAATAACCTCTGCGCCAAACTTCTTCAACTCTGATTCTGCACTATCATGCTGACCCTTCCAATAGAGTACTATCTGACGCTGAGCGCGGTGATCTTCATCATCGGAACCATTGGCGTGCTGACCCGCCGCAACGCTATCATCATCTTCATGTGCATCGAGCTGATGCTGAACTCGGTGAACCTGACGCTGGTTGCCTTCAGCCAGTACATGGGGGATATGGCCGGGCAGATCATGGTGCTGTTGGTGATGACCGTGGCCGCCGCCGAAGCCGCCGTCGGCTTGGCGATTGTGCTGGCACTGTTCCGGAACAAACAGACGGTGTACGTTGATGAAGTGAACGTGTTGAAGTGGTAACGGCATCGGCACCGGACACACGCACGGCGTAACCTGAATACACGACAAAAGGGGATCAGATCGCTGTCCCCTTTTTTGCGTTTTTACCAGATTCCTCTACCTATGGCACTCTCCACCAAAACACGGCATATCCTGAATCTTGCGGTTGTGCTGGCGATCCTGGCCGGGTCGTTGTGGTTTGCATTGCAGGGGGTTGAGTGGGGTCAGCTGTGGGATGCCATTACCCGCATCAATGTGGGCTGGATTGTTGTCAGTGTGGTGGTCACGATCAGCTCCCACTTCATCCGTGCCGAACGGTGGCGGATTCTGATACCGGATGGAAACAGCGTCGGGAGGTTCAACGCTTTCTCGGCCACGGTGATCGGCTACATGATGAACAACATCATCCCACGCTCTGGCGAGGTGATCCGCCCCTGGGTGCTTGCCCGGCGCGAGTCGCGCCCGTTCAGCCGGTTGCTTGCAACGGTGTTGGTGGAGCGGATTCTTGACGGGCTTGCGTTGCTGCTGATTTTTCTGCTTCTGCTGGTTGTTGCCCGCGAACAGCTGGAAGACCTGCTTCCCGGCTACACCGCTACCGGAATTTTTCTCACCCTCTCCATCCCGATTATTGGGGCAGTTCTGATGGTGGTTCTGGCGGTGAAAACCACGCTGGGAACAACCATCATGGCATGGCTATGCCGCCGATTCCCGGGCAAGCTGACGGCAAAACTTCAGGAGATATTCGAGGAGTTTCGTTCCGGGGTAAACTTCAGCGGGGCGCGTGGTGGCGCGCTGATTCTGTTCTGGTCCATTCTTCTCTGGGTCTTCTACGCTTTCTCCATCTACTTCGGCTTCCTTGCCTTTGGCTACGACCAACGCTATGGGCTTGGAATGGGGGCAATGGTGACAACGTTGGCAATCACTACGGTGGGCATCACCATCGCACCAACGCCGGGGGCGTTCGGGGTCTATCACCTGTTTTGCCGCGCTGCGCTGGTGACGCTGTATGCCGTGGCGGAATCGGACGCGGTGGCATTTGCGCTGGTGCTGCACGCCGCGCCGTATCTGGGCACAATCCTTGTTGGCACGCTGCTGATGCTGCGTGAGGGGATCAGTTTTGGCGAGGCAACACAACACACAAAAGATGGAGAGAAAGGGGAACATGGTTGAGCTACAAGCCATCCAAGCTGAGTCGAAAACGGAGTTGTACGCCGCGATTTCCGTGCAACTGCAAGCATTGCTGCATGGCGAGCGGAACCTTGTGGCGAACGCAGCAAACACCGCCGCGCTTCTGTTCCACAGCTTGCCGGGATTGAATTGGGCAGGGTTCTACTTGTTGGATGATGGTGAGTTAGTGCTTGGCCCGTTCCAGGGGAAACCGGCGTGCGTGCGGATTGCGTTGGGGCGTGGTGTGTGCGGAACCGCCGCTGCCGAACGGCGAAGTGTTGTGGTCCAGGATGTGTTCCAATTCCCGGGCCACATTGCCTGCGATGCCGATAGCCGTTCGGAGGTAGTGATCCCAATTATCAGCAACGGAACGTTGATTGGGGTGCTGGACCTTGACAGCCCACACGCCAGCCGTTTCGACGATGACGACCGCACCGGGCTGGAGAGGGTTGTGGAGGTGTTTGTTGCGGCGTTACCATCGGGGTGATTGCTGGTGTGGGTGGGTCACCCTTGATAGCACTTGGTGGTGATGGTGTTCGGGGCCGTTACTCACTGACCTTACGCAAAGCCAAGGTCAGTGGTCAGTTGCAAAGAGGGGCATTGGTCATTGGTCACTCACCGCAGGCAGAATTTGGATAGTGAACAGTTGGCCGTTCAGTGGCTCCACTCATACTTCGACGGGGCTCAGCATGAGCGGAGGGTGTTGTCAGGTGGAACACCCAGATACTGCAATCGCCAAGCTCCAGCTTGGCTCTGCGTAAGGTGAGTTACTCAGGCGCAGCTACGGCACATTCCGATAGGCGTGAAGCAGTTCGTACACGGTCTGGAATGGTGAGGGTTCATGGAGAAGGTTGCCGTTATCGAAGATCAGATAGCTCCCTTTTCCTTCATCATCAAAATAGACTTCAACCGAGCGTTCCCCTTGCCGCAGTTCTACCAGAATCTCTCCATCAAGTCCTGCAGCAACGTAAGAGACAGGTTCGCCAGCATGATCCAACGATAGCACAAAGTTGATTGCTTCTTTGATCGCTTGTTCTGAAGGTTTGGCAGACCCGTAGCTGTCCCAATTCCCCTTGAGTTGATAGAAGGATTGGAGTTCTTTGATAACCCCCGATGCGTTGTCCGAAACGCTATCCTTGTGGAGTGTGGCACTGTTCACCCACCGCTGCGGCACCCGGCCGCCATAGGCCGAAGAAGCAACCGAAGAAGGGCTCTGCAATTCGCTCACGCTAAAGGAAGGGATCATAGCGTTTTCCTTGTGCCATTCTTGAAAAGATTGCTTGCCGCCGAATGTGCATACTGGCACCACTGCATCACAGAACCCAAAACACGTCGTTGTCCTTCCCATACTTCGCATTGATTCCGGTGCACAACGGTGTGCCATATCAATGCAGGGTTTCCTGTCCGGTTGTTGATCGCGCTTTGCATAGAGCAGTGGAGTGTCGAGTCGTGATCCAAACGATACCCAAAGTTCACACTGACATCGCTCAGTTCTTGTTGGCTCTGTATTCCAAACTGGAGGTTCACCTGTAGTTTCTGCAAGTGCTGTAAAAAATCCATCCCTGCGGGAAGATCAAGCGCATGAATGTAGCAGAGCTTCACGTCCGATAACGTTAGCTCCCCCTTGTAGCTTTCTAGTAGCCGCTGAAGCGTTTTCTGCAGCAGTGGGCGGAAACCCCGTTCCCATTTATAGCCCGCCCCAGCTTCGTTTACCGTAACGATGCAAGGGCCAAACTGAACAAGCGGGAATTCCCCTTTGGCCTGCCAGAACTGATGCACGATCTGTTCGGTAAGCAACGGGGTCGCGATGTGATCGGGCGCGATTCGGCGGTGAACGCAGAACCCGTGTTGCTCCAATTGCTCTGCTACTCTCCCCTGGGCGAACTCAAATCTACTGTCGTAGGGAAGTTGCGATTCCGTGGTGCTATCGGGTTTCCACCGTGCCTCGAACACGACTTCTTGAACAGGAGGATTCTGGAGATTTGCAAGGTGTTGATTGTTGGCCATTTTCTGGCAAATATATGCACAAAATGAAAGTCTGCTCCCAATGAAACTCATCATTATCACCGATACCCACGCTAACTTGCCTGCGTTGCAGGCAGCGTTGGGGGTTGCCAAGCGCGAGGGGTATGATGAAATTATCCACACCGGCGACGCGCTGTGCATTGGCCCGCAGCCTGCCGAGTGTCTGAACCTTCTGCTATCCACCCCGCGCCTTACCTGCCTGATGGGGAACCATGATTACTACTTCGCCCACGGTATCCCCAACCCGCCGCCAGCGTGGATGAGCCTGCCGGAGCTTCATCACAAACAATGGACCTACGCCCAGCTGGACCCCACGCTTCGCCAGCAGGTTGCCACGTGGGGGTGGGCCACACACCGCGATGTTGGCGGCCAACGGCTTGCATTGCTTCATTACGCTTTGCGGCGTAACGGATCCGGCTTCCGAAGGATCATACACCAAGCAACCGCCGATGAGTTGGATCGCTTGTTCGAAGGTGTGGAGGGGGATGTGGTCTTCTACGGCCACCATCACCCGCTGGATGACCAGTGTGGGCGGGCGCGGTATATCAACCCGGGGTCGTTGGGATGCCACCGCTACGCCATCGCCCGCTTTGCCGTGGCGGAATCCGTTGGCCACCAATGCCGCATCACACTGCGCGAAGTTGGCTACGACGACCGCCCGTTGTTCCAAGCCTTCCGCGAACGGAGCGTTCCCGAAGGAGCGTTTATGCAGAAAGTGTTTTTTGGCGGACGCAACCTAACAGCCAGCGGGCCGCGGTGATCTTGGCAACGGAAGCCACGTTATCACACTGTGTGCAGCCCCCATTGCGGCAAGGCAGGGTGCTGTATATTTGCCTTCCCATCGGGGTCAGTTGTGCCGCGTAACCCTTCCCTTTCTGGCAATGCTGACAACGTAATGCAATGCTTACGGAAGCATGTTCAAGCCCTCGTTTCTAACTCTTCCAACAAACTTGCTGATGACCACTTGCTTTTTTGCACGCCGCACCGTAACAGCGGTGGGGCTGATGTTGGCCGCTGCGTTCACTGCGTTCGGCCAATCCGATCCGTCGGAATTTACCACTGAGTTCCCCCGCATGGGGATTGAGGTCGGCTTGCCGATTGTCTCGCAAAGCGGAACCTACGCCGTGGGATGTGGCCTGTTCGATGAAGGGTCCGATATCGGGCTGTTCCTTGCTGGTGCTTACGACCATCCGCTGACGCGGCGCGAAGGCTTCCGGTTGGAAGGGCTTGCCGGCTTCCATCTTCGGACGGTTCACAGCAGCTACGACTCGGCAGAATCAACCACAATCCGCACCGGGGCTAATCAGTTCATCACCCGCGATGTCACCTACTCCAACTTGGGCGATGCCAGCTTTATTCAGTTTTCATTGCTCCCTTCGGTCAAATACTATCCCTTCCGCTCTTTCTACATTGGGGCTGGGATTGGCCTGAACCTGACGTTCAGCGCCAACACCTCATACTCCAAGCAGATCGTCACCAAAGTTGTGACCGACAACACCGGCAAAGCCACCGAAGTCTTCTATCCGCAAGGGGAAACCGATGACCCCTACACCAAGGAGTATCCGTCGGAGGACCCCGACAACGTGGCGGCGGTGGCGTTCGATGGAATGGTCTATGCCGGTTACGAGTTCACCATCTACAAGCGGCTGAAAGTTGGCCCACGGCTGGCCTACATGCTTCCGCTAACGGCCACCATCACCGATCCTGAACTGAAACTCAGTTCCCTTGTTGGAACCCTGGGGGTGCGCTACTCGCTGCAATAAATGCTGCGCCCAATGTTGGTGTGAAATTGATCTGAAATAGAACGGGGGAGATAGCTGCGCAAGGTGCTATCTCCCCCGTTTCATGTTGCCTGTGGTCTGTCTCACTCCCGCTTCACTTTTGTGAAGCTGTGGCGTGCTTCTTTGGGGACGCCATCGAACGGCTGTGGCGGTGAGTCCATCACCACGTTGGGGAAAAGTTTGGTTTCGTAGCCGTCGAAATCGCGCGCCCATTCTTTGTGATGATAGACGCAAACCGGCAAACAGGCCGAGCAGTAGTAGTGCGTGGCAAAGTAGGGGAAGCAACGCCCTGTATCCACTTGGTAGCGGTCGTTCCCCAAGTGATCTTTTCCTGCTTCGGGGCTGCGGTGGTCGGGGATTGCGCCGGCTGGGCAGTAGATGCGGCAGGCGCGGCACTTGTCGCAGAAGGCAGCGATTCCCGCATCAATCGGGCTGTCGGTGGCCATTGGGAGCAGGGTGGCGATGCTTCCCATCCGGAACAACGGGCCAAGCCTCGGGTGGATCACCGAGCCATGCCGCCCAAGCTCACCAAATCCTGATTTCAACGCTATCGGGATATGCAGCAAGTTGCTGTCGCCAATCGGGTGCTCCACGCTGCAATCGTAGCCGATGCTTCGGATATATTCCGCCAAGCGGAGCACCGTTTCCCCCAGGTCGTAGTAAATCCTCATGCACTCAATCGCCGCCTCGCGCGAGGGGACGGTCTGGAATGCGCGCCACCGCATCCGCATGGCAATCGCAATGGCGTGGGTTTCGGTGATGCTGCGGCCACGGTACAGATCGCTTGGTTCAATCAAACAGATACCAACGGCATCGGCACCAAACTCCACCGCTTTTTCTTTGATGTGGGCTGCGGCTGCTTCCGGCGTGCCAAACGTCCGGCGTACCGAAGCCACCGGACCCTGGCAGCGGGGATATTGCTCGGTCTGGATTTTGTGCAGATACTCCTGCACCTCCGGCACATGGATTGTTCGCCCGCCAACGCCAGCATACCAGTCGTCCCAATGGAATGCTGGCGGGGAATCGGGGGCCGCAGAAAGGACGGGAAGCTCAAGCATTACAGCTGTGATGTGTGTTGATGGATACACAAGATTGAAAACCGCCTGGCAATAGTAGCACTTGTTTGGGTGCGGTGCAATCGCTTTATCGCCGAGTTCTCGCAATAACGAATCGTTGATCCGCAGCGGCGGAGGCTGAAGACCTGCGCCTACCAAATGCGTACGTGCGCTCTTCGACGAACCTCACCCGCCGCTCATGCTGAGCCCCGTCGAAGCCTGTCCTGAGCCTGTCGAAGGGTATGAGCGGAGCCACCGCGTCAAGCCATATCCACCAGCATAAAGCCGCCAGAAAGTAACACCGCCACTTGGCACGTTTTCGCTAACTTGGCCGCAGTTGACAACGCCAAATCATGGATAGAAAACCACACCAACTTCCCCAAAAAACCGCCAAGCAGATTGCTGCTGGCGGCGGCGCGCCCGTTGCTGGCGGCGGCGCGCCCGTTGCTGGCGGTGGTGATTCCGGGAACGCCCCACAAAAAAACTCAGTGTTCGATCACCACATCGAATCAAAAAATCTTGGGCTGTTGGTGGATGATATCCTCCCTTCCGGCAGCCTGCTTCTGTTCGTCAGTGCCGACGTGCTGAACTGCTTCATCAACTATGTGGACCTCCATTCGGTGCTGGTTGAGCGGGATCCAGAGGAAGACGAGCGGTATATCTCCATCTCCAACCGTTTTTACACTCACTTCCATGAGTTCGGCACGGTGATCCATGTGGTGGCTTCCTCGGCAACGCATTGGTGGTATTTCTGCTACGACCTTGATGCCAGCGATTGCGCCATTGGCCGCCTCTACCGCCACCGCGCCAGCCTGCAAGATGTTGTTGCGTGGGTGCGCAACGCCCGCCTTAGCGGACGCTACCCGCTGGCAGAAATTGACGTGCGAAATTTGCGGGGATGGAGGTCGTTCCAGTAGCTGGGGGGGCGGGGGAACGGGAAACAGAACTTTCTGACTTCCCACCATGCTTGGGGGGAACGATCTGCTGCTTGCAGCAAGATCAAGGGGGGCGGGGGAGGTTCAGACAATGACTAATGACCCTCTGTGCAACTGACCACTGACCACTGACCACTGACAATTAACCACTGACCACTTTCCCAACCATCTCCTATGCCATCTCCCGCTAACCCGCTTGCCACGGCCGAACCCTGGAATCTTGTTGCCAACGACTACACAATGGAGGTCGTCCCGCAGTTTGAACTGTTTGCTGCCGATGCGTTGCGGCTTGCCGAGCTTCCCCCATCCCCCCGAATTGTGGATGTGGCCACTGGGCCCGGAACGCTGGCATTGCTGGCCGCCAGGGAAGGGGCAACCGTCGCCGCACTTGACTTCTCCCCGGTGATGATTGCCAACCTGGAACGCCGCGCCGCCGAAGCGGGCATTACCACTATTGAAGCCATTCAAGGCGATGGCCAGGCTCTTCCGTTTGATTCCGGCAGCTACGATGCGGCGTTCTCCATGTTCGGCCTGATCTTCTTCCCCGACCGCGCCGCTGGGTTTCGTGAGCTGCACCGCGTGTTGCGCCCGGGCTGCCGTGCGGTGGTCAGCAGTTGGGCCCCGTTTCGGATGCCCTTCTCGCTGGTGATGGATGCCATTCGTGAAGCGCTTCCCGGGCTTCCGTTCGGCCAAGGGAAGGCCCCGCTGGGGGAACCCGATGAGTTTGCGCAGGAGATGGCCGATGCAGGGTTCCGCGATGTTCAGATCCACCAGATTACGCACGTGCAAATGGCTCCCTCGCTGGGGGCATTTTGGAACTCGGCCCAGCGCAGCACCGCGCCGCTGGTGCTGCTGCAAAACAAGTTGGGTGAGCAAGGATGGCGCGATGTTGAGCAAGGGGTCTATCATCGGCTGCGAGATGCGTTGGGGGAAGGGGAACTCCAGATTCAGTTTGCGGCGTATATGGGCGTAGGGGTCAAATAACGGCTTGCCAAACTGTGCTTCCCAGATGACCGTTTTCTACTCCGACAGCTACACCGTCCAGCTTCCCCCGGGCCACCGCTTCCCGATGCAGAAATACCGGATGCTGCGGGATGCCCTGCTGGAGCAAGGAGTGCTGCGGCAGGATGAGTTGCACGAAGCCCGCCCCGTTGCAATCGGGGCGTTGGAGCTTGCCCACAGCCGCCACTACATCAGCAGTTTTTGCGATGGAAGCGTGGATCCAAAAATCGTGCGGCGGATTGGGATACCGTGGAGCGAATCGTTTGTGCGGCGGTCGTTGGCCTCGGTTGGTGGAACGCTTGCGGCGGCGCGGGCCGCGCTGAAGCAGGGGGTGGCGGGGAACCTTGCGGGCGGAACACATCACGCATTCCGCGACTACGGCGAAGGCTACTGTGTCTTCAACGACATCGCCGTTGCCGCGCTGGCGTTGCTTGCCGAAGGGGCGGTGCGACGCGTTGTGGTGGTTGATCTGGACGTTCATCAGG
This sequence comes from Armatimonadota bacterium, assembly GCA_020850315.1. GTDB lineage: Bacteria > Bacteroidota > Ignavibacteria > OLB7 > OLB7 > OLB7. The sequence goes on along the minus strand of JADZEY010000023.1, from coordinate 1,000 downwards.
GGAACGGAACAGCGGCAATCCTGGGGAACGATCCCCGCATGTTCACCTTCAGCATCCACGGCCAGAAAAATTTCCCCTTCACCAAAATTCCCTCCACCCTTGACGTTGGCGTGGAGGATGGAACCGATGACGCAACCTACCTTGCGCTTCTTTCCGAAGCGCTCCCCCGCGTACTCCGTTTTTCCCCCGACATCATCTTCTATCAGGGCGGCGTGGATCCGCTGCACACCGACACCCTTGGCCGGCTTCGGCTGACCCACAACGGCCTGATGCAGCGCGACCGCATGGTGATGGAAGCCGCCCACACCCACGAAATCCCACTGGTGCTAACGCTTGGCGGCGGCTACGCCAACCCCATCACCGACACCGTGGAAGCGCATGTGGGGACTTACCGGATGGTGAAGGAGGTGTTCAAGCCAGAGATGGAGGTTGACAGTAGGGGAAGATAGCAAGGTTATGATGTCTTCTTTTCCTCCTTTCCTGCAACTGGAATCCGTTCAACGAGGATCTTGGCATCGGCAATAAAAAATTAAGCATTGTTACGCTAAGTGTTCATGTGATTACCTTCATTGTTGCTAACTTTGCGATGCCAAGTAGGCATCTGTGTACGTTGTACGTTATTATACGCAGATGCTATGGTGTAGCGGTCTCCCTTATACCTATCTACAACCATGAATACATCAGAAGCACCATATGACTCGCGGATTGTAGGAAACTCGTTTTTAGACATTGCTCTTAAAGACGGTACAGCCCTGACGCCCATGAAGCTCTTAAAGCTGGTTTATATTGCTCATGGTTGGCACTTAGGTATAATGGGCAAGCCTTTAATTAGTGATGAAGTACAAGCATGGAAATATGGGCCTGTTATCCCTAAATTATACTCACGTGCTTTGAGTTTGCGAAATTCGGGGAATATGGAAATTCAGGGTTAGAAGACTCTCTAACTCTGCTTTGTAGTTCTTGATGTTCTTGAAAAATTTCAGTATCGCCTCCCGAAATC
>JADZEY010000022.1 GCA_020850315.1 Armatimonadota bacterium | reverse complement strand
GATTTCGGGAGGCGATACTGAAATTTTTCAAGAACATCAAGAACTACAAAGCAGAGTTAGAGAGTCTTCTAACCCTGAATTTCCATATTCCCCGAATTTCGCAAACTCAAAGCACGTGAGTATACAAATGGACTTTTCCAATGAGGTGGTTTAATATGCACGAAGATGAATCCGTATTGATTGGGGATGAATTTTGGGATCTAATAGGCGGAATAGGTACTTATAAAACTTTTATTTCGGAAGTGAATAAACTTGGCAAAGAATACCGTGAAAGAATTTACAGAGAGTTCTTAGAAATTGAGTTGCCGAACAATATTGACGATGAACTCTTAAAATAAAATCAATATGAAAAGCGTGAAATTTACCTTTGTTGACCTTTTCGCTGGAATTGGGGGGTTCAGAATAGCTATGGAAGACAATGGTGGAGAATGTCTATTCTTTAGCGAAATAAATGCTGATGCAATAAACACATATTGTGTAAACTCAAATGAATCAATCGAAAAGAATCTAGGAGACATCACTAAAATTAAATCCCTACCCTGTCACAACCTTCTAACAGCAGGTGTTCCATGTCAAAGCTGGTCTATAGCAGGTAAAAATTTGGGTTTTGATGATGATCGTGGACAGCTTTGGAACGACACGATTTTTCTACTTAACCAATCAAAGCCTGATGCTTTCATTTTTGAGAATGTAAAAGGTCTGGTTGATCCTAGAAATAAAAAAGCCTTAACATATATACTCGAAAGAATTAAGACAGCAGGGTATTTTGCCAAATACTATGTTCTAAATTCTTTTGATTATGGCGTGCCTCAAAATAGAATTCGTATATATGTTGTTGGATTCAAAGATAAAAGATTCGCGGACGCGTTCAGCCTACCTAAGCCGATCGAGAAAAAAATAAAATTATCTGATATTTTACACGATTGCACCGAAAAGGTGATAAAAGAAAATATCCAAATTCCAAAGGATTTGTTTGGAAATGCGATTGCTCAACATAGCATGAGCTTGTCTGCGAGTAACGGATTGAATGATTATTTCCTTTTCAATGATTTAAGAAACGGCCATTCAACAATACATTCTTGGGACATAAAGGAAACAAGTGAAAAACAAAAAGACATTTGCTATCTTTTGCTCAAAAATAGAAGAAAAAGCACTTATGGCTACTTGGATGGGAACCCTCTTTCATTAAAACACTTTCAAGATTTAGATAAAACAATCACTAAAGATGATCTCGAGAAATTAATTGAATTAGAAATTTTAAAGAAAATCAATTACGCTTTTCAAGTGAATGTCGATAAGATTGAAAATCTTAAAAAAAACGAACAAATCCTTCTAGGACAATGCAAGACGAATGTTTTGATAATAGATGAACTTAGAACAAATCGCGAATTAAAACTGAAGAAAATTCCAATTTCTAAAACGGTTGAATCTCTGTTAGAAAAAAACGCTTTGATGTTGCTTGAAGTAAGATATGACTTCAAAAACACTAAAATCAGCACAGGGCTTTACGGGATAAGCAGGATATTCCTTCCAAGCTCAAATGTTTTTCCCACTCTAGTGGCTAGTGATACAAATGATTTTGTAACAACCGAGATTGTTCCAGCACAAAATAAAGCAGAGTACAAAAAGCAATTTATAGATGAGGTTTACAAAAAACGAAACTATAGAAGAATAACTAAAGAAGAAGCCTGTTTAATCCAAGGCTTTCCTAAAGGCTACATACTGCCTGACAGTAGAGCAAGGTGGATGAAGCTGATTGGAAATAGTGTTTCCGTTCCAGTTATAGATATGATAGTGAAATCAATAATTGAGACAGGAGTATTTGGATCAACGGCTATTTAAGATGTGCTTGATTCAGACTTCATGGTGCCCCCACCCGTTTGCAGCGGGCAAAAAACAACTATCCGCGAACCAGCTTATTATTTTCTTCAAAACACACATTGACTGCAACCACAAACGAATTATTCACCGAAGTTCAGCTTGAAAACGGGCTGCGGGTGATTTTGCATGAAGATCACACCACACCGATGGTGACGATCAACCTGCTATACCATGTTGGATCCAAAAATGAGCAGCTTGGGCGAACCGGGTTTGCTCACCTGTTCGAGCATCTGATGTTCGAGGGGTCGCGAAATATCCCGCGCGGCGGGTACGACACATGGTGCACCTCGGTCGGTGGCGATAACAACGCTTTCACTTCCAGCGATATTACCAGCTACTACATCTCCTTGCCAAGCAGCCACTTGGCGTTGGGGCTGTGGTTGGAATCGGATCGGATGGCGGAATTTACGATTGAGGAAAACTCGCTGCGAACTCAGCAATCGGTGATTGCCGAGGAGAAACGCCAGACCGTTGATGAAACCCCCTACGGTTCGGCGCAAGTGGTGCTGCATGAGCTTGCGTTTTCTGCACCCCACCCGTACAGCTGGGAAACCATCGGGAGTATGGATGATGTGGCCGCCGCCACGATGCAGGATGTTCGGGAGTTCTACCAACGGTTTTACGTTCCGGCCAACGCGGTATTGGTGGTGGCTGGGGATTTTCGTCCCGAGGATGCAATGCCCCTTATCCGTGGCTATTTCTCCACAATCCCTTCCGGTGTTCACACCCAACTTCCCGAAGCTGATCCCACGCTGCGCTGCTACGGCAATCGCCGCTTGTTGAAAGAACAGACGATTGCCCACCATGCTGCGTTTGTGGCATGGCACGTGCCGTCGTTGCGCGATGCCGATAATCCCGCTTGCGACCTGCTGACCGGAATTTTGGGCGATGGCGAAAGCTGCCGGCTGTTCCGCGAGTTGGAGTATGACCTAGAGATTGCCAACGAAACCGGATGCTACCTTGATGAAGGGGAGCTTGGATCCTTGTTGGTTACGTACGCTGTTGCCCAAAACAACCGCATTTCCCCCGAGCGGCTAACCGAAGCTTTGATTGCTGCGGTTCACAAAATTGCCGAGCATGGCGTGACAGAACGGGAGCTGGAAAAAGCACGGAACCGGAAAATCACCTCCATCACCCACGCGCTACAATCGGTTAGTAGCCGAGCCGAGCGGCTGGCAATCTGTGCAGCCTTGCTGGATAATCCCGCATTGGCGTTTTCCGAGGCGGAACTGTACGGATCCGTGACCGCCGATGACGTTCAACGGGTAGCGCGGCAGTATCTTTGCGATGCTCAGCCGAACGTTGTGGAGTACCGCGCCGCCCGCTAAACAACTCCATTGTTTTTGTCGGGCTCCTTGCTTGACAACCGAACGACGTACCGAATTCCATTGATTTCATAATCTCCAAATGATCTCCAATATCAACGTGTCACACCGTACCGAACCGCTGGATCGTTCCCGCCCACCCGAACCGGGACGCGCAAGCCGCGCCGGGTTCCCTCCGTTTGCTCAGTTGCAGTTGCGCAACGGGGTTCCGCTGTTCATTGTCGAGAACCACGGCCAAGCCTACGTCAGCTTGCAACTGGTGCTGCGAAGCGGCAGCCGAAGCGATGGCCAGCTTCCGGGGTTAGCCACCTTCACCAGCGAGCTTCTGCTAAGCGGTGCGGGCGACCGTACCATGCAGCAGATTGCTGATGACGTTGACTACTTGGGGGCAGTATTGGATGCCGGTGCAGGGCGTGACGAGATCACCGTGCGGCTTGGTGTCCTTACCCGATTCCTTCCACAAGCGTTGGCGATTATGGCCGATGCTGTGTTGCGCCCCACCTTCCCAAGCGATGAACTGGACAGGGAACGCCGCCAGTCCATTGCCGCGTTGAAGCAAAATCAGTCAGACCCAAGCTATTTGGCCGCAGTGGAATTCCGCCGCCAGCTGTACCGTGGGACTCCTTACGGAACGGAGATAGAGGGGACCGAAGAATCGCTGAAGAAGATCCGCCGCCAGGATTGCGTCCAATTCCACCAGCAGCACTTCACTGCCGGAAATGCCTTTTTTGTGGCAGCAGGAGATGTGAACCCGGAAGCATTGCTGGCAATGCTGAACGAACACTTTGGAGAATGGGAAGGAGCAGCGATAGAGGAAGCACCGTTTGCTGAACCGGAAGCAACCGCAACGCCGCGCGTGGTGATTGTTCACCGCCCTGGCTCGGTGCAGTCAGCACTGCGCGTGGGGGCATTGGGGATCAGCCGCAACCACCCCGATTACGTGCCGCTGGCGATTGTCAATACTTTGCTGGGTGGATACTTCAACAGCCGGATCAATCATAATCTGCGTGAGGTGAACGGCTTCACCTATGGCGCAAGATCCTCGGTGGATGCGCCGCTTCACATAGGGACGGTTTCGGTGACAACATCCGTGCGTGCCGAAGTAACCGCTTCGGCACTGCGGGAGATTTTCAAGGAGTTGCGGGAGATTGCCACCTATCCTGTCACCGAAGAAGAGCTGACGATGGTGAAAAACTATGTGGTTGGCTCGCAGGCATTGCAGATCGAGACCCCCGGGCAGGTGGCCAGTTTTGTGAAAGCCATTGCCCTGTACGGCTTGCCTGCTAACTACTTCGATAGTTTCCCTGACCAGGTGCGGTTGCTGGATGTGGAGATACTATTGCAGGTTGCGGCCCGCTGGTTCCAGCCGGACCGAATGGTGGTAATTGTCGCCGGCGATGCCACAGCAATCCAAGAAGAACTGAAAGAACTTGGGCCAGTAACCGTGGTGGATGAGCAGGGCATACTAAGCGTAGAAATGCCGACTTGAATAGGGATCACTTGCCCGCTCAGTGGCTTGCTCCGACAAGCTCAGCATGAGCGGAAGATGATGTCCGGTGGAACACCAAAGCATTGAAATCACCAAGCTCCAGCATAGTTGTGCAAAAGGTGAGTGAGTCAGCAACAGATCCGTAGCGTGTTGGCATTATAAACCCTTTCTGCCACGTTTCGCCTTCCGGTTCCAAGTATTGAACATGATGCTGGGAACCGCTGTTGGATGGCTGCGGAGCAGTTCGGCAAACATCTGTCCCAATCGGTTGGCACGGATGTCACGAGGGTCTTCGGTTTCGCCGGTTAGCAGAAGCCGTTCGCCACGCTCAATTCCCTGGCCAATGGCATCGGCGGTTTGGCGGCTATTCAACGCCAAGGTCAGCCACGCCGATGCAAAAAAATGCTGAAGTTTATCACGGTCGTCGCCGTCGGGGCGGTCGGCAAACAACCGCCGTGGCAGCTTGGCAACGCGCTGATTGAAGTCAGCTTCAGTCTCGAACGTCAGCGGCAGATCAATCCCGATTGCAAGAGGAATATGCCGATGCTCCAAGGTGGAAATGGCGGCAGCAAGAAGCGCAATAATGTAGTTGCCGTTAGCTTCAGCAAGAGCGTGGCGGTAAATCTGGTCAACCTTTGCTACGTCGTTCGTTGTGTCGCTTGCCAGCGAATCCCGCACCCAGGTTCGGGTGTTGTAGGCCACACGAAGAAATCGGGGCAGAAGAATATCCAGCGAAGCCCAGATAGGAGCTGAAGTAGTGGCAGCAATGGCGGAATCCGGCTGGCAAACGCAGTTAGTTGGGATGGAGCAAGCCAGCAGCAGAGCGAAGATTCCGCACCAAATAAACCTGAGACAACGGGGGGCTGTCATCTGCCGCCGACCAACTTGGCTGTGTGGGATCATGGGGCAATATATTCCCCGCTGAATTGTCAGCATAGCCAGTATGCTGGCAACTCAGCATAACCAACCGTAGCGCATTCATAAACTCTCCACTTGATAAACCGCAGGGAATCCATGAAAATCGTTCGTAGCCTTCTGCTGATCGGCGCGTTCCTCTCCATTGGTGGCATTTTCGCTTCGGCGCAAACGCTTTCCACCTTCAGCAATATGCTAAGCACGCCAACCGGCGAGCAAAAATCCGTAGCCCAGATTGGCGCGGGGAAAGTGACGATCGTGAGCTTCTGGGCAACGTGGTGCAAGCCATGCAAAGCCGAAATGGCCGCCGTCGCCCCCAAGTACCAAGAACTGAAAGAGAGCGGAGTTGAATACATCGCCGTCTCGATTGACAACACCAAGACGATAGCAAAAGTGGCTCCGTACCTTGCCTCAAAAGGGTATCAGTTCCCGGTGCTGCTGGACCCAAACAGCGAAGTGTTCCGCGCCGCCAACGGGACCGATGTCCCCTACACCCTGGTGTTCAACAGCGATGGAACGTTGCACGCCAAACACAACGGCTTTCTGGAAGGGGATGAGGAGAAGCTGGTGGAAGAAGCAACAGCCCTGACGAAAAAGAATTAAGCCGGATAACGCATCTGGCACTGGCCATATCAAAAAGGCCGGGGTGAGTAGAACAATAGCTACCCACCCCGGCCTTTCTGTTTTTCAAGCTGATGATTTACAACCGCACTTTCACCCCGAATCTGCTGAACAGGTAGGTCGGTTTCCCGGTGGTGTTTGGTATCCCGTTTAGCAGTGAGAAACCTGCGCCTAATTCGCCGAACAGCGTGTATCCGCCGCGCACTGCGGCTTGCACCCCGAAGCCCGCTTCTGGGGCGATAATCATCCCAAATCCGTCATCGCCACCATCATATTCCGTGAGCGTTCCCTGGCCGTTGGCATAAACGTAGTTGGCAGGGCGCAAGATGGTTTGGCCATACTGCTGCGACACCGCAATCGGCAGGGCGATGTTCACAGCCCCATGAAGGTAGATGCTGTGGAATCCAACGAAGTACTGAACGCCCGGCGTTAGCGAAAGGTAGGTTGCCGTGCGGTGAAGCTGGAACTCTTCGGCCAGCGGTGTGCCGTCGGGGGCAAGCCGGGGAAGGGAATCAGGAAGGTAACCGAAGGCATCGGCGCGCCAGAAATCCAAACCAACCCGCCCGGTAAGATGCCAACTCCCTTGCAACAGCATCGCCGCATACGCACCAAATCCGTACGCCGGCGCGCCGTCCGCTCCGTTCAGCAGCACAAGGTTGTTGAACGGTACCGTCCCCGCCGGAATGGTTGCGTTGTTGTTCACGATTGAGTAGCGGACATAGCCGCCGATGTACATATCCTCCGAGAAGTCGCACGATTCATCCGGCCCAATAACTTCTGCTACCAGTGAGTCGCCAATGCGGTCGTAGCGAACGCAGAGTGTTTGCTGGGTGACGTTCCCCGCTCGATCCCGCAATCGGAATCGGGCGTAGCCGTTTTGCCGGCGTTCTGTCACCGCCACTTGCAACGGCACTTGTGGCGTTCCCAGCGCGAAGGTGGGGATTACGACAGAGAGATTCTCCCGCTCGATCACGGTGATTTCTGCCACCCCCAGATCGTTCACCCGGTCATCGCGAACAACCGTGCGGATGGTGGCCAGGCGATTATCCAGCGTAGCATCCAACGACGGTGGGATGGTGTCGGGTGCTTGGATCACCTGCATCATTGATTGCCCGCCACCATTACCGTAGGCATCATACGCCGCGCCCCCTTCGCCAACCCCAAACCCAAAACCGTAGCTGTACAACCCAAACGGCTGGGCGCACTCCACGGTGTGCGTGCCGTAATCAACCTCTATCTGTGCAAAGGAGTAGCGGCTAATCCCGAACGGACGGAACTGACGTGAATCAAGCAACTGCCCATCCAGCTTTAAGCTACGTAGCGATTCGGTTGGCACAATCAAATTCACGTAGTGCCGCCATTGCCCTTGTATTGGGGTGGCAAACCGATACTTGGGAAGGAACTGCTCGGTGGGGGCAACAACAATCATCATCGGGTCGCCAACGCTGTCGCCGTTGGCAAATCCTTTGGAAAGCTGGGCAACAAGAATCGGCTTGTTGCTGGTAAGCATGGTCTGCTGGTTCTGATTGTTGTTCTGGTAGAACTCACCCGCTTTCAGCCGCGCCACCAACTGGTTGTTTTCATACACCAACGTACTATCCTCGTTGGCCACAACCCGCACCACCGAGCTTGTTCGCCCGGCCATTGTTCCCACAAAAAATTGCCGCCCCCAAGAACGAATCGGCGGCATCTGCTCCACCAAAAGATTGCACGCCTTGATGGTGTTTTCCGGAACATACGCGCAGTTGTGGCCACTGAACACCGCCACAGGTTTGTCGGCCTCAATCAGCGTTCCGGTTAGATCGGAGGTCCCCATAGGATCGTAGCGGGGCATCAACTGATACACCTCACCTTGATTCAGCGTGATGGTGAACGGCTGCTTTGCTGCTCTGTTTTTTGTGCGAACCGTTGGTGTGATTGTGACGGTAGTCCCCTCCTGTGTGCCGATAATCGCTATCTGCGATAACAGGTCGTTGGCCAGCCAGCTGTATCCGATTGCCCGGTAGCTGGTTCCCAACACGTCAACAGGGTAGCCAAGATATGAGTCGGTAGTTTGGTAGCGGTGGCTAAGGCCATAGACCGAGATCGGTTCATCACTGGTGACATGCACCGCCAGCTTCTCTACTTTCTCATTGGAACGTAGCTGTGCCGCGGTGTCAATGTTGATGGCGATAACCTGCCCTGCGTTCACCGTGAAATCTTTCCGAAACCGAATCCCTTCAATCTCAATCGTTCCTTCGGCCCGCTGGCTAGAGGTGATAAACAGATTTAGCTGAAGTGGTTCGGCAGGTTTCAGCGCGCCGGTAACTTCGTCGGGGGTCCAATCGCGGAAATTTTTCTGGAAGACCAACCAGAACTCGCGCCCCTCGGTGGTTCCACCAATCGTGATGGAGTCGGGCGGGCGCAGCTGCCCCCAGGCCAATGCAGGAAACAGAAGCAGCAACAGCATCCGAAAAATCCATCGGAGCCGAAGCCGTTCACCAGTGGCCAACGTAGGGTTGGCTTGGTGGGAAGTACGTGTATGATGAAGCAAGAACGATGCTGTGATATTCAATCGTTTAGCCCTGGGTTAGTGGCAACCTGCCGGAATCCAGTGGTTTCATGGAGGTTGTTTGACGAACCCACAAGAATTTCGGTCTGCGAATATCGTTCTTCTTTGCCGTTCTGCCGAACCGTGAGAGTGAAAAAGAGCGTGTTTTAGGTGAAAGAAAATAGTGCAAACGCCCAGCGACGAAGCCGCTGGGCGTTTGGTGGGAATACTCTATCGGCTCCCGTTCGTCATCCATTCCTTCTGGCTACGAAGCCCGATTCTCCAACTCCTCCTTCGTGGTGACAATCTTTTCAATCTTGTTTTTCACTGGCTTCAAGGTTTTTAGATAGCGGTAGATCGCTTTCAGGTCGTTGTCGGTGGCGGTTTTGAACATATCCCATGGCATCTCCGAAGCCTTGATTGTTCCGCCAGCATGGAATCGTTGGATGAACTGCTCTTCGCTCCAGTTGGTGATATGTCCGGTCTCGGGATCCGGCGTTAAGTTCGGCGTAACGCAAACTGTTCCGGGAACTATCGTTGACTCCATCTCAAACCCGCCAGCAAAATCGGGGCCGATGTAGGCTCCGGTTGTTAGGTCGCGGTTAGTGTGGCAACCACGGCAGTTGGCAACGTAGTGGACAAGGTACTTCCCATACTCGGCAGTGGTGTCTGGCTTCACTGCCTTTACAATTTCTGCTTCAGGGCCCACCGGTTTTATCATAAAGGCGTTAATCCCCTTTCCCAAAAAGCTGAGATCGCGGACTTCCACTTGTTTTTTCACTGGAGGTTGCGCCCGCAGGAATGAGATGACAGCGGTCAGATCCTCATCACTAAGGTCGTGGAATGGCATGAAATCGAACAGTGCGCGCCCATCGTGCCCAACGCCGTAGCGAAGTGCCCGGGCAATTTCTTGGTCGCTCAACTTCCCAATTCCGGTTTCGGGATCGGAGGTGATGTTCGGAGAACGTATGATCCCAAGCGGGCCAAGTTTGAACTCAAATCCCCCAGATAGTGGAACATGTTGCCCAGCAACAATTTTCATGTAATCGTCTATCGAGCCAACATGGCACGCTGCGCAGTGTGCTAAACCATAGGCCAAATATCCCCCGCGAGCCATCGCTGCGCTATCCTTGCTGGCCTTGATGTCAGGATAGGGGGCATCGTATGTCTTGCCATCGAAGATGAACACGGCAGCAACCAACAGAACGATAATGCTTGCCAGCACTATCCCTGTCCACTTGAAAACTTTGGCAGCCTTTCCCATGGTGTTGTTTGGATAAGTATGATTGATGTATAACAGGCATTCGCACGGCGCGTTGTTGTTTGCCGTGGCTGTGCTTCTGTGGGCTCTGTTCGGTCATAACTGCGGCAACCACTACAGTTGCAGCCGATGCAGGTGAGATACGGAGGAAGGAGGGAGGTAGATTGTAGGGCTGCAAACTTACATCATCGCTGGTATCATATCCAATAGGAGCGTATCTGTCCAGTTTGACCACTGCATTGGCGAGCCATGTCTCAAAAAAAAATCTGAATTATTTATAGCCAATGGTGTTCTCCTGACATACTGTTGTCAGTTGCCCTGGGTAGGTTTGCATCAAGGTCAGCGCAGCATCTGCCGCTCCCCATCCAATATTTGACATGCCACACTCCGATGACTTACTGCAGCTACGTTCGCACAATTCCGGCAGCCGATCCGTTGCACGTTCGGTATCACGATCATCAGTATGGATTCCCCTTGCGGGATGATTCGGCGTTGTTCGAGCGGTTGGTGCTGGAGATCAATCAAGCGGGGTTAAGCTGGCTGACGATTCTGAAGAAACAGGAGAATTTCCGGAAAGCCTACGATGGCTTCGACGTTGACCGTGTTGCCGCCTACGATGACCCCGACCGCCAGCGATTGCTTGCCGATCCCGGTATCATCCGCAACCGACTGAAGGTGAATGCTGCCATTGAAAACGCACGGCGGATTATTCGGATACGGGATGAGTTCGGATCCTTCGCTACGTGGCTGGATCATCATCATCCGCGTAGCCGCGAAGAGTGGACGAAGCTGTTCAAACGGACATTTCTGTTCACCGGCGGCGAGATCGTCAACGAGTTTCTGATGAGTACAGGCTACCTTCCGGGAACTCACGATCCCGATTGCCCAGTCTATGCCGCAATCCAAAAACTCCGCCCGGCTTGGATGCAAGAAGGAAGCCGCCATCAGTAGCCAACGCATGGTTCATTCATCACAAACAACACCAACACCGATGACATCAGATCAACCAACCACCGCGCAACAACAAGCAACCGCGCGGACTGCCCTTGCCACCATCCAGATCACCGATTGGCAGGAGGAAATCTACGATGAGGAAGAAGGCCAAAGTGATGGCGTTCGGCTTTCGCGGGCAACCGTGAAGCAACGCTACAATGGAGCTATCGAAGGGGAATCCACCGTTGACCACCTGATGATCTACCATGCCGACGGATCAGCCGACTTTGTTGGCCAGGAACGGATTGTCGGCAGCGTTGATGGACGTTCGGGAAGCCTTGTGCTGCGCCACGCAGGGCGTTATGCCGATGGAGTAGCCAACAACCGAGTGGAGGTTGTTCCGGGGTCGGGAACAGGGGAATTGAAGGGCTTGGAAGGGTGGCTGCAATACGCCGCTGGGCACGGGCGCACGATGGAGATTGAGTTCAACTACAAAATTGCGTAAACCACACACGCACCACACCACATTTGAACAAGGGGGCATCATGCTTCAGCACGCCATACGGACAATAGCAAGGGGCGCAACTACGGTTCCTTCGATAGGGCTGAACAGCGCGCCGGCCACAGAAGAATGTGCAACAGAAACAACAACCAATGCCGCACCTGCCGATCAATGGTTAGGATATGGCATCATACTGATAACCAACACTATCTACCAACCAACAACACCATGTACCGCAACACCAACGATTTTCTGACCCACTGGAAGTATGAATCGGAAGCAACGCTGAAGTTGCTGAACAACCTTAACGACGAATCTCTGGATCAACGTGTCTATGCCGAAGGGCGGACGCTTCGTGGCCTTGCATGGCATATCACTCTCACCCTGACGGAACTTCCTGGGAATGCAGGGCTATCCATTGAAGGGCCACAGGAAGGACAACCAGCCCCGCAAAGCGCGCAAGAGATTGCCGCAGCATACCAACAAGCCGCCAACTCCGTTACCGAACAAGTCGAAGCGAATTGGTCCAACGAAGACTTGCTGAACAACGTGCAGATGTACGGCGAAGAATGGACCAAAGGCTACGCCCTCGGCGCGCTGATCGGCCACCAGGCCCACCACCGCGGCCAGATGACAGTGCTGATGCGCCAAGCCGGACTGAAAGTGCCAGGGGTCTATGGGCCATCCAAGGAGGAATGGGAGGCAATGGGGATGGTGGCATTGCAGTAACCCCCCCCCGGCAAAACACCAACCAACAACCACAGCAGCAAGCTGGCAAGAACGGAACAACACCCTATTCTTGCGGCTTGCTGCGTCGTTTTAGGGGGTGATGGTTGGCGTGCGCAATCGCTGCCAACTCATCATCATATAATCGCGCATAAAGGCTCCATAACCAGAATAAATCGAGGAATTAGCAGTTCGGAACTCTTCCTGAAGTAGCCGATGCAATCTTGGAAGATTATATGCTGGAACTTTAGGATACAGGTGATGCTCAAGATGGAAATTACCGTTGTACAATATCCATTGGATCAGCCTGTTGCTCACCACTGTTCGGGTGCGGGTAAATTGCGATTCCAGCGATACCGGAAGCTCATGCTCGGCAATAATGCGAACGTTCATTGCTGTGGCCGCAAGCAAAAAAGGAAGCACCCAAACCACCATAAACTCCGTTAGAGTTATGAATGAAAAAACAGAAAAAAAGAACAAAGCAACCAACAAGTATTCTACCAGAATATCACGGCGTTTACTGCGCACAACCATTACGAGTGCGGTCAAAACCGTTTGAAGTATGGATAGTTCGGTTCCGACGATCAACACAAGCCATTGCAGAAGCGTTGGATGGATATGGAGTTTTTGTGCCATAAACTCAAGGTTGCCGGGGTCCCGCTCGGTCCGCTCGTAGGCGTGGTGAATCCGATGGAAGTATCCATAAATGGTCACAGGCATTGCGATTGGGATGCCGAACGCTACGCCAAAAACAGCGTTCCATTTTCGGGTTTTCATCAGCGTATGATGTGATGCTTCATGCACTAAAAATCCCCCGCGAATCATCGCGCACGACATCCCAATAATTCCCAATATCTGCAGGAACCAAAGGCTAGACCAAAGAATTAGCAACGCAGAGCCAGCATAAACAGCCACAACACTAACCGCAGCATACATGCCTTGCGCGTCGGATGGCTTGGATAGCAGCCTAACCAATCCTTCTTTTTCCGCCGATAAGTGGTGGCGGACGTATGGCAATTTTATGGTTGACATTGAGACTGAGAATTATGCCGCACTGGCTGCAACTTCAATGTTTTTGGGTTGACGACTCTTGTTCTTGCGTAATTGATACCCTCGCACCATCGCTTTGTATTTGCTTCTGGCCTCAAGATTTAGCTGGAGGAATGCCCACATATCTCGGATATTCCCACTTATTGAACGGGCAAGAATTCGATCGAGCCGATATACGTGGGCATTCAAACGCAAGTATTCCTCCTCAACTTCCAGTGCCGTCATCTTTTTGGGTCTGAAATAGGCGAAGCTGCATGGGACGCTGAACTCAGGGTTCTGCTGCAAATAATCCTCGAAATTTTCAGCTAACAATCGCCCTTCGTTACGCAGCTGGTGGTAGATGGCGGTGCCGGCAATCGGCACAAGAACATGAAGGTAGGGGACGGCAACGTTTGTTCGCGCAATAAAATCCCGAACCTTCGTGAATGTGCTTTTCGTGTCGTTATCTAACCCAAAAATGAAGTACGCACCGGCACGGATACCAGCCCGCTGAATGCTGTTGATTTGGGCTTCGAATTTATGAACAGGGTACATCTGCTTATGAAGCTGAACTGAGTTTTCTGGCTCAAGCGTTTCCAAACCAAACAGAAGTAATCGGCAGCGCGCTTTTTTTAGCGCAGATAGCACCTCGGCATCGTCGGCAATGTCAATGGTTGCTTGTCCGCCCCAACGTATTTTTAGTTTAGAGTTGGAAATGGCATTGCACAAGCGGAGCAGATATTCACGATTGTTGAACAAATTGCCATCCAAAAATGAAATTGGTTTGTTGAGTTTTTGGACAGACCTCAGATCATCAATCACCCGCTCGATATGCCGAAGCCGATACCGTCCGCCGAAAACCGGAGGATAGCAGCAGTAGGAGCAATCATTCTTGCACCCCGTGCTTGCCATTACCGGGATAAACGGAAGATTATAGTTTTTGAACACCGAATAATCGAATGCAAAATCAATCCCAAATTTCCAATGATACTCGGGTTGGAATAGCCCAATACTAACGCTGTTCAATAACTCCGCTATCGTAGAAGGCTGTGGGTAGCCGTAGTACACCACGTCGCAGATTTCACGCATTAATTTGTCGCTAAGCTCGTCCGTGTGCGAACCAAAAATGATAATCTTTCCACGGCGTTTGAACTCCTGCGCAATCTCGACTGCATGGGCGATGTCATATCCGGGCGACATCATAATAATTATGGATGCCTCCGTTTCCAGATTTACTTCATCGAAATACTCGATGCAGGTCTCTTTCTGCCAATCATTGGGAATGCACGCGCTGATGATTGGCATATTGATGGCGTAGTTGAAAATTGGCAGCCCTTTTACCAGGGTTCCATCCATTTTTCGGTACGTTGGCTGAAGAAGATAAATGCTCTTTTTCATGGCGTTGGTAGTTGGTTGGAAATACAGGTGCAAGTTATCGCTGCCTAATTGTGGCATTGTCACGGAAGTGTCATTTTATCATTGGCATTTCTTTTTTTGTGGCATAACAACAAAAAAAACGGCACGCTATCGGGCGTGCCGTTTTGCTCCTGTGTCTTCTCCACCTATGCCCCCCAAAAGCTCTAGATAGTTTTAACCGAAAAATATGGTCTGCTGTTTGCCAGTGTCAGTTTCCCTCGGCATACCACAACCCGGTTGCAGTCCGGTAAACGAAGCTGAGGCTGCGCCCTGCGTTGATGCTTGCGGCTGTTCCGGCCATTGCCCCGCCGGTAACACTGATTGCTCCGGTTGCGGTGTTCACGATGCTAACCCGCTGGGCGTTCCGGGTTCCGCCAGCATTCAGCACCACGCTGCCGCTGGCCACGATAATCGCCTCACTCACAGCTCCAATGTTCCCCGATGCAACAGCGCGCTCGGTGCTGTTGCCAAGCGTGGAGGGATCAACCCATCCAAGTTGTGCCGTTAGGTTCGGCGCGCTACCGCTGGTGCTGGTGATGGCAAGCAGACGATTGTTCGGGGCTGCACTCAGTGTCTCGGGCAACACGTAGCTGATGTTGTCCATGGTCTGTGCTGCCGACGCAGCAAAACTGCTGGTGCGTTGCGCGGCGGCGGTTCCGCCAACAAACTGAAGCTGCGATGGTGCGCCGGATGCGGTTGGTCCGTTCAGCATCAGCCGCATTTTGCCGATTGCGTTGATGGAGTAATCACCGCTGCCAGTTCCCGGTGTGTAGGCAACAATGCCGCTGTTGACTCCCTGCATGACTGGGATCAGCCCCAATGCCTGTGTTGTGCTTGCGTTCGCTATAGCTACAAGGCCGATATTGCTGAAGAATGAGTTCTGCGACTGGGCAAACGCGCCGATGTTCGGCAGGAAATTCTGGCTAATGGATTGGGCTGTTAGCCCGATTGCCGTGACGGAGTTGGTCAGCGATGGGATTGTAGCAAAGCCACCTAACCCAGTGATAGAAGCGGTTTGGTTAGGCGTGCTAAAGCTGGAGGAGACTTGGCCAGAAACGCCGAACCCTGATGTGAGTCCTCCGGCTGGGGTGGAGCTGGTGGTGGCCGATCCTAACATGCCGTAGATTGTGTGGGTTGTTCCGGTGACAGAGCTGAAGCCAGTGACTGCTACACGTGGGGTGTTGGCAGCGGTAACATCGGTCAGGACGTTCATTCGCCCTAAGTTGGCAGTGTTGTTGTTGACATTAATGATCCCGTTGCTTCCCACACGAATCCGTTCGGTTCCATCGGTAGCGATAACCAGAGGCTGTGTGTTGCCGGAAGGTGTTCCCAGATACTGCTGGTTTGCCCCGGTTCCGCCGCTGCCGATGTTGTTTCCAGAAAGGCTCCAGTTGTAAGCATCATCATTTCCGGGCATCCATGTTCCTCCATTCCAGCGGAGCGCTTGCCCGGCTTTGGCTCCCATGCCGTTGATTTTATCGCCGGTGACAGCACCGCTGGCAAGGTTTCGCGTTGCCACGGCTGCATCGGCAAGGTCGCGACCTTCCACGCTGCGATCAAGGATTTTTTGGCCATCAACAGCATCGTCATCAAGCTGGCTGGGGCCAATGATGTTGAAGGTGAGTTTATCGCGAGTGACAGAGCCATCGGCAATTTTTGCGGTGCCGATGGAGTTGTTGGCGATCATCGTGGAAACGATCCCCAGATCGGCAACCCGCACGGCAACGTCGCCGCTACTTCCACCTCCGGTTAATCCCGGCCCAGCCGATACCCCGGTGACATCCCCCAGGCTCCCGATAGATTGCCATGCCGCGCCGCTTCCGGTGGCGGTTAGCACTTGCCCCGCGCCTGCGCCTGCGGTGCTAATTTTTCCGGAAGTGACCGCGCCGTCGGCAAGGTTTGTGGTGGCAACCGCGCCATCGGCAAGGTCGCTTCCCCCCACCGCGCCGTCGGCAATTTTTGCACTGGTGATGGCGTTGTCAACCACCGTGGTTGCTACTTCAGTACTGCGTGAGTTTAGGCTGTACGGAGCCGATGTGAGTTCCGTCCGTGGAAGCTCGGCTCCATTGTTGATTGTGATGCCCAAGTAGTATGGTTTATCGAATTTCAGCCCCAGCGGTGTCACGCTTCCCAGACTGGCCTTGAACAACCCGCGTACAACGCTCACAGTTTGGTTCTCGCTCCAGACTGCGCTTCCCCCCGTCCCCGATTCGTACAGTCGGAAGGCAACGGAGTATGAGCCGTCGGCAACGGGCGTTGTGCTGCCAGCGTTGGTGGCAAGCCCCTGAAAACTGATAGTCTGCGGGACTTGTGCGCTGGCGGTGCTGGTAAGGAATCCTGCAACAAGCAGCACGGCGGCTGCGTGGCGGATATGCGGAATGTCTTGTTGGCTACCATTATGTTTCTTCCTGCCTATGTGATGTGTTGAAAAATTCTACGTCGTTTGGATATGCTTGCTCGATCCACCCAGCCGATAGCAGCAGAAGGTCATCCAGATCTGCTCGCGATTCTGGCTGCGTTGATTCTGTTGGAGCTGCGTCAGTGCTGTTGCCAGCGTGCGGTGCGGCCCTGTTAATTGTTGATTCTGGTGGCATGGCAGGTTGGGGCTACAGGTGCTGGATGATTAGCGATCCCGTGCTCCGCTCACCAGTAGAGTTATCGGTTTCGATACGGCAGAGGTAGTTTCCGGCGGGGACTTTTTCCCCCTGCTCATCGGCTCCGTCCCATGCTATCGTGTGGGTTCCGGACTCCATCATCCCCGATACCAGCTGCCGCACTGGTCGGCCAAGAAGATCGAAGATGACAACGCTGATATGGCCCGCCCGCTTCAGCCGACAGATAACCGCTGTCGCAGTGCTGAACGGGTTTGGAACTGCGTGCAGTGTGGTGGTTGTCGCGGCTTGCAATGGGGCATCCGCCGCCGCAGTTGTTTTGGCCAGTGGAAGCCAGAACCCTAAATAGAGCGTTGCATTAAGCCCCGCCCCTGCACCACTGATAACGTCCACAACCGGTTGGCCAAGTGTGAAGGAAACCGATTGTTGGTTGTCGGCAAGTCCGCCGGTGCCAATCGTCTGCCAGGCGATTTCCACAGTTTGTGCGCGAAGTGTGCCAACCGCCAGCACCACCAGTAGTGTCAGGATTGCTGCGGTGCGTTGTCTGGTTGGGATAGAAACAGAAGCGTTCATGGTTTGTTCTCTCCGTGGCTGCAATGGTCGCGAATGTTGTTTGGATTTCAACAGCGTTCTGCCGGGTGATACCGGCACACCCAGCGGTGTGCCCGGCATTGGCCGACCGGCGCCAGCGCAGCCAATGCCGCGACAGAACCGCTGTTGATTTCTTGCAGGCAAACGTACTATCTCACAGGGGGGCTTGTCACCCGGACAAAAACCGGACAATGGGGGGGGCAGATAGAGTGGAGAAGGGGGCTCAGCGGAGTTCATATCGGGCTGATTGCAGCCGAAATTGCTGGCAGTGAAAAGGGGAATGCTAATTTGATGCGGTAGTCATGAAGTCGCCAATTCTGAATCATCTAAGCAGGCATCGCTGGCCAAGCAGAAAAGAATGAAAGCAGTAATCCAACGCGCACGCAACGCCACGGTGACGGTTGCCGGGGAAGTAGTGGGTGCAATCCCAAAAGGGATGGTGGTGTTGCTGGGGGTGGCCGCCGCCGACACCGCGCCGCACGCCGCAATGCTTGCAAAAAAAGTGGCCAACTTGCGGCTGTTCCCCGACCCCAACGATGTCCCGAATCTTTCATTGTTGGATACTGGCTACGGCGCGTTGGTGATAAGCCAGTTCACCCTGCTTGCCGACACCCGCAAGGGGAACCGCCCCAGCTACATTGCCGCCGCGCCGCCCGAACTTGCCAATGCCCTGTACGAACAGTTTGTTGAAGAACTGCGTGGATTGATCGGCCCCGGAAACGTTGCCACCGGGCGGTTCCGCGAAATGATGGATGTTGCGTTTGTGAACGAAGGCCCGTTCACGTTGCTGCTGGAATCAAGGGTGTAGCGTGGTAAACCAAACAACCAGATGGTGGGGTGATGCCGTGCTGCTTCTGCTGCTCTGTTTCACTGCCGCAACGCAGGCCAAATCGCAAGGGAAGCTATTGGTGCGAAAAATGGCCAACTTCACGCTGGTGCTTCCCAGCAGCCAGGATCCAACTCACGTAACAGGGTGGCTGGAATCAGCGCGGAAGCAAGTGCGGGAGTATGGGCTTGCGTTGCCACCGAGGGTGGTGGTGCGGATTTATTCCACCAGTTCACAGTTTGCCCAGGCCACGGGGCTAACAACCTCACATCTGGCCGGAACTCAGAACGGGCGGTTGCATCTTCAGCCACTTCCGTTACTTTTGCGCCGCCCGGAGGCTTTGCGGACAATCGGGCATGAGCTTGTTCACATTGCCTTGGGGCAAGCCGCCCGCAACGGATTGCCGCGATGGTTCAATGAGGGAATGGCGATGGTGGTTGCTGGCGAGCAACAGCCGGAAAGCATAAGGTTCGTAACCTTGCAGGCATTGCAGGATACTTTGCTTCGCTCCCAAAACTACTCTGTGATCCGTTCGGCCTACGGAACGTGCCAGCGGTTGGTGGGGAAATTTGTGGAGCAGCAGGGGAAATCGGCTGTGTTGGCCATGTTGCGTGCGATTGGCAACGGGGGGAAGTTCCCCGACCATTTTCGCCAGTTGGCGGGGATTCCGTTGGAAAAATGGGCCCGCCAAACGCTACCGAACCGGTAATGGCGGTAACATTAGCCCCCTGCAAATTGCAATATTGCGGCTGTTACGAAATCGCTTCTTGCAAGACCCGATTGCTTAGAATATCTTGCCGCCCCGCAAAACAATGCCCGCTACCTGCTGTGGCACGGTTCTTATACTCACATCTTCAATAGGGAGACAGCCTCGAAATGTTCTCGTCGAAAGTGAAAGTAACCTCTGCCGATGGCGTTCGCGTCGTTGAGCTAAACGGCGAATTTATTGGTGGTAACGAGACCGACGACCTGCGCGACACGCTGACGCAGGAATCGAAGGATGGAACCCAGAAGTTGTTGATTGACCTTGCCGGAGCAACCTACTTGAACTCCACTGCACTGGGCGCGCTGATTTCGGCACACACCAGTTTCAGCAAACGGGGCGCACAGGTGGCTATCTGCAATGCCTCGGACAACATCAACAATATCTTCGTCATCACGAAACTATCGTTGGTGTTCCAAGCCTACGGGACCCGTGCCGAAGCAATGACGGCACTGCAAGGGTAAATGGCGTTCCAGCCAACAGTACGGGCTGCGATACCTAGGTAAGGCAGCCCAGAATCACACATCAGCAACTACGGTTCTTAACTCACACATCTACCAAACATCACGGCTTATGAAAAGCAAGTATTTCGTCATCGGTGTCGTTGTTGCCTGCCTTGTAGCGGGTGTCCTTATCTGGCAATTCATCTTCGGTATGCCGGGCAATTTCTCGGATGCCGCACGCGAAAAACCGATCAACCTTCTTGGCACAGTGTACACCGGCGGCTGGGTTGTGCCGGTTCTGGTGGGGCTAACGCTCATGGTAGTCACGTTCATTGTGGAGCGGTTGATGTCGCTGGCACGTGCGCAGGGGCGGGGCAACTTGTCAGCCTTCCTCCGCAAAGTCCACGATAACCTTGAGCACGATAACGTTGATGCAGCACTGGATGAATGCAATCGCCAACGCGGTTCGGCGGCCAATATCCTTCGCGCTGGGCTGGAACGCTGGCAACAAGTCCGCAATGACTCCTCGTTGGATAAGGAGAAGAAGTTGACAGAAGTGAAACGCGCCATTGACGAGGCCACCGGGCTGGAAACTCCGTTGCTGGAAAAAAATCTTGTCGCGCTCTCGACGGTGGCTTCTATCTCCACCATGTTCGGTCTGTTGGGAACAACCATCGGTATGATTCGTGCCTTTGCGGCACTGGGTGGCGGCGAAGGCGCAGTCTCGGCAACACAGCTTTCTATCGGTATCTCCGAGGCTCTTATCAACACAGCGTTCGGTCTGATTGCCGCAATCTTGGCTATTGTGGCCTACAATATCTTCACCAACAAGGTGGATAACTTCGTGTACATGATCGAAGAGTCAACGCTCTCGATGATGGAAATCCTGACCGTGAAAGTGAAGTAAGCCCCTTTGTTTAACCGAACCGGACCCAACCCTTATGGGAGCACATAAACCAAAACGGATCGGCTTCAAGCTGGACATGACACCGCTGGTTGACGTAGCGTTCCTGCTGCTGACCTTCTTCATGTTCACCGCAAAGTTCAAATCGGAAGCCGAGAGCGAACAGAAATTCCAAATCAAGCGGCCCGTGGCCTCCCCCGACACAGCAAAGCTGCCGGAACGGGGAATCGCCCTTGTGAAGATCGGAATTGATGAGAAAGGGGATACGCTGACGTACTTTGCCGTCATCAGCGAGAAAGACCGCAAGGCGATCTACACCGCACAAGGGGTGGACCCCGCCGAAGCAAACAACGCCCAAGTGACCGTACGCGACACCGTGACGCTGGCAAATTTGGTGCTGCAAACACGCCGCACCAATCCCAAAATCAAATTCATGATTGATGCCGACAAGCGGGTGCGCTACGGGCGGATTGAGCAGGTGATGAACACCTTCCGGTCGCAAGGGGCAACGCTGTTCAACTTCGTGACCGTCAACCGAAGCCAGCAAGGGTAGAGAGAGAGAGAGAGAACGGGGTCGCAACCAAATTTTATCACACGAAATAGCAACGGAGACAGGATATGGCAGGCGCCGATTTAGGTGAAAGCTCTTCCAAAAAGAAGAAAGGTGGTGGAGTAAAAAAACCGAAACGGATCGGTTTTAAGCTGGACATGACACCGTTAGTTGACGTAGCGTTTCTGCTGCTGACCTTCTTCATGTTCGCAACCACCATGGCACAACCGCAGATTATGGAGATGCAGGTCCCGCCCGACATCACCACCCCGGTTGAGGTGGCACAGTCGGACTTGTTCACGCTGTACGTCAGCAACAAGGAGCATCTGTTCTACAACACCGGCATTGATCCAATCATGCGGAAAATTGACATCAAGGATTTGCAAGCACTTGCGGTGCAGAAAAATGCTGAACGGGAGAACGACTTAATCACATCGCTGAAAGTGGACCCCGCCGCCAGCTACGCCACAGTAGTGGATATCCTTGATGAATTGAACCTTGCCGAAGGGGAATTGGTGGATTCGTACAAGGAGAAGAATTTGAAGCGGGAACGCCGATTTGCGATTACGCCAATCACCGAAGAGGACAAGGCCGAGCTTGCAAAGGTGGATATCTAAACGATTTTTCTGACAGGAGCACAGAGAGCAATGAGTATCGCGCACACACTGAAGTATGGCGCAGCAGAGCTGAAGCAATTCTACAACCCGAACCTACGATCGGCCTTCATCGTCTCGATCGTGTTCCACCTGCTGCTGCTTTCCATTCCCTTCTTGATCTCTGCGGTTGCCGCAGACACCAAGAAGGTGGCTCCGGTGGGAAAAATGAAACTGACGAACCTTCCCCCACCGCCGCCGCCGGATAACGCAACGCCGCCACCGCCGCCGCCAATGATTCCGCCAAACCTGCAAACTGGCGGAACCGGAAATGGTGGTGTGGCCGCCCGTGCTGGCGTACCAATTGCCGTCCCCGACGCATTGATTACGCCGGAAATGCAGAAGTTCGCAACCACTGATGTCATCTCCGTTGCCACCCCAGAAGGGGGCGACGGAACTGGCTTCTCAATCGGGGATGGAGAAGGGCTTGGTGCCCCGCAAATTGATGTGAGCAAGACCGAGGTGAAAGACAAGGAAGAAGCCAAAGACCCGTATGAGTTTGTGCCGGTGGAGAAGGAGCCGTCCTACGACGAAGGTGATTTGCAAAAGCGGGTGAAGTATCCCGAAATCGCTAAACGAAACGGCATCACTGGCCGCGTGACCGTGCGTGTTTATGTGAGCAAAACGGGCAAAGCCGAGAAGTGCATTATTGAGCAGAGCGACAACAAGATTCTGGAAGAAGAAGCACGCCGCGCTGTGATGGAAACCGTCTTCACGCCGGCAATCCAAAACGGCAATCCAATCGGTCTTTGGATGTCAATCCCGGTGAACTTCCAATTGAACTAACCGAGCTTGCTGCCGAATTTTTCACTGTTGGGGAAACCACAGCACCTTCCGGCAGCGGAGGGTGCTGTTTCTTTGTGGGGAATAGCCGCACGGTTCACTTGCAACGGCAATGGCACGAAGGGGAGGTATGACGGGGAAGGTTACACCCTAAGACCCGCCGATACCATTGCCATTAACTCACATTCCGCCATCTTTAAAATCATGCGTGGTAATTTGCTTTGGGTTGGCTACATCTTGGGTGTTGCGATGGTGGTGATGGGCATCCTGATCCTCTCCGGCTTTTTCCAACTGCGGGGAACTGAGGCGGGGGAGATGCCGCTGCTGCAAACGGTGTTTGGGGTTGTGTTGCTGCTGTACGGCCTCTACCGATTGGTGATGACCAATATGCAGCGGAAACGTACACAGCACCAGGAGGAAAACAACTGATGAGCAGAACATTCAGAGCCTGCAACGGTTATTGCAGAAGTATCTATCAGAGGTTAGGCGCGTTCGGGATTCTTGGGCTGTTTGGTGCCTCCATGATGCTTTTCGTGAGTGGCTGCGAAACTTCCCCGCCGGGGACCAGCCGCCTAACATCGGGGCGGTTGGTGGTTGCGGTGGATGAAGCCTATGCCCCGCTCTTCCGTGCCCTAGCCGATAGCTTTATGACCCGCACACCAAACGCCAAAGTGGAGATTCAAGCAATGAACCCACGCATGGCGGTTCAATATCTGCTGGATCACTACAACGACACCACAGCCTCCTTTGCTGCAATTCTGGGGCGGCGGTTCCTTCCCGATGAATCGGCTGCAATGGCAAAAGCTGGTTTGCAACCGCGCCAGTACTCCATTGCCTACGACGGCCTTGCGGTGGTAGTCCCCACCGCTTCACCCCTGAAACAAACCACACGGGAATATCTGGCTGCGGCGTTGCGCTCCTCCGCACCCACAGCACAGCAATTGGATAGTGCCGGCCCTTCCAACCCGCTGGGGTTTGTGCTTCCCGACCAGAACTCTTCGGCGTTCGCGCTTGTGCGGACGCTTCTTTCCCCCGACTCTATCGTGAAAGCCCCGGCACACTACGTTGCCAGCCCCGACTCCGTAAACACCTTGGTAGCCGATGGGAAGGGGATTGGCATTGTTGGTTGGTATGTTGCCCACCGCGACAGCACCCGGCTGCGGACGCTGTACGTGGGTTATACCGATAGCTTGGGCCGCAATCACACACCAGCACGGGTGCATCCTTCCTCACTTGTCACCGATGTCTATCCGCTGAAGCAGCCAATTGTTGGCTACACCTTTGCCGACCCCAAATCGGTGGCCAATGGCTTTTTGATTGCCGTCTCGAAAGGGCGCGAATCGCAACGGTACATTGTTGAGCAAGGCTTGCAAGCCGAAAATGTGAAACTACAGCTGGTGCCTGCCGCAGCCGAGGAGTGAGGTTCAGAAAGAGGCGTTACAGAAAAACAGCCTTTTTGTCATCAAGCCGAAACCAACATCTTGCGTCACTAACGCCGGACAACGGGAACCTGAACGAGGAGAGAGTTTCCCAAAGTCCTAACGCAAGCAAGTGCAGTAGCGTAGTTATTCAGATTCCTAAACTCTCCTTCCGCCGTACTCATTCACAGACCATGACCATGCGTTCATTCAGTTGCGCCGCACGTATTGCGGCAATCGTTCTCTTCTCAGCATTGCTGACCATGCCCGCAGTTGCACAAGGAAGCGCGTTAGACCGCGCCCGTGCTGCCGCAAGCGAAGGGGATTTCACCAATGCAGCACGCTTGTACGAAGAGGCGGTAAAAGAAGCACCAAAAGATGAAACCGTGCTTGCTGAAGCCGGTGATGTAAATATGGAACTTGAGCGATACGCCACCGCACGCGATTACTACAAACGGGCGTTGGATCGCGATAGCAAAAATGAGGTGTTCAACCGGAAGTATGCGTTGGCTCTTTCGGTGCTGGGAAGCCATACTGAAGCGGTCGAGGCCGCACGCAAAGCAATGAAAAGCGATGATGGCTCCCTGGAAAGCAGCATGACGCTGGGCCAGGTGCTAATCAATGCTGGTAAGGATTCGCTAAACACGGCGGAGCTTACCATCCTGACCGCCAGCAAGAAATTCCCCAACGCACCGGAACCGCAAACTGCGCTGGGCGACCTGTACTTTGCCCGTGGCGTGTACGAGCTTGCCCAAACCTATTACGAGAAAGCCTTATCGCTTGATGCCAAGCTGATAGATGCCCGCGTTCGGCTGGGGCGTTCGTATCGGGAAATGGCGATCCGCTGCCCCGATCTTGAGTGCGCAAAACCATACTACTCCAAATCTTTAACCGAGTACAACGATGTCACGGTTCGCGCCCCAAAAAACGCCCGTGCATGGCTGGAGCAAGGGGAAATTCTGATGCTGGCACGGGAATATGAGAAAGCTGGCCAATCCTTCACCAAGTATGTCGAGCTTCGGCCCGAGGATCCACGCGGCGACATCTTGCTGGCGCGTGCCGCCTACGAAGGACGGTTTTACTTGCAAGCAATCGAACCGCTGGAGCGGGTGCTTTCGCGGAACGACTCCATTTCCAAAGAATTTGCCGATCGCGCCCGATTGATGCTTGGGCTGGCGTACATGGCCGACAAGAAATACGACAAAGCGCGAGCTGCCTACGCCAGCGTGCCAGAAGCGATGATGAAACGTGACGATCGCAATTACTACGCCTCGGCAATCTTGACCTCCGGTGGCGACACTGCCAAGTCGCTTAATATCTACCGCCAGCTGTTGGAAGAAGACCCCAACGATTGTGACCTCAGTTTGAAGCTGGGGAACATGTACTACAAGATGAAGAAGTACACCGATGTGGTAGATGTCTTCAGCAAACGGATCCAGAATTGCCCGAACGAACCGAAATACACGTCATATCTGTTCATTGGGTTATCGCAATTTTCGTTGCAGCAGTATCCGCAGTCGGCCACATCGCTCCACCAAGCGATTGCTGCCGACAGTTCACAGGCCGATGGGTACTTCTGGCTGATGAACGTCTATGCAAAAGCTGACTCGATCAACAAGGCAGCTGAAGTTGGGCGAGTGTTCACCGCTCGCAGCTTCGACGAAACGGTGAAGGAGAACGCAAGCAAGCTATCAACCGCCTACTTCTTTATGGGCTTCGATAAGTTCAACGAAGGGAAAAACAAAAAAAACAACAAAGCCTTCACCGAGGCAATCGCCTACTTTGATCGCGCATCCAAACTGAACCCAGATAATGGCCAGAACTACCTGTTCATGGCATACTGCCACCAATATCTAAACGAAAAGGAGGGTGCTTGCAAGAACTATCGCCAAGCATTGAAGCAAGACCCGAACAACGCAAACATCAAGAAAAATCTTTCCGATTTAGGATGCTGAGGATAACCATGACGTAAACAAGCAAAAATCCTGAGCTGTAACAGAACCCCTGTGGCCGGAGTCTCTATCAAGGCTCCGGCCACGTTCATGTTCAGAACAGTGGCGAATCACAAACAAGCTATTGCCAGCGTAGAAAGTTCTAAACATATTTGCGGAAGCTGTGTCAGGCGAACAACACAATACCATTCGATTAACCGAAGAAAACCATCCATGAAACGCATGAGACTACCCGCAATGATGGCCACTGCCGTTGCTGCATTAGCGTTGATAACCGTATCGGCAACTGCCCAACAAAAAGCTGGGAAGATTGAGATCGTGAACGGAACCACCTACGACTGGGGGAACGTGGCTCCAGGAGATTTGAAGGCCACGATTGAAGTGAAGAACACTGGCGAAGGGGTACTGAATGTGAAAGAAGTCCGCCCGGGGTGTGGTTGCACCGCCGCACCGATTGACAAAAACGTGCTGAACCCCGGCGAGGTCGGAAAAATCAGTGTGACGTTGCGGGCCTCCACCAGCACAGGGCCACTGCAGAAATCCATCACCGTCACCTCCGACGACCCACAGACCCCGGTGACGATCATCTACTTAAAAGCCAACGTAAAACGCCCGTTCCGCGTTGACCCCGATTGGATATCGGTGCTGAACGGCAAAATTGGTGTGGAAAGTGCGGTGACAGTAAACATCCAAAACACTGGCGATGAGAACTTGACGGTTTTCCCACCGGAAGCCAACGTAACCGCCACCGTCCGCTTCGATTTGACAGCACCAAAGAGCCTGAAACCAGGGGAATCAACCCCACTGACGGTTTTTGTGACACCAACCAAAACCGGTCCGATTGCTGGCCAAGTGAAGATCAAAACCAGCAGCAAGGAAATGCCGGAGAAAGCAGTTGATGTTGTTGGATCCGACGTAACAGAAGGGGGTGGGAATGCTCCCACTCATAACTGATAGCTGATAACTGATAGCGTGGTAGTACGTGTGCATCTGCGCGCGATACCAACCACACAAAAACGATTCGGTACGGTCGCAACCACCCTTTGTCAAAAGGTGGGTTGTGACCGTGCCATCACTACGAATCCCTAATCAATTAAGTCAATGGAATACTGGTTGTTGTTGCGTGCGGTTGCTTGCGTGGCGGTGGCTGCGGTTGCTGCGTCATCGCTTGGGTTGGCGCAAGGGAAGACTGCCCCCCAAGGCCGCATTGAGGTTGTTGGTGGAACCACCTACGATTGGGGCGACGTGCAGCCTGGCGTGCTAAACGGTGAGGTAGTGGTGAAAAATACTGGGAAAGGGGACTTGCGTATCCTTGCGCTACACGCTTCCTGTTCTTGCACCGGGACGCTGCTGGCCGACAGCCTGATTAAGCCAGGGGGGACAGCAACAATCAGCTTGGCACTAACCACAGGAAGCAGTGCCGGAAGGATTCGGAAACCGCTGCTGATCCTTTCCACCGATCCCACAAATCCAACTGTAAAGTTAGACCTAACTGCAAACATCCGCCGGGCATATACCATCATGCCCTTTGAATTTTTCAATGTGATGAAGGCTCAAGTTGGGAAAGAAACCATGGCCAGTATCAACATCATCAGCGTAAGCGATTCCACGTTCACCCTATTCCCCCCTGAACTGGTGGAAGGAAACGTGGATGTCCGTTTTGAGCAGACGATGCCTGTTGAAGTGAAACCGCGCTCCATCACGTCAGTGCGGATATTCGTGACCCCGCGCAAGCCGGGGGAGATTCGCGGAAAGATTCGCATCAGAACCAACCACCCCGAAGCCGCAGAAAAAATTATTGAGATCACAGGGAACAATGTTCCAGCCAGCGAGCAGAAATCTTCCCAGTAGGTGAATCATCGGCAGCGATTGTCCCCCCTTCCTTTTTTTGGGGAGGATATGCTGTCAGAATGCATTTTTCATCAGGGAAAGTGCATGAAAGATGCGTCCTCTGCGAAACAATCGTTGCCTATTTGAGCGAAGCATCCTAAATTCTCCCCCCTATTCCATATCCCTGCGCCCGCAGGGTATCATAGTTGCCGAATCCTCTCCTCTCTCATATCACAAGGTGTCAATGAACAACAACAACAACCAACACAAGCCGGTGGTGTATGCGATCAGCCTGCGCTTCCTCCTTCCCTCCCTGCTTGCCCTGGTTGCGCTAAGCCTCCTAAGCAGTACACCGCTGCAAGCGCAACCACCAGGCGGCGACCAAGACATCAAAAAATTCCAAATCCGCAATCTTGGGCCGGTTGTCAACACAACCGATCTAGAGTATGCGCCGACGATTACGGCCGACGGCCGAACACTGTTTTTTGTGAGCGACCGCTCCGGCGGGGTTGGTGGACACGACTTCTGGTTTACCACCAAGGCAAACCGCTTGGACACCATATTCACCCCCCCAGTGAACCTTGGCCCCCCAGTGAACACTGGCGAAAATGAGGGTGTTGCCTCGATCGCCGCCGACGGTCAAACGATTTTCTTCACCGGCTGTAATCGCGATGACGGGCTTGGTGATTGCGACCTCTATGAGGCCGAGCTTGACGGAAATGAATGGACAAACGTCCGTAATGTGGAGGAGATCAACTCCCCAGCATGGGATTCCCAGCCCTCGATCGCGTCCGACGGCAAAACCCTCTATTTCTGCTCCACCCGCGAAGGCGCGCTTGGCGGCGAAGGGGATGCCGACATCTACGTCAGCACCAAACAGTCCGATGGCAAATGGTCCAAACCAAAAAATCTTGGTCCACCAATCAACACACCACAGCGTGAGGATAGCCCATTTATCTTCCCCGGCGGTAAACTCCTCTACTTCTCCTCGGCAGGCCATGGCGGAGAAGGGGGGCTGGACTTCTTCACTTCTAAGGTGAGTGCAGGGGTTTTCAGTGAACCAGAGAATTTGGGCGAACCATTCAACACCGAGCGCGACGAGCGTTTTATCACGCTCCCTGCTGCTGGCGATATCGTCTATTTCGCTTCCGAACGGAACGACCTTGGAAACGAAGGGAAGCTAGACATCTTCATGGGATTGCTGCCACCACGGACGGTCACTATCCTGATAAAGGGGCGCGTGTTCGACCAATGTACCGGGGATAATCTTCCTGCCGACCTGACGTTCGTCAATCGGAAAACTGGGGAGACAATCCAAGCTGTGAAAACCAACATGGCTACGGGAACCTACTCCTTTGTGGTGAACGCCGAAGGGGCCATGACGATCGACGTTGCTGGCAACAGCCCAGGCTACAAAGCCATTAAAGAAGTGATTGAGGTGCCGAAAACTGATAAGTATCTGGAGATCACCAAGGATTTCCCATTGGGTGAGATGCCGGTGCTTGGCGCAACCTACGACACCTCCAACTACGTGCGGGCCTTGAAGCAGAACCAGCCAAACGCTCCGGCAAAATACCGCGAGTTCCACGGGCTGCTGATCGAGGAAAACTTGGTGAAGGAGCTCTATCCGTTGCTTACCTACGTCTTCTTCGACAGCGGCAGCGCGAAAATCCCAGAGCGCTACATCTTGTTCACCAGCCCAGACCAGACCAACAACTTCAACGACTCCACCATTCCCGGTGGCACGTTGCAGAAATACTACCACATGTTGAACATTGTGGGGTACCGGATGCGCAAGTATCCAGATACCAAGATTGAAATCCAAGGCTGTAACTCGAACAGCGAATCAGGCAACGACGCAAGCCAGACCGCGATTGGTGAGGTGATAGATGTTTCTGGCAAGCGTGGCCAGGTGGTCTATGACTATCTCATCAATATCTGGCAGATTGATCCAAGCCGCATTGCGCTGATGAAGCCGCGCAATATGCCACGCCTCCGTTCCAACCCGAAAGATCCGCTCGGCATTGTGGAAAACCGCCGCACCGAAATCAACGTGGTTGACCCAGCAGGCGCAGGTTGGGGCGTTGCAAAACCAATTGTGCAGGTTGACTTCCGCCGCTATCCGCAGCCGGACACCATGCACTTCCAGATGAAGAACGGCATCAACGATGCGTTGGTGGCACGCCGTGCCATCGAGATCAAACGGAAAGGGCAGATCTGGCATACGATGACAAACGTTGGAACCACCGACGCAGTATCGCCAGAGTACAACTGGGGGAAAGATGGAGACAAGGATCAAATCCCCAACACGGAAGAGCCATACACCGCCCAATTGGTGGTGTACAACAAGGATGGGAAAGAGTGCCGTTCGCCGGAAATCCAAATTCCTGTGATGATCGTCACGAACGAACGGAAACGTACCGAGCAGTTAGTTGATAGCACCAAAGACCGCTACTCACTGGTGCTGTTCGAATTCGATAGCCCGAAGGCCGGCCCATTGAACGAGCGCATTTTGAAGGAATTCATTTACGGTGATATCCGCACCGGCGCAAAAATCAACGTCACCGGCTACACCGACGTTGTGGGTGCCGACGACCGAAACCTGAAGCTCTCGAAGGATCGCGCCAAAACCGTCACCGACGGCATTGGCCGCAACGTGAATAAAGCGTTGATTAATTCGCTCTACGGCGATGGTGTCGGGGAAACTCAACCGCTGTACAACAACAACTTGCCGGAAGGCCGATTCTACAACCGAACCGTGCAGGTGCTTATCAGCACACCATCCGGCGGCGGCGGAAGCTGATCGCGTAGCTAACAAGGCCTATCTGCCATACACAAAATGCCCGCTTCGTTGCAACGAAGCGGGCATTTTCGTTTTGCAATGAAACCCAGAATGCCTTCCGAAAAAATCTAAATAGAGACTGAAAAACGCTGATTAAATTTAAAAAACGACAAAATCACTCTAACTCCATCCCCTGAGCTATAAGTCTTTGAGTACGTTTTCGGGACACTGCTACTGTAGATTTGCCGCCGTTCTTAACACCACGCGCAACGAAGCGGCATCACCACCGTAGGGCATGCCGACACCACACGAGAGGGGAATATTTGAGAGGAAGCGAGAGTGCAAAAGCGGGAATGATTAAAGAGAGAGAATCACCCGCTACCACGCTGGCAAGAGAGCCAGCAACGTGAAGCTGCGAACGATGAGAGAGCACAGCAGTTTCCCAAATGAAGGAAGGCATTGCATGAAAAGAGAGAGAGAGGTGCACCTTCCGCCAATTCGATTAACAACATCATAGATTCACCCAGGGCTGGATGGCTGATAGAGAGAGCAGAGACAAGTGATAAGCCCTTTGAACTCAGCCCCGTTCCCCCAACAACATCCCGTGCTGTTCACCTGTGCCACCACGCAGGCGCGATGCTAACACCACAAGCATCGCCACAAAAAGACAGGGAGAGAGAGAAACCCTAACGAAAGAGAGGGAATCGGCTATACGGCAGCAACACCACCCTGCACGCCGATGCTATGAACACACAACCGCACGGCAACACCACTTGCACGGCAAATGAATAAAGGTGCTGGAAACAAGCAGCAAGTACGCTGCCGATTCCAGCACCTTTATGCACATCTACTCTGCCGTTATCTTGCTTACTTTGCTTCCCAAACGGTGCATCTTTTGTCCAGTGTTATGAAAACCTACCTCTACATTGCGGTTGGAGCTATGGCCGGGGCAATTGCCCGGTATCAGCTTGGTATCTGGGTTACGCAGTGGCGTGGCACATCGGCAGGGTTCCCGTGGGGGACGCTGTTGGTGAACGTCAGCG
Organism: Armatimonadota bacterium; assembly: GCA_020850315.1. GTDB lineage: Bacteria > Bacteroidota > Ignavibacteria > OLB7 > OLB7 > OLB7. The sequence continues at coordinate 9,129 of JADZEY010000022.1, read as the reverse complement.
GGTCGTTGCTTCTTGGATTCCTGTTTCGCTCGTTCCGTTCTGGTTCGGATAATCGCCATCTGCAAGCTCTGCTTGGCACTGGATTCTGCGGGGCATACACCACCTTCAGCACATTCAGCTTGGAAACCATCAATCTGATGATTGAATCGCATACGCCAACTGCATTGCTGTATGCTGGCATCAGCATGGTGATGGCTCCAGCCGCTTGCTTTGCTGGATACCTGCTTGCCGGAGCAATGGAATAATTTGCTCTACGCACAATGTTAGCCTACAAGGTTCTGCCGCAGGCTTCTCTTTGCTTCCCATACTTCAGCTTGCTCCCTTGATTCCTTTATTGCCTTTCATCACTGCCGGATTACCGCCACCGGATACGTCGTTCGTTCGCCATTGGCTGTGACGCTTAGGTAGTAGCTTCCTTGTGGCATTGCGGAGCAATCTATCAAGGCAGTGTGATCCCCGGCTGCAAGCTGGCGTGATCTGTTTCCCCACACTTGCTGGCCGCTGTTGGTGCACAACGCAAGCTCCACACTGGCCGCGCGGCGAAGCTGAAATTGTAGTGTGGTAGTTCTATCTGCTGGGTTCGGGGCAACGCTCATGTTGGCCACTGTTGCCAATCCTGAGATGCTGGTGGCTTCCTGAATTGGAGCCGATGACACCTTCGCTTCACGGTAGCCGTACAAGCTGTATTGGGCCAGCCACAACGTGTTCCCCTCACCATCGCCCCCACCAGCCATTTGCGCCCCGTAGCCGATGTCGAAAAAATTGAGTCCTGCCGGAACAGGTATCTGCTCCCACGATGCCCCCACAGTCCGGCTGCCAAACAGCCCACCAGTGGATTCAAGAGTGTGGTCGGATGCCGCCAAGTATATCCGCCCCGACATGGCTGCCAACTGCGTGGGACGGTAGCCGCTTGGGATTCCGTTACCGCGTGGGATCCATGTTCCCCCTCCATCGGTGGTGGCTTGCAGTTGGTTTGCTTGATTGCCGCCGCCGCTCCTACTCAGTAATTGCATCATCCCCTGCTCCGGCGTTGCAAATGCCATGCTGGTGATCTCGGCTGCTTGCGGAAGGGTATCAACAACGCGCCATGTTTGGCCTCGGTTATCGGAACGATAGATACGGGTCAGAGTTGGCTGCGACGCGGGGTCGCGCCCGATTCGTGAGAGATAGATGGTGTTGCCAATGGTGGCCATGATGCCATCCTCAATTTGGGGCAAACGGTCGGGAAGCTCTACCGGGCTCCATGTTGCGCCGCCGTCGGAGGTGCGGCCAATTCCGGAGCCTGCGCCGGGTTTGCTTTTCCCGCAGACGATCCCCTCTTTTTTATCAAACATCCAGATGCGGGTTGGCTCGTCGGCTACTGCCGTAATCGTTGCTTGTTCCCATGCTTTCCCGCCGTTGCTGGTCCGCAAGACAAACGACTCCAACTCACCATCAGGCCGGCCATATCCCGCCACAACAGCATTGTTGGAATCCACAGCACTGATTGCGCGAATAGTGTGTTTCTCGGTTCCGGGAATTCGTGCAAATGGCTCCCACGTCTGGCCATCGGTGGTGCGGGTCGCGCTGTAGAACCAATCGTTCGGGCCACGCTGTGCATATCCCAACACCCAGGCTTCGGTGCGCGACGGGGTTGCAACGCTAACAGCGAAGGAGGTGTTCCCCTCCGTTTCTTGGTTCACCGATTGCGTGCGGAGCCCAGGAAGATCAACCTCAATCGGAATAGCGATGACATCACGGTAGCCTTCGCCGTTCGATAGCTGAAGGATCAGCAATGATTTCCCTTCGCTGAACAGGGATCTATCAGGATTCAGCCGCGCCACAACCTCTATCTGCTGTCCTTCCTTGGTTCCGATTGTTTGAATCGCCACCGGATCGGCCAGCAGCATGGATTCCCCCCACGGAGCAATCTGGATATTCTTCCCCGGTGCCAACCAGTTGGTGAGCGATAGCCGAACCTTCACTCTGTCGCTTGCTGAGCGGAGTGTGTCGCTGGCGTTTCCATGCAGGGTGTAGCTGGTTAGGGCAATTCCGGGGAGCGTTCCGGTTGCGGCGGTTAGGTCACGGTTAAGCTCCAATGCCCGCCGCATATTTAACCGGCGGTAGGTGTAGGGGTGTGGTAGTTGCAAGGTATCGCCGGTGACGCGAAGCTGCATCCGAATTTGGTCGGGGGTCCAATCGGGATGCAAGGCCATCACCAACGCCGCCGCGCCGCTAACAATTGGCGCGGCAAACGATGTCCCGTTTGCTGGCTGATAGCTGTTGCCGCTGGATGTTGAAAGTATTGCTTGCCCCGCAGCAAACAGCGTCACCCCCGCCCCATAATTGCTGAACCCTGCTGCATTGTTGTTGGCATTAGAAGCACCCACCGACAACACGCCGGGAAGGCCCGCCGGGTAGAACGGATTGCGCCCAAGAAACAGCCCGTCGTTCCCCGCGCTTGCAACCACCAGGACGTTGTTGCTACGGGCGTAGGCGATTGCTTCTTCTATCAGTGGCAATTCTCCGGGGGCTAATTCCCATTCCGCAGCACCCCAGCTTAGGTTCAGAATCCGTGCGCCACGATCCACGGCGTAGCGCATGGCATCGTACACGTCGTAGAGCATCGCGCCAGAAGAATCGGGAGCACACTTGGTGAGAATTAAACGGGTGTGATATCCAGCGCCGGCAACCCCACGGTCGTTGTTTGTCACCGCCGAAGCGCACCCGGCAACAAGCGTTCCGTGGGGGATCTGTTTTGGTGCTGGCTGCGGTTCGGGGTTGTTATCCGGCTTGAACGCGCTGTCCAGAAACTCCTGCTCAGTTAGGTTTCCAATAAAATCCCAGCCGTAGAAATCATCAGCATATCCGTTCCCGTCGTCATCAATGCCGTTGGTTTGTTTTTCCTTTCCGCTGCCGTCGGTTCCGGTTTCACCCCAGTTGACTGCAACGTTATCGCGCAGGTCTTGGTGGCTCCATTCCACCCCGCTGTCAATAATTCCAATGGCAATACTGGTGTCGCCAGTGGTGATCTCCCACGCAGCTTCCGCTTCCGATTGCTTCACCCAGTACTGCTCGGCTAACCGTGGGTCGTTGGGTGTTTTTGCAATGCGGAAGGCACGGTAGGGGGCGGCATATTCCACCAGTCCAGTTTCGCGTAGTTGGTTGGCAACCGTGCGTGGGTCAATCGGGTTGGCGTAGCTAATCACATAGGTTTTGTCGAACCGGAGTGAGTTTGCCGAGAACAACTCCATTGCGGAGTACGGAGCCATGGGATAGAGTGGCCGCCGCTGCCTGATATCAGCTTGCTGAAGCAGAGCATCAATGGCCGGAACACCAAACAACAGCGCGTCGCGGCGGTTCGGAACGCTCGCTTTCAGCTTCAAGATCACCACCCTGGGTCGGTAGTGCGATTCCCGTTCGGGGGTGGCTTGGGCCGCAGGTGGAAACTGCGGACGTTGCTGGGCATTGGCCAGATACGCAATCCCCAACAACAGGAACAACGGAAGGAGCAAAAGGCGTTGCATAGGCAGAAGTAGATAGTGTGAAAGAATAGATTGAAAGGGAAATGGAGTTGCGGTTCGGCAATCTTTCCACCCGTCACCAACTTCGTCAACTTTGCGGGGATAGGCAACGGTTTTCCCTTCTTCTGAATTGCTATAAATCGGGGGGGAACAATCAAAAAAATCAGACTCCGCCCCTCTCTTCTTCCCTCTCTGTGTCCTCTGTGCCTCTGTGGTTCTTCCCCTCTTCACCACCAAGAAGAGAATGAACCACAGAGGCACAGAGAGCACAGAGGGAAGAAAGAGAGGGGGTTTTCTTGCTTGAGATGAGATGAAAAAATCCTCCTCAAAAAAAATCGCTGCACCCATTCAACCTCTCTTTCTTGCTCCCTGTCATCCGGCGCATTCCTGCTGCCTGCGTTGGGGGAAACCGGCAATTCTTTCTGTACGGCTGCTTGTTAAACTAACCTTTCGTCCACGTATGATTTTTTGGAGACTGCGTCACATGAACAAGCACATCTTCCTGAACCTGCTGACCCCGATTGGGGCCGCCCTTGCCATCGGACTTGGTGGTTGCGTAACGCTGGCAACGCATCACCACTATACCGAAAACCCGAACGCTACTGCCGCCACGAACACCCCCGTTACCGCCCAAACGGCAAGCTACTCTGCCAACAACTACAACTGCTGCAATCACCAACAGAACCCCAGCTACAGCAGCGGGGGAACGCAAGATTGCCAGCATGGCTACTACTCAGGCGGGTATCATCCAACGCCCCCCATCTACCGCAACGAACACGACTACCGCTACTACGATTATTCAAACAATGATCCGTGGCAGTATGGCAGGCATAAGCCTTACGTGATCTACGTTCCGACAACACCGCAACCGAACCGCAACGGTGAATCGGCACAGCGCACCGATGCTGAAGAAGGAAGCAATGGAGGGGCGCAACCGCAGGATGGAGTTCAATCGCAACCACGCCGCGCACCGGGGGAAATCTACCGCGCCGAACGCCCAGCAGTGCTGCCAACGGTGAACGACGAACGGAGATCAGAACCGCGTCGCACAATCCCAGCGATGGAAGAACAAACTCACCGCGCTGAACGCCCAGCAGTGCTGCCAACGGTGAACGACGAACGGAGATCAGAACCGCGTCGCACAATCCCAGCGATGGAAGAACAACCTCAGCGCGCCGAACGCCCAGCAGTGCTGCCAACGGTGAACGACGAACGGAGATCAGAACCGCGCCGCACTATCCCAGCGATGGAAGAACAACCTCAGCGCGCCGAACGCCCAGCAGTGCTGCCAACGGTGAACGACGAACGGAAATCTGAACCGCGCCGCACTATCCCTGTTGTTGATGCTCCCCCACAACAGACCAGCCAACCTCCAGTGGTTCCCGTGATGACTGGGCCAGCATCGGAGCCACGGCGTTTTCAGCAACGTCGTTTTGAACAGAGTGAGGTCCCAGCACGCGCCCAGCAACCAGCCGTTCGGCCCGAAGCCACGCCAGCCGCAATCGAAGAATCGAAGCCCCGCCGCGTTGTGGTTGCTCCGGTAGTCCCAAACGAATCTGCGGCTCCGGCAAAGGTCGTCGGGGAAACTCCAGTAGAGTCCACCGTTCGTGCGGAGCAATGGAACGTGGATAGAGATGCGGTTCGGGTGCAATCACAAAAATCGGAGAGAGTGGTGGTGGTGGAATCCAAGTCAGCAACTGGGGCGACACCAAGCCTCCCCGCTCAATCAATGCCTGCCGAGCAAGGCGGAAGCTCCACGGTACGGCGTGCGATACCGATGCCGCGCTGAATCAGGTGAGCATTCACCACGTTCGCCCGCAACAATTTTTCTGCCAACGGCGAAGCCTTGTTCCAAGCCGAGCAAGGCTTCGCTATTTTGCCGCAAACATTTTCTACACCATGAAGATGATCGTAACCTGCTTCCTATCGCTGGCCATCATGGCCGCCTGCAACACCAACGCCGATGTTCAGCAAACAATCGGGCGCAAAGCCGATACCGCTGCGTTGGTGCAGCGGACACTTATCATCGGTTCAGGGGGCGGGTTTACTGGAATCTATCGGGGCTATCGGCTCTGCTCCGATGGGCGCGTCTATGGCTGGTCCGCCCCGGCGGGCGGGCGCGACACAGGGACAATTCTTTTTACCGACCCCGATTCGGTAGCAGTGTTTTTTGGGATGATAGATGCCATGAACTTCCAGCAACTGAACTACAACGACGTTGGAAACATGAACTGGTATGTTGAGCTTCAGCAGCACGGGGAGGAGCATCGGGTGCAATGGAGTACATCGCCGCCAGCGGGAACGCTTGTCGAATTTCACCGCAGCGTCAGCGCGTGGGTAATGCGGCGCAGCAAGCAAGGGGAGTAAGTTCACTCACTCAGAACATGCGGGAGCTTGGCGATTGCAGTAGCCCGGTGTTCCACCGAACCTCACCCTCCGCTCATGCTGAGCTTGTCGAAGCAAGCCACTGAACGAGCAAGTCTTCACTATTCAAGTTCTGGGTAAGGTGAGTAACTGACCTTACGCACTTGCCCTCGTTCGCTGCCAGCCCTCACCCCTGCCCTCTCCCAAGCGGGTGATGCTACTATTTCCACTCCATTGGTCGGGCGGGAGAGGGAACCAAAGTCGAAAAGGGATTTCGATGCTTCGCTGTTCCGCCGGACATCACCCTCCGCTCATGCTGAGCTTGTCGAAGCAAGCCACTGAACGAGCAAGTCTTCACTATCCAAATTCTGGGTAAGGTGAGTGACTAATGACCCTCTTTGCAACTGACCACTGACCACTGACCACTGACCACTGACCTTGGCTTTGCGTAAGGCCAGTAAGTAAGCTCAGCAATGCCGGGGGCCACAGCATCGCGTTGCCAAATCTTTACAGCACTTTGGGTGGTGGCTACCTAACTTTCCGGTGCATGGTAATGATTCTAAATCCACCAAATAACGGAGCGTCCAACATGGCATTACGGCTTGGGGATCAAGTCCCCGACTTCACACAGGATTCCACCGAAGGGACCATTAACTTCTACGATTGGGCCGGCAGCAACTGGGTAGTCCTATTCTCCCACCCCGCCGACTACACCCCGGTTTGCACCACCGAGCTTGGGCAAGTTGCAAAGCTGCAACACCAATTTGCCGACCGGAACGTGAAGACCATTGGCCTAAGCGTGGACAGCGTGGAAGACCACAAAGGATGGATGAGCGACATCGAAGAAACGCAAGGACACGCGGTGAACTTCCCGATGCTGGCCGATAGCGACCGGCGCGTGTCCGATCTGTACGACATGATCCACCCCAACGCCAACGACACCCAAACGGTGCGCTCGGTGTTTATCATTGACCCCAACAAAAAACTGCGGCTGACGCTAACCTACCCAGCCAGCGCAGGGCGGAATTTTGGGGAAATACTGCGGGTGATTGATAGCCTTCAGCTCACCGATACATTCAGCGTCTCCACCCCAGCTAACTGGAACGACGGGGACGATGTGATTATCTCACCCAAGCTCACCGACCCGGAAATCCTTGCCGAAAAATTCCCCAAAGGCTACACCGAACTAAAGCCCTATCTGCGAGTGACCCCGCAGCCGAATAAGTAAGGTTTGCAAGTCTTTCGTCAGTAAAAAACGAAGCCATCAACAACCTCTGTTGATGGCTTCGTTTGTTGTGAAGCCCCTGCGGGCAAATCACCTTGTGCTGTTATGCCCGTGGTGTTTGTGCGCGCTCCTGTTGCGCCTGTAGAACCTTGCTGTTTTTGATCTCCACCAAATAGCTGGCGATTGGATTCAGCAGCCGAGTCCCGCCAGCGATAATCAGGCCATACAGCATCACGGCCGCAGTGTTTGTCGGCACGTTTTTTGGAAATACGCCAGCATCGCAGGCTAACCATGCTGTCAGTATGCCAACTGCAACGCTGAGCAATCCAATCCAGCCTTCTCGCCAGCTGTTGGCTTGTTCTTGTTCTACAGTTACTGGACTGGAACCTCCTGCCACAGCCGATGGTGTTGTTCCTCGCGGATCCACTTGCAGCGGTGGAATTAGATTTTTGATTGCCTCCACTAACCGCTCGCTTGCCCCGGCAAGGGCAAGAAGAATTGGGACGATGGTTAAGAGAACGTCGAAATCCGGCATGATGAACCCTCCTGATAAGTATGATGTTGATTCCCCCCCCCCTCACTGCAAACCCTTTCGGTATGCTTAGCCGTTCTGTTATACTCGGAATCCCATGATCGGGTATCAGTTTCCCGAATATCTCGCGTGGTTGGATTGTTGTGATTAGAAGAGCCCTGATATCTTTTTCAGCATCTGTTCAAAAGCCCGTTTGTTCACCCCAAAGCTCATGTACAGCTCGTTCTTCATGGAGGAAGAAGAATTTTCTCCGGGGAAATTTACCCCTGCGGCAATGCTGCCGTAGGAGGTGAAATCGTAGGTGAAGGCCAACGCTCTAATTCTGGCATCATCACTGAACAGTCGGTTGGTAACGGCAAATGCAACGCCCAACCGGCGTAGCGAAAGCTCCGGTTTTATAAAATCATCTCCCGAAACCCGCACATCTCCGAAGGCAAGGCCTATTTCGAATACAGCACCGTGCCCGCCAGTAAAAGTGGTTAGCAAGTCTTTTCCGATAATAACAAATGGAATAAACCTTGCTCTGAATAATCCAACATTCTCCGCTGGGTCAAGCGCAGGAAGCTCTCGCAAGGAAGTTTTGTGGTTACGGTAAAGAATTTGGATACGGTAGCCGGGGTTGTCGATAATCACATCGCCTTTACGAACACTGACACCAGAGTAGTTTGTATCGGTTATCTGTGCATAGATTGCGCTGTCAATGCTGGGAATGCTGGCGAAGGTCAATCCAGATGTAGTAATCGGATTGTTTTGATTAATACTAGTTCTTACATCAATTCTTTGAATTGCTTGGCCAAGCTCAAACCGTGGGAGCCGTGATTCCCAGTACTGTTTATCGTTCATTGGCCGTGCAGTATCGGTGTAAACATAGGGGCCATAGTATATCGTGATAATAACCGCATCGGTGTATTGTTGGAGAGCGAACACTGGGTAAAATCGCAAGATATTTGCCATATCCACCATAGGTTGACCATCCATCGAGTTACCCATTGCATAGTAACTCAGGACGTTCGGGGTGTCATATTCCTGCGATGTAGCCGTTGAGAAGATGCCGAGGATGCAAGCGAGAATAAGTAGATGCTTCTTCATGGTGTGTTTTCCTTATAATGCGTTCAGTGGTTGGATGATTTGAAAGATGGGATATGCGCGATCGTTGTTTGCGTCTTTTTGGTATCCAACACCAACAACCAAGGTTGGCAGGTATTGGGAAACACCATTGAGTAAAATTCCGAGATTAACCGCTGGATATTTATCTTCTTCAATCCTTAAATATGTTCCTGCTACACCCAACAGCAATGATTCTTTAAGTCTGATAGAATATCCAAGTCCGAATTCCAATGAGTAAAAATCATGCTTTAGAGTGTCAGATGAACTCATATATACTCGAGTGCTTTCAGATTGCGAAAACAGGAAAAAAGTAGGATATTGGGTTTGTGATAGAACTAGACACGAAAACGCGCACGGCACTGCGTGAACTCCAACGCAGAGAGAAAGATACTCGCCGG
>JADZEY010000021.1 GCA_020850315.1 Armatimonadota bacterium | reverse complement strand
TGGCGACCCTAAATCAGCATTGTATTTGGTGATTCCGTATGAGCATCCAGATCGCGCTATCTACACTGATTTTGTCAACAGCGTCTTGGTTCCGCAGTTCGATGGATGGATGAAAGAAGGGGCACTCCGTTCGTGGTCAATTTTGCTGAATAACCACTATCCAGGTAAGCCCTGGGATATTCTGCTGTTATTGGAATACGACGGCGTTCGCGGATTATCCGAAAGGAACGCAGCCCGTGCAGCAACGGAAAACAATCTAAAAACCGACGCAGGCTGGAAGCTGCTCCGCGAAATATCGGGGCAATTCCGAAATGAGTATGAGGTAGCAAGCGGAAGGGTGATCCTTCCATCTCGCTAAGCAAAAAACATAGTTCACACCCATGAAAAAAAACAAACAACAAATACTGATGGAGAATAGTAGCCAGCATCGTTTGCTCTGGGCAGCCTTGGCACTGATGTTTATCCATGGCGCGTTGGCCGTACCGCCAATGCTATCCCAAGAAAACAAACCTGGGATGACCCACATCTTTATCACCTATCGCTGCAAACCTGCCGATCGCCCAGCAATGATTACGGGAATGGAGCAAGAAGGGGTGAAGAAATTTGAGGAGTATAAAAAAAGCGGAATTATTGCTGACTACCTTCTGGTCTATAATTCCATCTGTGATGAGAATACTTGGGATATGAGCGCGGTTGTGCAGTTCGATACCTACGAGCAAACCGACCGTTGGCGTCAGCTTGAGCGAACAAACCCCGGTGGGTTAATGCCTGAATTACTGAAAACTATCACCCCAGCCACAACATACTTTAGCGATCGCAAGTGGTTCCAAGGGAAACGCGGCGACCAGAAAAATGCGATTTATGTAATGATCCCCTATCAATGGGTTGACCGTGCCAGCTACACGACCTATATCGCTGCCTATGGGATACCACAATTTGATGGATGGCTAAAAGAGGGAGTGCTGAACAGCTACGGAATTTTCCTAAACCACCATGCTACCGGAGCGCCGTGGGATGCTTATTTGTTGTTTGAATACAAGGATGCAGCAGCAATGGGAAACCGAGAGATTATAAAACAGAAAGTACGAGCAGTATTAAAAAATGATGTGGCTTGGAAGCTCATTCAAGAAACCAAGCAAACCTACCGAACCGAACATGAAGTGGTGATGGCAAAATCTTTTACTTCAGCAAAATAAGCACGAAGAAGATAGAACAACGCCATCGGCCTCCTGTAGGTTTTTTCAGGAAATGGTTACCTACCGATAATTGTTTTGACAGCGCACGATTATCAGGGGGGCTGGTGGTGTCTATTCATCGCAAGCACAATGTGACATTATTGAAATTGTGAGGTCTCTATTTCTCCCAACATGATACCCATGAAAAAACAGACTAATATCCTTACAATGCAAATGTACTGTCCTATGAAATTTGACAGAGCAAGTATTATCCTCATGTTGTTTCTTATTCCTTGCTTTGCTTTTTCACAACAGACAGGGAGTATTAAAGGAGTGATAAGGGATGATGTGGGGAAGCCAATTGAAGGTGTGACAATCAAGGTGCAAGAGACAAAATCTGGAGCAATCTCCAATGATGCTGGTGCATTCATTATTCAGAATCTGCAAACAGGAAATTATAATCTGATTATCACATCTATTGGATATGATACAGGGCGTGTTTCGGTTGTAGTTCAGCCTAGCCATCAAACTGAGGTGTCAATTTCTTTGCTCCAACGGGTGGCAAATTCCACAGGGGTAGTGGTAACCGCACGTGCCAATAAGGAGACGATGGGGTATGCACGCACTGCCGAAAAGAATGCAGCATCCGTTGTTAATAATCTAAGTGCCGAGGAAATAGCGCGTTATCCCGACCCCTCCACAGCCGAATCAATGCAACGGATTCCTGGGGTATCGGTAACACGGGTTCGTGGTGAGGTACGCGATGCCATCGTTCGTGGATTGGAATCCCGCTACAACAGCATCCTTGTTGACGGGGTTCGCGCTCCATCTCCAAGCACAAATACTCGCGTTCTGCAGATGGATTTTCTACCTTCTGATCTTCTACAGAGGATTGAGGTCGCAAAATCCTTAACCCCTGACATGGAGGGTGATGCAATCGGTGGTTCGGTGAACCTGGTAATGAAAACTGCACCAGACACGCTTATTGCACAGGCAAAAATTGGTACTGGATATAGTGCCCAGCTTATCAACACAAACTTCACTTCGTTTCCTACCGACTCAATTTTTGAAGATCCTCTGAAGCGATTCGGAACTACATATCAAGCACAGGTTAATGATTTCCCACGAAATTATTTTAAGATGTCCTCAAAACCTGCTTCGCCAGACATATTTGGAGACATTACTTTGGGGAATCGTTTTTTAGATGGGCATTTAGGGGTGATTATGGCGGGAAGTGTTCAGCAAACATATCGCTACTCTCAAGCGGTTCGTAATTATGATGCTATTGATGCTGATAATAATGAATACCTTATTCGCCGTCAACATAGGTTTCATAGTCACGATAAAACAAAATGGGGACTTAACACCAAAGTAGATTATATTTTCAATAAAGAAAATGAAGTGAATATATCATTTAATGGTTTTGTTCGGCGTAATGTCGAGACTCGGATATTAGGAGATTCAAATTATGTCTATCAGCCTGTATTGTATAATTGTATTCGGTCTGTGGTTCAAACCTATACATTAGCCAATACAGTAGTGTCAGGTAAGCATGCATTCGGTGATTTATCATTGGGTTGGCGAGCAGGGTGGTTGGAGGCACGGCAATTTAAGCCTGACCGTGCAGAATTAGCCACAGTATCTGAGCTGCGTGAGAATGTAGTTGCATCGCAGCCAGTATTCTATGCTATTGTCCATGATTGGCAGCATAATGAAGATCGTGACATCATCGGTGGATTAGATATATCATGGAAAAAATGGAAAAATAGCGGAATAACTATTAATGCTGGAACACTGTTAAAAACAAAAAAACGAGCAAATGCACAAAATGAATATAGGCTGTTGCCTATAACTGATTCTGCGGGTAACCTACCCAGATTTACTAATGTTGATGACCTACAATGGGAAGTATTAAACACTGGTGGAACACCAGAATATGGTAATAATAATTACCAATGTGAGGAAGAATTATACGCGGGGTATTTGATGGGTACATGGGAAAGTGGCCTATGGAAGGCTATTGCTGGGGTTCGTACTGAAACCACATCGGGGAGTTACTCAACCTTTGATATCACGCAAGTTCAGCAAGTAACAGCATCGAATAGCTACACGGATATTTTACCTAGCCTCCATTTACGTTATACTCTATCTCCAGAATCATATTTGCGCTTCTCATTGGGGCGCACGATTAGTCGTCCAAACTTTTATGATCTTGTTCCATATAATTCACAAGGGGAAGATAATCGTGAATTAGGGAACCCTGATCTTAAGCGGTCACAATCAACAAATGTAGATATTCGCTATGAGCTTTACCCTTCACTTATCGAGCAATTTTCAGTTGGTGCATTTTTCAAGAAGATTGATGATCCGATTGAGCGTGCTGTAGATATTAGAAATCCTTCACTGCCTAGCATTCAGCCTCGCAATTTTGGTTCGGCAATGGTATATGGTGGGGAGTTTGTTGTTGGCGTAATGCTCCCGTACAGTCTTGGTGTACAAGCTTTCTACACGTGGGCGTATTCCACGATTACTGCTGATAAGGTCTTATTCGATCGTGCTGCTGGGCAAACATTACTTGTTCCAGAAACCCGTGCATTACAAGGCCAATCAGAGCATGGTGGAAACATAGCCATATCGTTTAACCCTGCGGAATTGGGATTATTTGCCCAGCTAAGCCTTGTCTATACGGGACAACGTATTCATAGCGTATCCCTTTACAAAGATCAGAATCACTTGCTTGATGATTATGCGGCATTAGATTTTTCATGCAATAAATCAATCGGTTCCGGCTTGTCGTTGTTTTTACGATTGAACAACCTATTAAACATGCCATACCGCATAATCACTCAAAAAGGTGGATTGATTGAAGAAGAACATTTCGGAAGCACAGCAGCCATAGGCTTGCAGTGGAAATTACTGTAGATACCCTATGCAGATGCTTGAGCTAAAAGTGCAACATGATCGCCTATCCAGACCTAAACCAACCAGTTTAACCATTTACAGGAACTGCCAAATGAAACAACAGCTACGCTTGCTTATAGCTGCATTCCTGCTTGCCGCAGGGATAATTGCTTGCGGTGATGACACCACAACAGACCCTAATACCCCAGATCCGCAAACGATCAGCGATACCGTAAAGGGGAATATTAAGGGAATAATGAAGGCTAATAAAACCTATTACCTTGCTGCTGATGCAACAGTGTTAAAGGGGGATACTTTAACGATTGAACCAGGTGCAAAGCTGATTGATATGAGCAATCACGCGCTGATTATCAAAGGCGCACTTTTTGCACATGGGTCTAAAGATGCTATGATCTACATGGGACCGGATGCAGCAAGGCAAAAAACGGGTTCTTGGGCAGGTATCCTTTGCGATTCACCAAGCGTTGTCAGCCTGAAATGGTGTCGTATAGATTATGCTGGCGGAATCCGCCCTGATGGAAGGCCCCGGCCAGCCGTCTATTATTTCTCAAACGCTGCAAATACTAGCGAATTTTATATGGAAGATTGCATTCTTTATAAGCCAAAGGATGATGGCTTTATGCTGTATGGTGGTAAAGGTCACATCCTACGTAATCAGTTTTTATGGAATGGTGAAGTTGAAGGTTCTGGGCCGAATTTCAAGTCAGGGTTCAAAGGGAAAATAGCGTACAACTATATCTGGAGTTGTACGGATCAATGTATCCGCGTTGAAACTGGCTCAACTGTGCTGTTCCCACAAACTGATGTTGAAATTTATAATAACACCATTATCAACTCGGGTCATAAGAATTCGTCGCGGCCAGGTGCTGGTATTAAAATTGATCTGTTCTCCCGTGCAAAGGTGTACAATAACATTATGGTAAATACAAGATTAGGTTTGAATATCACTAAAAAAGCTGATACGGCGAACTGTTCGTATGGGAATAACTTGTTCTATACAACCATTGATTCCTTACAACAGTTTTTCTACCCAGCAGATGGTTATGGCAGGCCACAATCTACAGACCTTATTCAGGTTGATCCTCAGTTCATGAAATTCAACCCTGATATGAATGCTTTAACGGATGACAATGACGTGCACCTTCAAGCTGGGTCGCCAGCAATGGGTAAAGGCAATCCCGCTTATGATCCAGACTTAGGGTGCTTTACTGCTAAACGAGATAAATAGGTTGAAGAGGGGAGAATATTGTCGGCCCCCTATGGCTCATTCTGGAATGGTTGGGCCGCTGGTAATTATAAACTGACAGCACAGTAGTTGCCAAGGGGGGGCCGATAATAGCTAATAACTCATTGTGTGCCACCAGCATCTGTGTGGTGCCGTTCCTTGCTCTCGGTTGAAAACGGGTTGTATGAGCGCTCCTTGTCGCGCTATGGTATCGTGAGGGCACTGTACGGATGCTTGGTGGTACATTTTACAACGGTTATCACAACCGATATTCCCAACTAACTAACCAATCATTCACCATGCACAGAATACTTCGCAGTGTTGCACTGCTCCCCGCCTATGCCTTGTTGCTGGCATTAACTGCAACGGCTAAAGAACCTGCCACAAAAGTCTTTGTGGTGAACCAGGCCGATTCGTCGGTCTCGTTGGTGGATTTAACCACCATGAAGGAAATTCGTGTTATTCACGTTGGAGAAAGCCCATATTTCGCTAGCGTTTCCGGCGATCAAAAAACATTGGCTGTGGCAGTGGAAGGGGATCAGAAGGTGAAGTTCTACGACACTAAAACCTTTCAACTGAAAGGTGAGTTAACCGTGGGGAAAATGTATGCGGAGCATATGATGGAGTTCCCCGACGGCAAGCGGTTTATGCTGGCCAATCGCTACGGCAATGCTATCCTGATTATTGGCTATGAATCTATGCAGATCGAAGAGCGCATCCCTGATGTCTCATCGCCGCACAATATTCGGCTTGGCGGAACCGAACGCTACGTTTATGCCACCAGCAAAACCAACCCTGGGGTGTCGGTGATTGACCTGCAAACCCGTAAAGTTGTGCGGTTCGTTTCTACTAAATATATCCCCCGTGGCCTTGCTGGAAGCTCGTCCGATCGCTATTTCTACTGTGGAGCAAATTGGGTTTCGGGGATGTTTATGTACCAGACGGAGACCGGGAAATTTGTCCGGTTTATTCAAACACCATTGCCCGGAACAGCCACCGATGTTCTGGAAAATACGTACCACGGATTTGAGGCCGTTAACGATAGCATTGTGCTTGCAACGTTCGAAGGGTTAAGCGCGCTGGATGTCATTAATTCCAATACTGGCGAATTGGTGTTCCGCACCGAAGACGTTGCTATGCCAAGCGCGGTGCTGGCCTGGCCAGGAAAACCCGGATGGTATGTTTTCACGAACATGAAATCCAGCACTGTGCAAACCTTCCAACTCACCAAGAACTACAAGATTACGTTGGGGTCAGCAGTGAAATGTGGGAGCGGAAGGATTGAGCTTCCCAAACGCTTCTGCTTCTTCTGGGGATAATCTTTCAACCATAACCGATGATTGCCGCAACCTTCCACACTGCCAAAACCATACTGCTGCTTTCGTGCGGCATTATGGTGTTCTGTTCGGCACCGTTGTTGTTTAGCCTTAGCGTGCTGCGAACCCACGCACCCAGCAACGGAAGCTACCGCAACCCTGCCGATTCCCTTGCTGTGGATAGCCTGCTGAAGCAAGCCCAACGCTACCCCCAAGCCCGCCGCGATAGCGCGCTGGTGATTGCCAAAATCGCTGTGCAAAAAATCCGCGAATCAATCGTTGGCGATAGCCACCGCGACCTTGCTTTTGCCTTGCGTGAGGTTGGCCGGCTTGGGCTGAATCAAGGGAAAGTGGAGGAAGCCGAGCAGGCACTGCGCCAATCACTGGCCATGACCGTGGCATTGTATCCCCCGGGCGACACTGCCGTTGCCGATGTTACCGATTACCTTGCGCGCGCCGTCCGGTTGCAGGGGCGATTGAACGAGGCCGAGAGCTTGTACCGGAAGGCATTGCTGCTAAAACGTGGTATCTACACCGCCGATGACCCCGAGCTTGCTGGCGGCATGAACAACTTTGCGTTGCTGCTGAAAGCCATGGGCCGCTACCGCGAAGCCGACACCCTGTACCGCGAGGCACTGGCGATGAAATGGCGGATGTACAAGGGAGACCATGAAGACCTTGCCACCGGGTTGCTGAATATCGGATCCTTGCAGTTGGAGCAAGGGAATTTCCAAAGTGCCAGCAACTACTTGGATAGTGCTGTTGCCATGCTGAACCGATTGGGGGTGGAACGCCCGTTGCTGGCCGCAACCGTGGCGATGCGCGGGATGGCTTGGGAGCGGGGGGGCTGCACCAACCGTGCGTTCCCCCTAGCCCAGGAAGCGTTGCGAATCCGCCGCAAACTTTTTCCCGCGACGCACCCCGCTACTGCTGCATCGTTGATGCAGTTGGCCAGCATCCATATTGCCGAAGGGGATTTGGCCATGGCCCAACGGCTTGCCGACACCGCGCTGGCAATGCGCCGCACCCTGTACGCTGCCGAACACGATCACCCAGAAATTGCGGGGGGGCTGGTGCTGTCGGCAAAAATTGCACGGCAACAGAACCGCTTTGCCGATGCCGATACCTTGATAACCCCAGCCGTTGCAATGCTTCGGCGGCTGTATCCAGAGGGGAGCTTCACCACCGTGGGCGCGCTGGATGAATTGGGGCGGTTGCGCACCGCGCAGCAACGGTATGATGAAGCTGAGAAGGTGTTGGGGGAAGCACTTGCCTTTGCCCGCACGCTTGGCGATCCCGACAACCCCGCTGTTGCCTTGCTTCTTGTCCATTTTGCCGAACTCTATCAAGCCACGTCCCGCCCAACCCTTGCGGCAGATCATCTGCAGCGTGCGATTGCCCTGTACCAACAGATTGGCGCGGAGCGGTTCAGCGATGCCATTGGGGCACACCAGATGTTGGCCGCAGCATTGCGTAGTGCAGGCCAGCAATCGGAAGCGGATAGTGCCGAGACTGAGTTCCAGAAATTTCAGCAACAACGCCAGCTGCGCTGCCAGTAGCATGAACGTATTCCCCCAATGGGAGCCTACCATGAACAACCAATCCTCTTCCGAAATCAAGCCGATTGACAGCACCAGTAGCCCCACCCCCAAAAAACGTCCCCGCCGGAAATGGTGGATTATCGCTGGCGGTGTAGTTGCCGCGTTGGTTGTGTTGCAGTTTTTTGGGCCAACATTGCAGAACCCTCCGGTTGATCCACTGCTTGCCGACGAAGGGAATTTGCACCTTCCCACCGATGCCCGGCACGTTCTTCGCACCGCGTGCATGGACTGCCACAGCCACACAACCGATTGGCCCTGGTTTGCACACATCGCTCCAATTTCTTGGTTTGTTGTGCATAATGTAGATGAAGGGCGTGAACATCTGAATTTTTCCCGCTGGGGAAGCTACACCCCCAAGCAGCAGAGCAAGCTGATAGATGAAATTTCCACGGTTATCCGCTACGAACGGATGCCGCCATCACTGCATACACTTACCCACCCAAGCGCACGCCTTTCCACCAACGAGCGGTTCGTTCTCTATTTCTGGGCACGTAACCAGTTGGCCCGGCTGCGTGGGCAGGAGTGAGTATGGGAAGAGGCGGTGAATGGTTGGTAGTATGGAAGCACTACCAGCCCATTCACCACAGCCCCAACAGCTTCCACCACAGTATGCCAATCGTGGCCCAGATTATCAGTGCCGGAGCCGATGCCGCAAACCCCAGCCGCCACCACTTCCGCTGCGTGACGTAGCCAGCACCGAAGTAGATGGGTGCGGGCGTTGTTCCGTAGTGGGTTAGCCCTGCGCTCAGGTTGCTTGCTGCTGCCAGCAACAGCACCGCAACCCACGGTGGCGCGCCGGCACCAATCACCACAACAACGAAGGGGATAAACATGGCGGTGGCGTGTGCGGTGATGCTGGCAAACGCATAGTGGGCGTAGAAGTAGATGGCCACCAGCAGCAGCAACGCCGCCCACGGTTCCCACCCCTGGGTGAACGTGGCGGTGGCTTGGGCAAACTTGCGTGTGATGCCGCTTTCGCTTAGTGCCTCGGCCATGCGCACCAGCCCGCCGTACCAGATGAACACATCCCACGCCTCCCGTTCGGCCATTAGCTCCTCCCACTCCAACACCCGCGTCAGCAGCAGTGCCACAATGCCAAGCAGTGCCACGGCAGAGTAGTGGATGCTGTGAAATTCTTTGGTCATCCAGAGGGTTCCAATCAGCAGAAACACCGCAAGCATAATCCACTCCGAGCGGCTCATCTTCCCCATTGATTTCAGCTCGCCATCGGCAAAGGCGGCTGCGTCGGGGGTGGCTTTCACTTCGGGTGGGTTGATTCGGTACAGAAGGAATGGAACAACCAACAAAGCAATGGCTCCCGGGACGATAGCGGCAACCAGCCACTGGGCATATCCAAGCTCCAACCCTGTTTCCCCTTTGGCAAACTTGGCAATCAGCGCGTTGCTTGCTTGGCCGGTTAGGAACATTGCGCAGATGATGACATCGCACTGGTACAGCAGCGGCATAAGAAACGCGCCAAGCCGCCCGGCGGTGGGTCCCGGATAGGAATCATAGGCGTGGCAGATGCTGCGGGCAATCGGGAAAATGATGCCGCCGCTGCGGGCGGTGTTGGATGGGATCACCGAAGCCAGCAGCATATCGGTGGCAATCAACGAGTAACCAAGCCCGATTGAGCGGCGGCCAAGCGCACGGATAAACAGCAAGGCAATCCGCCTCCCCAACCCGGTTTTCACCATCCCGGATGAGATGAAAAATGCGGCCAGCACCAACCACACAATCGGATCGGCGTAGCCTTTCAGCGCGCTGGCAACCCGGGCGGCTTCGTCGTTGCCGGGCATCACCCCGGCAAACATTGTTGCCACAACCCCAAGCAACACCACCGCCCCGCTTGCGACAGGGCGAACGATGGAGCCAACAATCGTGGCCACAAAAATTGCGAACAGCCCCCATGATTGTTGGGTGATCCCTTCCGGTGGAGGGATTAGTGCGATGCCAACGCCACACCCCACCACAATGCCCCAGCGGAGCAGCCGGTGATGAATCTGAAGCTCGTTCGGTGGCGATGAATTGGTTGAGGTAGGTTGATCCAATGAGTGCATGAAGGTGTTGAGAAATCTGCGTTGCATCCCCGCTGAAGCAGGGGACGATGTGAGAATGAGGAGAGCGTGAACGGCTCTGCAATCCCATGCCCAACCTCACCCCCAATTCTGCTGAGTTTGGCGAAGCATGCCGGCTCACTCACCCACCAACAACAGCATGTGTGTATGCTGCTCGGTTCCCTGCTGAAGCGTCAGGAAGTAGATGCCCGGCGTAAGCCCAACAATGGTAGAAGTTAGCTGATGTTCGCCAGCATCGAAGTGGCGTTGGCAGATTGGGGCAACCACCCGCCCAATTGGGTCGGTGATGCTAAGGCTGGCAATCCCGGAACGGGATAGACGGAAACGGGTTTGCAGGCTTCCACCACGGGTTGGATTCGGGGTGATGGAAAGCAGCTGGCAAGCATCGGCATCGGTTGCGGAGGAAGCCATCTGCGGGGCCGCCGTGATAATCGGGGCTGCGGTGATTCTTCCCTCCCATCGGGTTAGGCTATCGCACTCCCACGAGTCACTCCAAAGCCGTGCGGTGGCTTGGTAGGTTGCGGTGTCGCTTCCGCTAAACCGCACTATCACACCGATGCACTCTCCCGGCAAAATTGTCTGCCCGCGCAATCCCTGCAACGTTGCAAATGGAATGGTAAAGCTGGGGGATTGCCACGTCAGGGGCCCGTTGCCGGTGGGGTCGGTTAGGGTAAACGGAGCATCGCCGGTGTTGCAGATCCGTAGCTCCCGCTCGCTGAAATCCCCAGGGAACAGAGTGTCGAACATGAGATTGTTCAGCTGTACGCAGGGGCGCGTTCCGTTGGCGGTAACGGGAATCGTGTAGCGTGCGCATTGCAGCAAAATGTTCAGGGTGTCGCGGATGCTCCCTTGCTCGGTAGGGGTGGTTTTAATCCGAACCAGTAGCGAATCGCCCCCCTTCAGTTGTGCGGGCAACGAAGTGCTGCTGCCGGCTATTCTAAACGTGCTGTTGCTATTCAGCCACACCCCCCTAACCCGCACACTTTGTCCTGCCGGAGCTTTGATAACAGCAACGCGCTCGGCCGGGAATCCAACCCGGCTGTTTCCAAAATGGATCCCTTCAACCGGGGCAAAATCGGCGGTGGTGGGGGTGAAGGAGTACGGGATTGTCCAGTACTGCCCGGTGCGGTCGGTTACCACAACGGTGGCTTGCGCTGGGCGTGCGGTGTCGGCAACGGTGACGGTAAATTCTGCAGACGATGCGCGAAGCACATCCCCTTCTTTGTTCGGCTGTGCAAACAGCAAACGGGTGTTGGTGGCCCCCGGTGCAAGCTGGATGCTCTGGAAGCCGGATGCCGGAAAATTGGCAAGCCGGATGTGGCACGCCAGATCGTAGCAACCAATCGCCTCGGTATTGATTTCCAACGTGTCGCCGGGGGTGGCCACGCGGCGCATTGGCGCAAGCGGGTAGCCGTAGCTGATGGCCATTTGCTCCTGGTACTCGGTCGGCAGCAGCCGATGAACCCGTTTCCATTCCTTCCCCCCGCGCACCCCATACACCACGCCGTAAAACCGCGCCGATGAATCGGCCCCGCGTAGGGAGTAGCTTTGCCCCGGAAGAATCTGCATCGTTCCCCACACCAGATCGCTTTCCGGCACCGCGCCCCGATTGAAGCCGAACGGATACTCCCGCCCGTTGGCCCCCTGCCGATAGAACACCCTCCCCACGCTTGCCGAATCGGTGACAACGCTGACGTAGTGTTCCAGCGATGGCGGGGTGGTTGGTGCAATCAGTGGGGCGAACGTTGGCCATTGCTCGCGGGGGGTCATCTCCACCATGTAGGGTGACCAGGTGTCGTAGGAAATCTGCTTTTTCTCTTCTTCCACAAGAACGGTGTCGTGGTAGAATGCGGCTGCCGAGGAGTGCATCATCATCAATGCCGGTTCGTTGGTCGCAAATCGAATGGCCTGGGCAAAGGTGTCGATGCGGACCTCACGGAAACTGGCTGCGGCTATCGGCAAGGTGTCGGGGTGGTTCAGCAGGCGATTGCGCCAAACAACATTCCCCGGCTGGCGGCCGTACGCCCGCGCATACTCGGCAGTGCGAATCGGCTTGGGGCGGGTGATGGAGTCTTCGGGGATGGAAAGGAAATCCTGGGTGGGGAGATAGATAAACTGATGCCCGTACTGCTCGGTGGGGGGAAGCCATTCCACCAGCAGATTGCGGTAGGTGTTGCGTGTGATCCCGCCCAACGTTGGATCCACAGCCTGGCGGGTGTTTCCGCTTAGCACGCCAATGGGGCGATTGGCGCGAATCACCGCCCCGCCAAGATCGCGCTGTGGCACGTTCCCCTCCACCTCCTGCGTATCTATCGGGGTCGCGTACTGATAAACCTGTTTTGCTAACAGTATGATGGTGTCAGCTTTCACCAGCGTGTCGCCGGGGGTGATAATCACTTCAGTGCTATCATGTGTGGCCAGTATCAGTGCCACACCTGGTGCGCCGCTGTTTTTGGGAATCGGCTGTTCGGCACTTCCCGAATAGACGTTGGTCAGCAGGGAAGAAGGGAGCATGGCCGCCCGATACTCCATCCCCCAACGCTCGATTGGGATTGGGGTCCAGGCTTCCCCGCCAAATGGAGTTGAGACGTAGCAGTAGAGCACCACAGGATTGGTGGCTTCCACAAGGAAGGTTCTGCTGCTTACTTCGCGGTAGCTCTCGATGGGTGCCGAATCGGGCAGTGGGATCGTGCTAAACACCCCAGCTGTCAGGGTGGCCGAGATTGCCGTATCCCCCTGCGTTGGGGTGATCGTGACCACCGTCCCGCTGCTGCGTGAGTAGGCAAACACCAAGTAATTGTAGCCAAGCTGTGGCGGAAATCGTGGATCGTAGGTGTTCTTAACAATGCTTGGGAAGGCAAGCAGATAGCGGCGGCCAAAAACGGTTGCGTCTTGGCTCATTGGCTGGGCCACCACTACTTGGTGACATGCCAGCAGCAGCAGCCACAAGGCCAACAGCAAAGTATAATGCAGCCGCTGGCCGTCCCCCTCCGGTGCCTTGCTTTGCTTCAGCCGTTGTGATGTTTGGCTGAACAACAAGCAATGCCACCAGTTGACAACAGCAACGCCACCAACGCAGACCCACGTTGTGGCCACACCCAACCAATGCCCAACCGATAATCCCCGCATGAATGGACTCCGCGAACGTAAACGATGACTTGCAAAAAAACGGCGAAGTATTAGAAAAATCAAACCAAACGGAAGCATTTTTTGGAGAAATTACTCCGCCTGCACATCGGCTTGGCTGCTGCGCCGTGGATTGCACAATCACTTTTTCTTTTTTCAGCGAATGGAACCAACAATGCACATTGGCCGCCTGCACGTTATCACCGACACAACGGTGCAAAGCCGATACAGCCATGCCCAGCTTGCCGAGCTTGCCATTCGCGGCGGGGCCGATACGATTCAGTATCGAAGCAAGGAATCAGATTTTTTGGAATTGATGAAGCAGGCCGGGGCCGTGGCGGAGGTTTGCCGAAGCGCGAACATTCTGTTCTTGGTGAACGACCGTGTGGACCTTTGCCTTGCTATCAATGCCGATGGGGTGCATCTGGGGTTGCGGGATATGCCGGTGGGAATTGCGCGGGGAATACTGGGGAACACAAAAGTGATTGGCGGGACTATCCGCAATGCCAACCACCTTGCACTGGCCGAACGCGAAGGAGCCGATTACGTTGGCTTGGGTCCCGTGTTTGCAACCAGTTCAAAGCAACTGGCGATTCCACCAGTTGGCTTGGAAACGGTGCGCCACGTTGCCCGCGTTGCAACTATTCCGGTGATTGGAATCGCTGGGATCACCGCCAAGAACGCCCGCAGTGTGGTTGAAGCAGGCGCGTGGGGAGTTGCTGTGATTGGTGCGGTTTGCGCAGCGGAAGACGTAGCCGCCGCCGCCCAGAAACTGCACTGCGCGATTGCTTAACGGAAGCTATCGGGCAGCGCGGTTGCGCGGCTTGCTACCCTTCCGATCAGCTCCGCAAATTTCACCTCATCCTCAATCTCAATTCGGATTTTCATCACTGCTAACTGCTGGCGTAGCTCCGGAAACTGCTCAAGTTTTACGGCATCTTTTTCGGTGGTCAGCAGCAATGCTGATGGGTGTTGCTGCATCAGGTTCGCAATCCGCTCTGCATCCTCCCCTGTGTAGCGGTAGTGGTCGCGGAATTGCAGCCATTCGATAATCTTCACTCCGTGTTCTTCCGCCATTGTTGCAACCCGCTGTGGGTTGGCAATTCCGGTGACAAGGATGGCCGCGCTTCCTGCCGCCTCCATCGGGGTCTGATCCTGCCAGTGTCCGATTCCATCGAATCGAATGTTCATCCGCAGCAGAAGGCTGGCGTTGGATGTGTGCCGTTTGGCCCACGCTGCGGCATGGTTGCTGGTGGCAAGGATAACATCTGCGCGGCGCAATGCCCCCGGCCACTCCCGCAGCCGGCCTGCTGGGATTGGCATCGGAGCGTTTGCCGTGGCATCGTCAACGATCACCACATCAAGATCACGAGCAACCGCTTGGTGCTGGAATCCATCATCCAGCACAACCACACCGTGCGGGCGAGCAGCAGCGAATATCGGGAGGAGCGTGGCGCGGCGGTTCGCAATCCCAATAGCTCCATTGTACAGCTTCCGGGCGATGAGTGAAGGCTCGTCGCCATAGCGTTCTGGTGGTGGGGGAAGTTCGCCGCTCCACCACACCAACGATTCCTTCCCCTTGCGCCCGTAGCCACGGCTGAGCAGAATGCAAGGATGATGCGGCTGCAACAACCGGGCAATGTGGATAGCAACCGGCGTTTTGCCCGACCCACCAACCGACAAATTCCCGACGGAGATGACTGGAAGCGGCGACCGCACCCGCCGCAATCGCCGAACCCAACCAACAACAGCGGCAACGCTGGCGTAGGATGCAGCAAACGGAAAGGCGAGAATAGATAGAAGTGAAGCGATGGGAAGCACTGTAGTGATAGATCTGCGGTGTGTACTCCATTGGTGCTGTTGGGTTTGCGCCCTACTCCTTCCCCTCCGGCAATGTTGGTTCCACCAGTATCACTTCCTCGCGCTCCATCACCACCGCGCCAACCGCCGCGCCGCGTGGTTTGCGGACGTGCTTTTTCAGGGTGTAGGCCACCGGAACCATCTTCGCGTTTTTTGCGCCGCTGTAGAACGCGGCTATCGAGGCAGCTTGGCGCAGAACTTCTTTTGGTGGTTTGGTTTTTGCATCGTTCCAGCGCAACACAACGTGCGATCCACTGGAGCCACGCGCATGGAACCAGTAGTCGTTCGGGCGGGCAAACCGGACGGTCAGTTCGTCGTTGTTGGCCGCACTTTTTCCGGCATAGACTTCGTGGCCCCCCACGATTTCAAACCGGCGGAATCTTCCGGCGGTTCCTTCTTCTTTTGGTGCTCCTGTCATCGCAAACAGTTGTTGGTTGGATTGCATCAATTCCTCCAATTCTTCGGCTTGGGCTGCCTGCTGCACCTGCTTCAGCAGTGTGGCAATGGTGGCGGCGGCTTGGGCGGTTGCCGCACGGCGTTCGGCGGCACGGCCAGCGGCCTGGCGCACCCCGCGTGCGCGGCGGAAGTAGCGTTCGGCGTTTTCGTGCGGAGCCAATTTTACGTTCAGCGGAATTACCAGCGTGTTCCCTTCCCAGTCGGTCAGCTGGGCTTGCTCCATCCCTTTCGCCACGTGATGCAGGTTTGCCACCAACACGTTTCCCATCTGCTCCCACTCGGCAGCGCGGGTTTCGTGTTCGTGGTCGGTGCGCCCTTTGGCCAGTGCGCGTTGCAACCGTGCTTGCTCCGATTCCAACCGGCGGGTCATGCGGGTACGCAGCTCCAGAAAACGGCGCAACCGGAAATTGGTAGCGCGGCAGGCACGAATTGCGTTCGGGAGATCGGTGAACGTTTCAACAGCAGTGGCCGCACTCTGCAGATGGTGAAGCTCCGAAAGCGCAAACACTGCTTCGTCAGGAAGGTGGTACAGATAGAACGTTCTGGAAATTTGGCAATCGTTGTACAGCGTGTCAATCGCTTCCAGCAGTTGGCCCAGTTGCGCATCGCTTGCTTCCGGAAACTGCGCCACCCCGGCGCGGTGCATTGCCTCGGCAGCAAGCCGGCGGCCAAGCGAGGGGAGTACCGTCTGCAACGCTTTCACGGCTGGAAGAGTGCTGGCGCGTAGCTGCTGAACAATCTGGGCGCGGGTCGGGAAATCATCATGATCGGTGGGATGAATCAGGCGGTGGTACTCACCCTCTTCATGTTGGAATGATTCCACAACCGTTCCGTTCCGAACCAGCAGCACATTCCCCGCCCCCTTGCCAAAGAAGCAAGCCATCAGAATCGCGTCATCGGCAAAGTGGAACTCAATCACCCGCTCCCCTTCGTGCATGGCAACTTCGGCAAGCTGCACGCCAATCATCGCCTGAAAAAAATCAAGCGTGTTGCGGCGTGCGCGGTGGAAGTCATCGTGCAGAAGGGCGTAGCCAACATGCAGGTCCAGCGAAAGCTCAACAAACCGGCTGACCCCGCCACGAATGAACCGAAGCATCAGCCGATTTTTCTCTTGGGACCAACATTCGGCAAGCACCCAGTTGCCGATTGCCGAGTGCAGCAGTTCGGCCTGCCGAGCAACAGTGAGGTAGTGGCGAAGCATAGATTATTCCAAGTAAAGCAGGGCTGATAAGGGTTGGATTGCGGGTTTCTGGGATGGCGAGGAATCGTTTTGCGGTTTGGCGTAGTGACGGGTTTATACTCGAATAAAAGGAGTTCGCAAAACCTCTGTTCGCTGTTTACTCGATAGTCTGCCAACCAGCTCACTCGTCATTCTATCAGCCAATGCAGTGCCTCTTGAGTTATTCGGTTATACCAATCAACTTCATTGTTTGCCGAGTTTGCCAACTCATTTGAACGCTCGAAAAATCGCTGAATGTGCCTTGGCTCGGGAACATAGTTTGCATTATAAGAGGCCTCAAGCATTTTTATGAAAACACTCAATGGTAATGGAACGATTGTCGAAGTTCCGCCATAATATTGAATACTCATTCTGTGTAGTGCGTAAAAATGAGCTTTGCAAGCATCATTAATGCTTGGTGCAATAAATAAGCAGTATGCAGGTTTGTTAGTTTCTCGTTTATATTTTGCAAGGTGTCTTGTTACTGGCTCTCCTTCCGTTTCATATTGCCTTTGCCCGCCCTGCATAGTAACTTCAACCATTAGGCCAAAATTTCCATAATCGCAAACAATATCCGCCATATTGCCCTGTGCTGTTGACATTGGATTTCCAAAGTCATCAAATTTTAAATTGGCTTTAATATCGCCACCATCTAACATCGTCATTGCTCGCCAAGTATTCCATTCCAACATTAGCGGTGTGTCATAAAGAGAATTGTTGAGTATTTGGTGAAATGTCGTAGTTATTTCCTCAAAGAGTCGGTAATCTTTAATCGCGGCAATTTGTGTAATTAGGATTTGCTCTTTTCGATTTTCTAATTCATTAGAAAATATGTTTTTCAGGTCTTGTAAGGCTATCGTTGCTGGAATTTCAAGTTGCGGAAATTCTATTCTGATTTTTTGTTCGAGCAACTTTCTGTTATCTGTTAATAACGTGGGAATTTGCGGATTGCTAAGATAATTAACATACTGGCCTTCGTTATCAATAAAGCAAGGTTCTCTATCTGTGTGTTCCAAGAAATAATCAACTTCTTGAATTTTTTCAGGAATAATCGAGAGCGATTTTCCTAAGTGTGAAATGTTAATCAATCCTGTTGCCCTCAAATAACGGAAGCAAGCATCAGCGTAATCTCGCATGTTGCTTGCTTTAGTGCGTAGAAATTTTGAGATAGAAGCATCATTAGTTTCTCTTGTTCGCGTATTCGCCGAACTAATATCAGTGCTATAAATTTCTCTTAGCTCTCTATCAAAGTATTCTCCACGAAAACGTTTGTAGTTGCCTTTGTTCTGTGCTTTTGCTACTCTGAATTGATTAATTTTTTCAATGATTAAATCAAACTTTCGATAATCAATTAATTGCAATCCTATTATCATTAGTTCATCGAATTTCAATGAGTCAAAAAATCTAATGAGTCTAAAAAATTCAAGATATGGTTTTATCCAAAATTCTGCTGAATTTTCAGTTGGTTTGTGAAATGGTGAGGGAATTTGAAATTTGAGTAATTGACGTAGAAACACCTCATCTTTTCTTTTTGAATTTATTAATTCTTCACCTGCCGGAGTGATCTGTATAGTTGGTGAAAGAAGAACAAAACCAAGTGCTTTTGGTGCCCTGTTTATTCTATCTCTTGCACTAAACGCAGGGTCATTTGCTCCTTCGCCATTGAAAAAAAATTCCTCTCTCAATAACTCCATAAACGCTCTTTGAGTTGTAGTATCCCATTTTTGCCCTGAAAAATGGGTATTCAACAATCCAATTTCAGGAACCATCTTTGCTGGTGTCCGTGGGGAAGTAGTTACGAAAACCACCTTACTGTTAATTCTAGCCATAGGAAGCAGGTCTTTCTTCAAGTATTAGTTTCGGTTCTCGTTTTAATGCTTCATTGCCATAGTTGGAAATAAGCATATGACTCGCTTCAGACTTAAATCTATTTCTAATATTTACTGCATACGATTTACCATATTCATCTACAATGTAGTCTCTGTATAATTGCTCTATCAGTGGAGTTCTTCCGATCACCATAAGTGCTTTACATTTCAGCTTTTTATATTGATTAGCTAACTCAATGTGATTTTCTTCATTAAATCCATTCTTATGTTCTGTGTTACCATAATCTGAAAAAACACAATCATAAGGTGGATCTAAAAACATAAAGTCATCTTCGTTTGCCATTTTGAAAATCTCAAAATAATCAAAATTATAAATCTCTGCATTGGTAAGTAATTTGCTATGTGATTTTGCTACCAATGAAGTGTTTAGGCTTGCATAACGACCATAAGGTACGTTGAACTCGCCTTTCGTATTATAGCGTATCATTCCTGAGTACGCTGTTTTATTTATGAAAAAATAAAGCGAAGCATCAGAGTATTTTTTTTCTGTCAATTCATTGAACATATCTCTGATTTGATAGTAGAGAAACTCGTTTTCATCTTCAACTCTTTTAGTTGGTGTTTTGCTTTTTAATTTTTCAAAATTTCTGCGGTTAATCGTATAAATTTTTTCAATTTCTATGAGTTCTCTTTTGAGTGTGTTGAAATTATTTTTAACTCCTAAATAAAAAGAAATGAGTTTTGAATTAATGTCATTTATTATTGCTCTCTTTGGTTCTAAATGAAAAAATAAAGCACCGCCACCAAAAAAAGGTTCAATATATCGCCCATTATATTGTGGGATATGCTTAATCAAATGAGGGATTTCTTTTGATTTTCCTCCTCTGTATTTTATTAATGGCTTCATAGCTTGGCTAATTTCCGTTGTTTAGCAAATATAGTTCTTTTTCTTTCTCACGTCAATTTTTGCATGGTCTCTCTCCTGTGGTAACGGCTAACGCATTGATAGACGCGAGAATGCTTCGACAAACTCATCATGAGCGAGTGGGGAATGTGTTCTGCGATATTCGACTCACTCTATTTCTTCACCAAACCCACCCAATGGATAGCCGCGCCGCTGCATCCACTCGCTCGTTGCCGAACAACCCTTCAAACTCACTGCTTCCTGCCTCGAACGTCAGCCATTTGGTGGGGCGAACGGTTGCGCCAAGCCCCCAGCCGAAGCTGTTAATCCCGAACCCACTGAACCCTGTGCGGACTGTCAACCAATCGTTCAAGTTCCATTCCCCCCCCACAGCAAACCGCCCGCGTGATGCGCTGCCGGGGGGATTGTTCAGTGGAGCCTCCCCTTCGATATTCAGCACCATCCGATTGCTCAGTTCCGGCACGAATGCTTGCACATCCACGCCAATGCCAGCGCGGAACACCGTTGGGAAGGAGGTGGAGTACGCTGGCACTGCCGCCAGCTTCCCTTCGTAGCGGCGGAACTGGGCGTTGTCAAGGCTTCCGCTTCCCAGCGTGTCGTTGATTCCAACTGCCGAGCGGACCAACGTCTCGGTGTTCCAGTTCACGAAGCCAGCATCTTGCAGGGTCATTCCAAAAAAAACGGCATCGCGGCGTTGGTTCGATTGTCCGGTTCCGGCAATGGAGTAGAGTGTGCCACCAATCCCAACATCCAAACCGAACCCGGTTCCGGCACTGCTGGGGAGCAATCCGGTGAGGAGTGTGCCGATTGCTTCGGCAGGGTTGAGCCCTTTGGGGCTTGCCGAGCGGAACTGATATCCCCCTTTGATGTTGTACCCGCCGCCGCCGCCGCTTACCACTTGCTGGATGGTGATGATGCTGTTCTCGGCCACCTCGAAATGCGCCACCCCTTGGATCAGCTTTGCGGTTGCGCCCACCCCGACGCTGGGGAACCAAGCTCCATCTCCATTGAACGTTGTGCCGTAGGAAAGCCCGAACTCCGTCAGCCAATCGCCGCCGATTCCCCGATTGATGAAGGTGTAATCGCGTCCGGTGATGTTGCTGGTGGCCACAATTTCGGAGAATGATTCCGGGAAATTTACCCGCGCAAACACTCGGTGGCCGTGGTGAAACGCCCAAGTTCCTCCGGTTTTGGTGCGGTAGCGCACGGCAATCAGGTTGATTGCGGCGTTGGCGTACAAGCGTTCGGCCTGCAGCAGTTGCCCAACCCGCTCGCGGTCTTCTTTTGTGTAGCCTTCCGGTTTTTGGGCAAAGATGAGGCGGAACTCATCGCCGCTCAGATAGGTGGCCCCAATCGTTCCGCCGCCGGTGTAGATGGAGAACGTTAGCGGTTGATCCAGCTGGGTTGGCAGCAGCGGTGCGGCATCCAGCAATCCGGGGTTTGAGTAGATGCTGTTCAGGCCACGGGTGATGGAAACTGAGGCACGCCCCATTCCCATTCCGGGGACATCCAAGCGATCCTGGGAGAAGGTCGCCACCGTGCAGCAGCAGAACGCCAGCAAAACCATTGCACCGAAGTGCAGAACGTCCCAAAAAATCTTCATGCTAAGTAAAGTGAGTTCGTTTGTGCGCATCGGCGCGCTGCAATGGACACCTACCGCACCCCGTGCCGAACGTTCCCCCGCTGTGATGCGTGCGGCAAGATAGGCACAGACAGAAAAACGACGACCGCCCGAACTATCAGAAGTTCCGGGCGGTCGTTGAACAAGTGCTGTTGAAGGTGCTGGCGATACCGCAGTCGGTTACTCCACTTCCACCAGTGTGGTGTAGCGTGGCGAGTGCTTTGCCATGCTGATAATTTCGGCGAACAGATCGTTGGCAGAATCGTCGTCGCGGTCGTCGAAGGCTTCGTATTCCACGTAGGATGGGAATGTGAACGTTTCGGTGAACGAGTCGCCGTCGCGGCTTTCGTTCTCATAGACGGTGTAGCTTAACGCTTCCACCGTTTTGAAGTGTTCGCGCAACCGACTGGTGGCGGCAAGGTAGGAATCACGCTTGCCAGGCTTCAGTTCAACGTTCACCAACAGAATGACTTTCGGCATAGTTGCTTATGAATCTGATACTTGGGTTTCTGTGCTGTTTTTCAAGGGAGCAAAGGTAAACAAGGGGATCGCTTCAGCCAAGCAAACGGAGGGATTCTTTTGTAAAAGGTGATTCGCGAGAAAAGGGAGAAAACTGGTTTTTACTGCTGGATGCTGTTCCGCCTGACTACCCTCACCGCGCTGATTTGGCTGCGGAAGCGGCGTAACGGTTCGGCGATGACCCCTTCCCCCAACGGGTCGTTCATCAGATACTCAGTGCCCCGTTTGCCAACCACCAGCACCCAGTGGGGGATTACTGCGCCGATCATCACCCGAACGATAACGGGGTTGCCAGCTTTCAGCGCGTCGTCAATTTCTTGATGGCTTGGGTAGGGGGTGTCAATCGTGATTGCGTTGTTGGTAAGCTCTTCCACCGCGCGCCAGCGCAGCCACCCACGCTCGGTGAATCCCCCTTTCAGGGCAAGCCGTCCGTTCAGTTCGTCGGGGGGGATGGCAATGCCGTGATGAGCCAGCGCCATGCTGACGCAGCAGACCACACAGCCGGTCGCGCTGAAGGCTTCGTGGCTCCCTCCCAGCCGAACCTCTTTCCACTGCGGTGCGGTTTGCAGGTAGATTGGGGTGTCGGCTAACACTATCTCCATTGCTTCCCCTCCGCTGATGCTGATTGGCGCGGCAAGGCGGTCGCGGATAATCGCAGCGGCAATCCCGACCACGACCAACAGCACACTGCCGATAAGCAGGGCGCGTTTTAGTGGCGATGGGTGTGGGCTGCCGAACATTGTTTATGGAAGAAGAGATTCACGCAAAGGCGCAAAGCCAAGCCACGCAAAGGACGCAAAGAAGAAAGAAGATGGCTACATCCCCACCGCTTTCAGTGCTTCAACTTCCGATTTCCCAAGCTGGCGTTGCAGCCGGATTTCTTGGACTTGCTGGTAGGTTCCCCCTTTGCGGGCAAACTGAAGGATGCTGGCATCCGACATTTGCACCGGCTTCAGCGTGGAGTACTCCAGCCCAGAAAGAACAGTTTTTTTCTCCTTGAACTTCATCTTGGAAAGCTCCAAGATTGCTTCCTCCCCAATCCCCGCGCTTTTCATTGCTCGGATATCGTCGGCCCAGTTCGGTAGCGCGCCCATTTCGGTTAGCTGGGTCATTGCCGTGGGGCTTAGTCCCAGCGGCGACATCGCCTCGACGGTGCTTCCTAAATCGAACTTCAGGTTCCGTTCGTGCATACTTTTCACCATCTCTATCGCAGCGGCTTCGTCAAGCCCTGCGCGTTTTGCTTGGCCAAGCTCTTGGATTTCTTGATCGGTCAGCTTCATGCTGCTCAGTTCAGCAGCTTTTTCTTGGGTGAAGCCTTGCTGCAGAAGTTGTTGTTTCAGCGTTTCGTCCTCGCCGTTTCCGCAGGCAATCAGTGTGGCCGAAAGGAGCATTGCTATCAAGCGTAGTTGGGTTTTCATCGGTGTATCAGTTGGATTGATGGTTAGGCGCGTAGCACGGTTATTGCTCGGAAGTTCCTTCCATCTGGTTGGTTTCGGCTTCGGCAAGTTCTGGTTCTTCTATCGGTTCGGCTCTTGGTTCTTGGGTCACGTTTCCGGCTGCGCCAACGCGGGCTTCGATTTCGGCAATCTCAGTGGTCTCATCAACCGTGATGACTTGGGCGCGTTCGGCACTGAAGGCATCTTCTTCCATCAGCTCCTCAATCTCGCGCAGTTTTGGCAGGTCGGCTACGTTGTTCAGCCCAAAGCAGCGGAGGAAGTCGTCGCTGGTTCCGTACAGCAGCGGGCGGCCAACCCCTTCGCTTCGTCCGGTGATTGCCACCAAGTTTTTTTCTAGCAACGAGAGCAGAACTTGGTCGCAGTTCACGCCGCGTATCTGCTCAATTTCTGGCTTGGAGACCGGTTGGCGGTAGGCGATAATGGCCAAAGTTTCCAGTGCAGCAGGTGAAAGTCGGCGGCGGAGTTTCTCCTTGGAAAGCATTGCCACCCACTCAC
Organism: Armatimonadota bacterium; assembly: GCA_020850315.1. Classification (GTDB taxonomy): domain Bacteria; phylum Bacteroidota; class Ignavibacteria; order OLB7; family OLB7; genus OLB7. Next base: position 31,627 of record JADZEY010000021.1, on the reverse strand, counting down.
CATAGTCGCGGATGGTGGCGTATTGGAACCCCCCGGCAACCTCAACAATCCGGAATGCACGTCCCGATTCATCATACTCAAGGTTCAGCTCCTCGATCAAGCGCCGGATATACTTCTGGTTGATACTCTCGGTTCTGGTGCTGCGCGATGGCCGTCCGCTGGCGCGCGCCTCGGCTTCCTCGAAGGCTTCAGCAAGGTCGTCGGCTTCGGCCTCAAGGCTCTCCTCGGCACTCACTGCGGCTTCTTCTGGCGCGTCGGTTGGGGTGAGGTTCTGTTCGGCGAAGAGTGGCGGGGTTTCTTCGCGTAGCTTCCCGTCTGGTTGGTCGCCAACAATCAGCCGGATCAGCATCCGTGGCGGAAGCGGTTCCTCGCTGGCAAAGATCAGTGCTTCCAGCACTGGCTTCAGCAGTTGCGGGTCGTCGGTAATGTATGGTTGTCGGGCCATCGGTTCAATGTTCGTGCTTGGGAAAAAAGGAGTATCGGCTGCTGCATCAGTTTGCTTTTAGATCTTGTACAGCAGGACATCCTCAAAATTGTCATCTTGGTGGAAGGCAATGAACTTATTTTTAATCAGCTCCAGCAACGCCAGCATGGTGACGATAATTCCCATCCGATCCAAGCGGTCAATCAGTTCAAAAAACGTCACCTGCGAGCGGTGGTTGAAAATGGAAAGGATGTAATCCGTTTGTTCTTCCACGGTGTAGGCAATCCGCTCCACAACGTGAATATCTTTCCGTTTGCGCGAGCGATCCACCGCTTTTTTGAACGCAGTCAGCAGGTCGAACAGGGTGACGTTCCGCAAGGTTTCTTCAGGGGTTTCCGGCTCAATCACCCGTTCGTCGGCAAGGAAGTTTTGGCGATAGAAGACCAACCGGTGGTCTTCCTCGCGGCCCCGCAGTTGTTCGGCGATTTCCTTGTACTGTTTGTATTCCAGCAATCGGCGCACAAGTTCGGCGCGTGGATCTTCCTCTTCTTCTTCATCGCTGGCACGTTCCGGTTTTGGCAGAAGCATTTTGGCCTTAATCTGCATCAGCGTGGCGGCCATCACGATAAACTCCCCCGCCTGTTCCAGATCTAGCATCTGCAGGGCGTGGGTATAAACCAGGAATTCCTCGGTAATCTGGGCAATGGGGATATCATAGATATCAAGCTCATCCCGCTTGATAAAAAACAGGAGCAGATCCAACGGCCCTTCGAAATTCGGCAGCGAGATGACATACTGGGTAGCGTTCATTGCCGCGAAGATACAATCAAGTTTGTGGGGGGGGAAGAAAGAATTTTTTTTTGGGGGGGGGTGAGAATTTTTGGGGAGATCGGTGTCTTCTACAAGGGCAGATAACCTTCCGGGCAAGTTCAGCCAACGCCCAGTGATAGATTGAATTTAGGAGCAACAGGGGTGGCAGCAACGGCAACGTATCCAAGCAACGTTCAGCACGGCACAAGCGACAGGGACGACGACGTTCTTGTTGAGCAGATCCGTGCGGGGGATCATGCGGCCTTTGCCACATTATTCCAGAAATATAAAACGGGACTGTATCGCTTCTGCCTGCTGATGTTGGGGGAATCGCAAGCTGCCGAAGATATCTACCAAGACATCTTCCTGAATTTTTACAGCACCTGCCGCCAGGGGCAGCCAATCCGTAACGTGCGCTACTACCTGTTTGGCGCGGCCCGAAACCGCTGTTTGCGGCATCTGCAAATCGCCCGACGGATGGAGCCATTACCCGACTTTGAGACGTTGGAGTATGCCGCCTCCGACGAAGCGCAGCAGGCCGACATCAAGTTGCAGCTTGAGGAAGCCTTGCAACGGATTAACCCAGTGTACCGCGAAGCCTTCCTGTTGTTCGAATTAGAGGATTACTCATACGAAGAAATTGCTGCCCAGCTTGAGGTGACGCGCGAGGTTGTGCGGAACCGAATTTACCGGGCAAAACAAGCATTGCAGAAGATTTTACGGAAATCGCTGGGAGAGTAACGGGGGGCCGGAAGGGAAGACACCGACTACTTTGAAAGAGCGAAAGCATTAGATCAATGACCATACAAGAACAGATTATCGCACTGCTGAACGGCGACCTGACCAACCAATCGGAGGCTGCCGAACTGCTGCACGTGCTGTCGGTCTCGCCCGAGAAGCAGGCGTTGCTGATTGAGCAGATTCGGATGGCGCGTGGATATGCCAATCTGCGTGCCAACGTAACCGCGCCCCCGGCCGCCGATGTCGCAATCCTGCAGGGGCTTGCCGGGATTGATGCAGCGATTGGCGTGCCGGCTGCAACATCAGGCTCGGCCACTGCTTCAGCCAGTAGTTCGGCTTCGGTTGGTTCTTCGTTATCGTGGTATGCGCGGCCTTCCATTCGTGCAGTGGCGGCCAGCTTGTTGCTTGTTGCTGGCGTTGGAATTGGCTATCTGCTGTTCAATCGGACGGAGTCTCGCATTGCTGAATCTGCTTCTGGTCAATCGGCAGCGCAGGTGCAGTTGCAAACAGGGGGGGGGATTTCGCAAAGCGATTCGGCGGCAATGCTTCGGGGGTATGTCAGCCAGCTTCAGCGGCAACTTGCCACGGCAAACCAGCACTACGGCGTTGCGCTTGCGCAGATAGACGAATTGCGGAATCGCCCTGCGCAACTCCGCACCCGCACCATCACCCTGCACGACACCGTTCTGATTCCCGCCACCCCGCCGACCGCATTGGCTTCGGCGGATATGGCTGAGATGACTATTGGCGTTGATAGTGCTTCGGCGATTCAGCCATCATCGCTGCATGGGCCATCGCATCCAGCCATTGTGTTGGATAGCCTGATGCTGATCAACGCCCCTGCCATTGCCTTGCGCTCGGCTTCGGTTGCTTCGCTGGGAGAAGCGTCAAGCAAGTACCGTTGGCAGGTAGGGTTGCGGAACCACTTCAGAATGTCGTTGCCGAAGATAGAGGGGCTGCCAAACCTTCAGAACACCCTAACCGACCGCGAAGGCTTCATCAGCTACGCAATGCAGAACCAGCAAGGATTGCCGCAACTGAACATTGGCGCGGCTGTGGGCGAAACCCAATTTGGGTTGATGTACCACACCAACACTGGCGGCGCGCAAACCGACACGGTGTTCCTAACCACACCAATTCTGAACTATGGCCGGCTTTGGGTTGCCCCAACGTTGCTCACCATTGGCGAACAACTGAGTGCTTCGTTGGAGCTTGGCGGTGGCGGAACAGAAATTGGCCCGTTTGGCACGGCAGGGGTGGCAATGGAGTATCATGCTGGGGAGCGGGCAACGTTGCACGCCGGGCTTTCCTCCTGGTTTTTGTGGACTGCCTTCCGCGATCAACTCTACACCAGCACTAATTTGAACGGCTCCATCGGCATTGCCTTCCGCTGGTGAGAGACCCAACAACGGGTTGCCGAACAGCCCCACCGTTACATCTGCAAATTTTTTTTTGCAAAGGGTTGCTTTTTGCATTCCGCTGCCAGTATATTTGCCACCGAAGAAAACGGAGCACCAACCTCCGATCTTCGTTCGGGACTTTAGAGTTTGGGGTGAGCTCTCTAGTCCTTTGGGAACTATACTGTGTGGGGTGAGCGGTATAGTTCCGTTTATTTCAGGAGTAGCATCGCTATCGCAGCGGTGCTACTCTCTTTTTTATCCCTCCCCTATCGTTATTTTCTCCCTCCACAATACCGAACCATCAAGCCATGTCCCAGATTACATCCAACCAAGTGCAGCACATCATGCGCCTGGCAAAACTCCGGTTTACGCCGGAAGAGTTAGAGGATTTCACCGTACAGTTCAACCAGATTGTTGCTTACGTGGAGCAGTTGGAGCAAGCCGATACCGAAGGCGTTATGCCGATGACCAGCTCACTGGAAGAGCTGAACATCATGCGGGATGACGTTCCCGGGCCAATGCTTTCTGCGGCAGAAGCCTTGCGGAACGCGCCCAAAAAAACGGAGGGCTTCTTCACCGTCCCCAAAGTGATTGGTGAGGTGGAAGAGTGAGCTTCCCCACAAAGGGAACAAGCCAAAAAACCAACCGCACGCCAACCGTTGCACCAGCTCAAAATCCCAAATGAATGCTCTGGCTGTAATTCCCGCCCGTTTTGCCAGCAGCCGATTCCCCGGCAAGCCGCTTGTGCCGATTGCTGGCATCACCCTGATTGAGCGGGTGTATCGGCGCGTTTGCCAGGCCAAGCGGGTCAATCACGTTCTTGTTGCTACCGACGATCAGCGGATACTGGATCACGTCCATGCCTTTGGTGGAAACGGGATGATGACCCTTACCGCCCACCCCAGCGGGTCGGACAGGATTGCCGAGGCAGCAGAACAATACGGAGCCGCCGACATTGTGGTGAACGTGCAAGGGGATGAGCCGTTGGTGGAACCCGCGTTAATTGATAGCATGATTGCGGCAGTTGCATCCGGAGCGTTTGGCTGCGCAACCCCAGTGGCCCCCATCACCAACCCGCACGATTTGCTGAACCCAAACGTTGTGAAAGTGGTGATGCGTGCCGATGGCGTTCCGCTCTACTTCTCCCGCAGCCCAATCCCCCATTGCCGGGGAAAGCAACCGGAAGAATGGCTGGCCGAAGGAACGTGGTTCCGGCATATCGGCCTGTACGCCTACCGCGCCGAAGCACTTCGCCAATTTGTGGCGGCCCCGCCAGCACTGATTGAGCAAACCGAACAGCTTGAGCAACTGCGAATGATGGAGTTAGGAATCCCGATGATCTGCGTGAAAACCGACTACGCCAGCATTGGGGTGGATACGCCAGAAGATGTGGCCGCCGTTGAGCAAGCCCTTGCTGCCATTGAACGGGTTCCCTTGACCGACCCTTGATTGACCTCACAGAGCCGATGAACAACCACACCCGCCGCACATTCCTCCGGGCCGCTGCAACCACAGCGGTTACTGGGTTGCTGGGGAGCACTCTGCTCCCCGATACCCTCCGTTCCCAACTGCCGGACGGCACCATCGCCCCTGCCGACAGCAGTGCACCCAGGCGGACACCACGCCGCCGCAAAAAAGAAGAACCACCCCCACTGTTGAAGCCAGCAATGCTAAAAACTGGCGACACTATCGCCCTTGTTGCTCCGGCAAGTGGGGTTAGCCGTGGAGAGGTTCTGGAGGCAGCCGAGACGTTGAAGCGGCTGGGGTTTGTGGTGAAAGCTGGCGACCATTTAAACAAGGAGTTCGGCTACCTTGCCGCACCCGATCAGCAGCGTGCTGATGAGTTCATGCGATTCATCGGCGATCCAGAGGTGAAGTGCATCATGGCGGTGCGTGGCGGCTACGGGGTGATGCGGATACTTCCGTTGCTGGACTTTCAGGCGATTCGCGCCAATCCGAAAATTGTTATCGGCTACTCCGACATCACCGCTCTGGTCAATCCAATTTTTCAGAAATCTGGAGTGATTGCCTTCCATGGCCCGGTGGCTACTTCCACGTTCGACCGCTACACCCTGAACTCCTTCCAACGAACGTTGATGGCCACCGGAGCCGCCGGGACGTTTGATGAAAGCGAAGAATTCAGCGGGATAACCTTCAGCGAATCGCGCGCCGCAACCATTGTTCCGGGAAAAGCACAGGGGCGGTTAGTTGGGGGAAATCTATCACTGGTCACGGCCCTGATGGGCACACCGTATCAGATTGACCTGCGTGGCAACATCCTTTTCCTGGAAGAAATTGAAGAAGAGCCGTACCGGATTGACCGGATGCTGATGCAGCTTGCCCTAAGCGGAAGCCTTGGCCAATGCGCTGGCGTTGCCTTGGGGCGATTCACAAAATGCGAGGCGCGCGCACGTGGCGGCGAGTTTCAGGTGTCGCTGTCGTTAGAGCAGGTGCTGCGTGGGATTCTGGAGCCGCTAAAAATTCCCACCGTCTATGGGCTCCCGATTGGGCATATCAAAAGCAAGCTAACGGTTCCGGTTGGTGGGTTGGCCACGCTGGATGCCAATGCCCGCACCCTCACATTGGATGAAGCTGTGGTGGGGTGATTTCAGTTTCAAGATTTTGGGAAACTGTGATTTGATTCGGTTCATCTTCCGGGATAATCCCATCGTGGTTGGTTTTGTGCCACACCAACGGGGCAAAAATGTACTCCCGCAGCGACATCACCCCAGCCGCCAGATGGAGCGCCCAGTATTGCAATGTCCCCCCAAGCAGTTTCCCCGCTCTCATTGCCATCCCCATTTGCTTGAAGCGATGGTGATCGGCAAGGAGTGAGATGGTAAGGCTCAGAATCAAGTTGGAAAGAAGCACAAGGTTGGTCAGCAGAACGTTCGGGTCGCTAAGTTGGCGGAAGGAGAAGAGGATGAACAGATAGACGGTGAAGAACGGGGTCAGCGTGCCGCAGATCATTCGCAGCCAGAAGTTCAGCCAGATTCGGCCCGGGAAATCTTTCAGCCCAAACCAGCGTTGCCGAAGGTGTACGATCTGCGTAATCATCAGCCCTTTGTACCAGCGGGTGCGCTGCTGAATCCACGCCTTCGGTTGTTCGGGACAGACTTCGTGGGTGATGCTATCTATCAACTTCATCCGCACGCCGTTGCGCACCAGCCGGACACTTAACTCAGCATCCTCGGTAACGTTGTAGGGGTCCCAGCCGCCAACTTGCCGCAAGGTTTCCGTGGCGATGTAGAAGGAGTTTCCCCCCAGCCCAAACGGCATATTGTTGCCCGACAATCGGGCGATATGATGCTCGAACCAATCGTTGTACTCAGCCGCAAAAAATCGGGTCAGCACGTTGTGGTTCCCATTGCTGATGCGGATCACCGATTGAAGGCAAGCGGGTTCCGGCAGCCGGGCAAAGTGCTGCGCGGCGTTCATCAGTTGGGTCGGCTCAGGGTGGCTTTCGGCATCGAACACCGTCAGATAGTTCCCCGTTGCTTCGGCCAATCCATACTGCAATGCTCGCCCTTTGGTGAACGGCGGAGCAGGGGGGATCGTAATCACCCGGAACCACTTTGGCAATGCCACGGCCCGCAGGCTTGCGGCGGTAACGGCATCCCCCTGCTCAACAATCACCAACACTTCCAGCAGCTCCGTGGGGTACTCCAACCGGGAAAGGCAGGCAATCGTTTGGTGAATGACGGTGCCTTCTTCTTTCAGCGGGAACAGGATGGTGAAGGTGGGAAGCTGGTTGGCGGGAATGGCCGCCATCGCAATCGGCTGGGCCTTCGGTGGGCCCCCTTTCCAGAGGATGATGCGGAAGGCGATCATCACCAGAAAATTGGCAACCGCACACCAGAACAGCAGCATCCCAACGCCGTTGGCATCCAACGCACCAACCACCATCACCGATAGAATAAACAGCGCGAACGCCGTGCGGCTAACTCTATCAATCACCGAGTATGCCGAATCATCCCCCAGCTGTTCGGCATGGCGTAGCGTGGTGGGGTCGTGGCTGGGTGCTGTGGTGTGGTGCTTATCTATCGGTTTGCTCACTGGGGCAGTGTTCGTGTGGAAAAGGTTGCTGTGGAACTGGGCTTATCCCAGCTGTTGGCCATGCTCAGTTTCGTTGCTGTTGCGTTTCACCACCAGTAGGGTGATGTCGTCCGATTGCGCTGCGCCCCGTGTGTGCAGCGCAAGGTCGTAGCGGGCGCGCTCCACCGCTTGGTCGGCAGTGGTGGCGTGGAAATCAGCAAACAGAGTCTTCAGACGGTCATCTCCATATTCTTCCCGCTCTCTGCTCATTGCCTCGGTTACTCCGTCAGTGTACAGGATCACCATATCGCCGGGCTGCATGATGATCTGCCCAACTTGGTAGGGGATCAGCGTCGGCATGATTCCCAGAATCAGCCCTCCAACATCCAACGGGTCGGCTCCGTTTTGGTGGAAATGATAGGGGGGATTGTGGCCAGCGTTCACGTAGCTGAAGCTGCCGTCGCTTGGGTCAAGGATTCCGAAGAATGCGGTGATGAATTTATCTGCCGAGGTGTTGCCGTTGATGATATCGTTCACCCGCGCCACCAGCTCCGACAGCGGCAACTTCAGCCCCGCCAACGCCCGCAGTGCGGCTTGGAAATTTGCCATCAACAGCGATGCTGGCGTGCCTTTGCCGGAGACATCGGCCACCGAAACCAGCACCCGCCCGTCGCCAAGCTCAATGGCATCGTAGCAATCGCCACCAACTTGCTGGGTTGGGATTGTGCGCGCTGCAATCTGGTATCCGGGAATCGTTGGCAGCACCAACGGCAGCAGCCCTTGTTGGATTTCAGCAGCAATCCGCAAATCCTCTTCCAGCCGATTTTTCTCGATCATCTCCTGCAGCAACCGTGCCGTCTCTAGCCCACCGATTGCCAGCGACCCCAGCGCCGCCAGATACTCAAGGTCTTCCTCATCCATTGCTTGGCTCAGCCGTTGGCCAATCAGCAGCAGCCCGCGGGTTTCCCCCTGCATCTCCATCGGGATTGAAGCACGAATGCCCAGCCGGTACAGCTCAGCAAGGCGCGTGTCGGTTGCTGACGCCGGGCCGAACATTATTGCCCCGTGTTCAGCAAGGGGGGGAAGGCATTCCGCCGATGGAGTTTCGGGGAAACGATTGACGGCAAAGCGGTACTGCTGCCCCACGTTCAATGCCACCGCGTATTTGCTGATTGCCATCTCCCCCATCAAGGTGTAGCCCAGCAGCCGCAAAATCCCGTCGTGATCCAGCAGTGCGTTGAACTCTTGGCTGGCTTCGAACAACGAGCGCAACCGATGCACGCGGCGTTCCAGCTTCCGGTTGGCGTGCCGAAGCGAGCCGCGTGCATTGCACCCCTCCAGCGCAATGGCGGCAATGGTGCGGACCAGCGCGGCGTAGGCAAGGTCATCGTGGGTAAGGTTGCGGCTGACTAACGGTTTGCCCAACAGCACTATCCCGAACGTCCGTTCGCCAAACTGAAGCGGGAGCTGGTAATGGATATGATTTCGCTCCAGCATCGCTTCGGTTTCCGGCGCAAACTCAACGGTTCCGTTGCTTTCCGTTCTGGTGCTTTGCCGCAGCTGCGCTCCGGCCAACTCACTGTTGCTCCCTCCCCCTTTGATAGTGGTCACATGGAATAACTGCGGATTGTTCCCATCGGCCACAGCCACCGCTGCACGCCCCAGCCCGAACTTTCCCATTAGGGTCAGCAGCAGGTTGTTGAAAATGAAGTCGGGATCATCCGATTCAATCAACAGCCGGCTTAGTTCCAGCAACGCGTTGATGTCCAGCGATGCAGTAACGCTTTCCTGTGGCAGGATCGGTTCCATCATGGGATTCATGGCGGCAAAGATAGGAGAAGAAAATGGCGAAATGCCAAATGCAGAATGTCAAATGGCGAATTGAGAAGAGTGAGGTGTTTCCACTTCCTCCGGCTTCTGCTCCCCCCCCCCCTCCCAACGGACAAAAGGGAAGCAATCAAGTAGCATCACTTGATTGGGAGAGGGCGTGCCGATAGAATCGGCATCTTTGCGGGGGGGGGGTGAGGGGAGGCAGCGAGCGAGTGCAGAGCTTGAAAGTGAGCTACGGAAGCATTGCAATCACCAAGCCCCAGCAGGGTTGTGCCGAAGGTGAGTGTTTCATTCCCGCCGATAGATTCCGCAACGCGTCGCGTGTGCTGCAACCAGAACTCCATTGCGCAGCAGCACCGCAACGGCGGGGTGCTCCAGCGGGAGCATATCCACCCACTGGCGGGTGGTTGTGGAATAGAGGTGGATGGTGGCCGTATCGGACAGCAGCAGTGTGTCGCCGGCAATGCTGAGGTTGTTGGGAAAAAACTCGGGCGGAAGCGGAAGGTCCCGAACGTAGTTACCGAATGGGTCGAACTGGGCCACGCGGCGGGCATCAATCACGTAGATGTTGTCGGTTGGGTCAAGCTCAATCCGTTGCGGATCCAGAAGCCGCGCCGCGCCGCTGGTTTGGTCGCCAAACGTCCGTTCCCAGATCCCTTGCGTGCTGAACTTCACCACTCTCCGATTCTCACCATCCACCACAAACAGGTCCCCTTGTCGGCTTACTGCAACGTCGCGTGGGTAGCCAAATCGGGCGCGTTCGTTGGTGCCGTCGCGTGTGGCGATTGTGGTGACGTAATCCAGCGTCCGGTTGAAGCGTTGCACGCGGTGGTTGTTGTGGTCGGCAACATAGATGTCATTCCCTTGCCGTGCGGCCACGGCGGTGGGTTGGTCAAACTGCAATGTGCCGCTTCCGTAGCCCCCAATCATCCGTAGCGAGTCGCCGTTCGGGGAGAACATCACGATGCTGTTTGCAGCGCAATCGGCAACGATGATGTTCCCCTGAACGTCGGTGTCCAGATCGCACGCACCCGCGAACTGGCCGAAGAAAAGAAGCAACGTGAGCGGAAGGAGCATGGCGGGGATACCTGATTATTGAACAACGAAGCTTTGAACTGCACGTTGATTTCCGGCTGATACCATCACTTGGTACATCCCCGGCGCAACCCCCTGCAACGGCAGTTGCACCTGCTGCACGCCAGCCGCCACCGGTATCTGCATGATGGTTTGCCCGATCAGATTGTGCAACGCCACCACCGCAGAACCTTGCACGCCGTTGCCCCACTGGATTGTGACGATTCCGCGGGCAGGGTTCGGGAAGGCTTGCAGTTTGGTGAAAGAATCGGGTAATTCTGCCGGGGCCGAACTGCTTCCGTTGTAAGCCACCTTTGCCCGGGCCACGCTTTGGCGCAGCGTCTGGAAATCGTTGGCGGCCAGAAGCGCGAACGCTACGGTGGTGCTGTCGCCGGCGGCAATCGCGATTGGCCCGGCGGCAATCATCATGCTACCGTCGCCGGGGTCGCTAAGGGTTCGCGCCAATCCGCCGGAGATTTTCCCCCACTTCTTTGCGGGGTTAAAATCAATCTGCACGCCGTTCTCTTGGTCGTCGTTGTTGATTGCGTAGAAATTATCTCCGTTTCCATCAAGGATTGCTGCCCCGGCCAGCAACTTTTGCTCCCCCATGCCTGGGTTTTGCTGGTACCCCAAACGTGAATCGGGGTCGTAGCCAACAACATCACCCAAGCCATCTATCCCGATATCCCAATCAAGATAGAGGCCACAGTGCAAGTTGGTGATTGCCGCGCCGGATGTGTTTTTCAGGCGATAGCTGACAATCACAACATTGTCCAATTCGGTTTTCCGATACTCAGTTGTTGTCATTGCCACTTCAACGCCAATGCGCGATTGCGTCAGCATTGCGGAATCGTTGAACAGTGCGTAGCCCGTTTGCACGGAGGAATCGGAAGCCACCGTCAGCCGGTACGGCTTCACCATCTGGAAGCCTTGCGCTGTCCCTTGCGACAGCCCGCCAACCCGCACAACATCGGCAACATGGTTGGCATCGGTTCCCATCACCAACCCGCCATGGAACAGCAGCCGGCGGCTGGTCTGGTAGGTGAACCCATCACCTTGCGTGCGGTTCAATCCGTTGTAGGCAATGTTCCCGGTGCTGTTGAACGTTGCGGAGATTGTATTGAGGTTAGTTGTCTGGTAGGTTGGGGAAATCTGGAGGGTGATGTAGTCGTAGTTCGTTCGGTCCAGCGTGATAGTGGAAACTTTCAGAACCAACTCGCTGTTGGCAGGCATATCTGCCGGAACAGTGAAGGTGAAATTGCCGTTGGGTGAGGTTGCGGTTGCCCCCGTTGCCAGCGCGTCGAACCGCACACGATTGTTCCCAACCACCAACAGTGGGTAGTTGGCTTGCTCCATCGTGACGGCCAAACTATCGGTGGGGGCAAGAAGGTTTTTCACGGTGAGTTGGATGCTTACCTGCTCCCCCGCATCGGCGATTCCGTCGCCGCTTTGGTCGTTCAGTGTGTACCCCATCATCCGTGCCGAGCGGATCGCTGGGCCTTGCGTGACGGCGCGGTACAAATTCAGCCGCCCGGCCCCGAATTTATTGGCCAACTGTGGCGGAAGCAATGGGGTGATGTCGTCGCAGCTTGCACGCAACACTTCCGAGACTTGCTCTGGGTTCAGTTCTGGATATTTTTTCATCACCAACGCTGCCGCACCGGCAACGATTGGGCAGGCAAACGATGTCCCGTCGTCGCGGCGGTAGCTGTTGCCGAGGTCGGTGGTGAGCAATCGGGTTCCGGGTGCGGCAAGGTCAACGTAGTAGTTGTAGCGGCTGAAGGATGCGCGTTTGTCCTGCTCATCGGTGGCAGCAACCGACAGCGCGCCACGATAGCTGGCTGGGTACATCGGGGTTTCCAGGCCATTATTCCCCGCCGCGACCACCACCAGTGACTTGTAGGTGTTGGTCACCACGTCTATCACTTCCTGTTCGGCTTGCGAGCGGACAATATCACCCCAGCTGCAATTAATCACCCGCGCCCCCATTTTGGCGGCGTACAGGATTGACTCGTATCCGCCGATAAGATCGGGTGAGGTGCCGTCGGTGGCAATTTTCAGCGACATCAGTGTTGCGCCGTAAGCCACGCCCGCAATCCCGCGGTCGTTGTTGCCAACCGCTGCGGCGATTCCCGCAGCTTCGGTTCCGTGCGATTCACCGGCGGGGGAGGGGTTGTTGTCGGGGTGCAGGCCGTCGTAGCCAGCAAAATCGTAGCCGCGCCAGTCGTCAACGTAGCCGTTGCCGTCATCATCTTTTCCATTGGTGCTTTTTTCCTTCCCTTCGTTGTCGGTTCCGTTCTCGCCGGGGTTTTTCCACATTGCTGCGGCAAGGTCTTCGTGGTCTGGCTCGATTCCTGTGTCGCTGATCGCGATCAGCAGTGTGCTATCGCCCTGAACGCTATCCCAAGCATCGAAAGCACTGATCTGCTCCAGATACCACTGGTCGGGAATGGAGGGGTCGTTCGGTGTGCGGAGCAATCGGGGGCGGCTAATTGGCTCGGCATATTCAACCCCGGGCAGCTTGGCCAACGCTTGGGCAACGTGGCGTGGCGGGATGGCCGCGGAGTAGCGCACCACGGCAATCCGTAGCAGCCCGGCTTCTTGCGTTTGGTTGCTTGTTTTGTACAACGGCATTCGCCATTTCACCAGCTTCGGATTCAGCCACGGGCCAACGCTGCTGATGCCGAACTCCGCCACCGCCGGGCCCAGCAGCTGTGGCGAAATCCCGCTCTGTGCGGCATCGCGAGTGAACTTGACAATCACCTTGTTGGTGAGCAGATCAGATGTTGAATGTTGCTGTGGTTGGGTTTGCGCCGCAAGGGGGGCAGCAACAGCCAGCAGCAACAGGAAGAATTGGAGGGCTTTCATGAATCTGAAAATACGGGTTAGTGCCAGAAATCGGGTTACTGTTGTACTAACACATGAATGCTCGGAATTGTTAGCCGGTAGAGTTTTGCTGAACCCGGCTGGCCGATGATGCAGAGCTTGTTGAAGCATCAGCCGACAAGCTCAGAAGAGTTTACACTTCCCTACTAGCTCCCGCTTGCACCGTCACGCGGGGTTGGCGAAGTTGTCGCGCTTCGTAAGGGGAAGGGGATTTCCGCGCTCCTTGCTTTTCCTTCCCGAAACCCCGCTACCGGGGGGGGCGTAGCGCGGCTCACAGTATTCCGCTAAGGGCCGCGCTTCGGTGAACACGACCTGCAAGCATAACCAACCATATCCACATAGAACCGAGGGTAGCACCATGACTAACAGCTTCAGTGCCCGTTCCGCCTTGCAGGTGGGGGGCCGCACCTACGACATCTTCCGGCTTGACGCGCTTGCCTCACTTGGCGTTGATCTTGCCAGCCTTCCCTTCTCCATCCGCATCCTTCTGGAAAATCTGCTCCGCACCGAAGACGGCCTTGCCGTCACTGCCGACGACGTTCGGGCGCTTGCTGCTTGGAGTCCGGTTTCGCTGCCGGAGAAGGAGATCGCCTTCACGCCGGCGCGTGTGCTGATGCAGGACTTCACCGGCGTTCCGGCGGTGGTGGATCTTGCGGCCATGCGCGACGCAATGGCGGCAATGGGGGGCGACCCAACAACCATCAATCCCCTTTCCCCTGCCGAGTTAGTGATTGACCACTCGGTGCAGGTGGATGCGTTCGGTTCGGCAAATGCTTTCCGGATCAATACGGAGTTGGAGTACGAACGAAACCGCGAGCGCTACGCATTCCTTCGCTGGGGCCAAAAAGCCTTCCACAACTTCAAAGTGGTTCCGCCGGAAACGGGGATTGTTCACCAGGTGAATCTAGAGTATCTGGCGCGCGTGGTGTTCACCGCCGATGCCGCCGATGCGAACCCGCTGGCCTATCCCGATACCCTTGTTGGAACCGACAGCCACACCACCATGATTAACGGGCTTGGTGTGCTGGGCTGGGGCGTTGGCGGGATCGAGGCCGAGGCCGCGTTGCTTGGCCAGCCGGTTTCCATGCTGATCCCGAAAGTGGTTGGATTCCGGCTAAGCGGTGTGCTGCCGGAAGGTGCAACCGCAACGGATCTTGTGCTGACTGTCACCCAGATGCTCCGCTCACATGGGGTTGTTGGCAAGTTTGTGGAGTTCTACGGCCCCGGGCTTGCCGCGCTTCCATTGGCCGACCGCGCCACCATCGCCAACATGGCTCCGGAATATGGCGCAACCTGCGGCATCTTCCCGGTGGACGATGAAACGCTTCGGTTCCTCCGGTTCAGCGGACGCGCCGAAGAACAGGTGGCGCTTGTGGAAGCCTACATGAAAGAGCAGGGTCTGTTCCACAGCAGCAGCACGCCCGAGGCGAAGTACAGCGAAATGCTGGAGCTTGATTTGGGGACAGTGGAGCCAAGCATTGCTGGCCCCAAACGCCCGCAGGACAGGGTGCGGCTTGCCGATGCCAAGCCCGCATTCCGCGACGCGCTTCGGACCCTGGTGGCGAACAACGCCCCGACCGCAGCTGGCGCGCAAACGGAGCAATGGGAAGACGAAGGCGGCCACCCGGCCGATCATCACGATTACTCCAAGCATTCATCGGCTGTGCGGTTCCACATGGGGAATAACGAGTGTGTGCTGCACCACGGATCGGTGGTTATTGCTGCAATCACCAGTTGCACCAACACCAGTAACCCATCGGTGCTGGTTGCCGCCGGGTTGCTTGCAAAGAACGCCGCCATGCGTGGCCTTACCGCCAAGCCCTGGGTGAAAACTTCGCTGGCCCCCGGCTCCAAAGTGGTGACTGAGTACCTTGACAAAGCTGGGCTAACTCCATATCTAAACCAGCTTGGTTTCCAGACGGTTGGATACGGCTGCACCACGTGCATCGGCAACAGCGGGCCGCTTCCGGCGGAGGTGTCGGCGGCGATTAACGAGGGGAATCTGGTGGTCTGCTCGGTGCTGTCGGGGAACCGGAATTTCGAGGGTCGCGTTAACTCCGAGGTCCGCGCCAACTATCTGATGTCGCCGCCATTAGTGGTGGCCTATGCGATTGCCGGACGGATGGATATTGACCTTCACAACGACCCCATTGGTGTGGATGCCGATGGCCAGAAGGTCTATCTGAAAGATATTTGGCCAACCACCCACAGCGTCCAGCACACCGTGGAGCAAAGTCTGCAAGCGGAGATGTTCCAGAAAAGCTACGGCAGCGTGTTCGATGGCGACGAGCATTGGAAGGCGTTGCAGATTCCCGATGGAGAGATTTACGAGTGGGACGACAACTCCACCTACGTGAAGAACCCGCCATACTTTGTTGATATGCCACGCGAAGCATCGGCAACACTGGCCGACATCACCAATGCGCGGGCGTTGGCCGTGCTTGGCCACAGCATCACCACCGACCACATCTCGCCGGCAGGAAGCATCAAGAAAGATTCCCCGGCAGGGAAGTATCTGATCGAGCGTGGAGTCCAACCAAAGGACTTCAACCAGTACGGTGCGCGGCGCGGCAACCACGAGGTGATGATGCGCGGCACGTTCGCCAACGTCCGTTTGCGGAACCAGCTTGCGCCCGGAACCGAAGGGGGCTTCACCACCTATCTGCCAACCGGTGAAGTGACCACAATTTTCGATGCCTCGATGAAGTATCAGGAAAGCGGAACGCCGCTGGTGGTGATTGCCGGAAAAGAGTACGGCAGCGGAAGCAGCCGCGACTGGGCCGCAAAAGGGCCGCGCCTGCTTGGCGTAAGCGCGGTGATCGCCGAAAGCTACGAGCGCATCCACCGCTCGAACCTTGTGGGAATGGGCGTTCTACCGTTGCAATTCCTTCCCGACGAGAACCCAGAGACGTTGGGGCTAACCGGGCATGAAGTCTATCAGATCACCGGATTGAACGACCTGTTCGCCGATGGCTTCCCGGCGGTTCGCAACCTGAAGGTCCGTGCCGAGCGCACCGACGGAACCGTAGTAGAGTTCACCGCAATCGTGCGGATTGACACCCCGCAGGAAGTGCTCTACTACCGCAACGGCGGCATCCTCCACTACGTGCTGCGGGGGTTGGTGAACGGGAAGTAAACAAGGTGGTGATGGTGTACGAATCGTGCATGATAACTCCCAATATCATGCGCGATTTTTTTGTTACAATAAAGTTTTTGGTCAGTATTGTTTTTTTTTTTTGATCCGGCTTAGGTTTGCATAGTAGTGATTGTATCTGCAGTCACGCCTTACCCAAATCACATTTTTTGGAGGTTTTATGAGACCCTACCGCGTTCTAAGTCTTGCTATGTTAATCGCCATGCTTGGAGTGTTCGTAACGACTCCAACGATAGCAGGAACGGCCAAACCACCGCTCTTTGTCCTTTTTGATGAATGCCCTGAAGGGGCACCCCTCTCACATTCTTATGAGATTCTTGAGGATCGTTCACGGGACGGGACATACGATACCCGTGTTATGGTTAACTGTGCAGGAGACGTTCTTGTGAAACCTATTCCGGGATCCTCAAGCATTAAGCAAGGCACACTACCACTTGATCAAGGGCCTTTAACGGTTGAGTTTACCTACGCAGCTTGTTCAACCGATGGATATTCATGGAATATCAATTTCAAGAATGCAAGCAATATCATTGTAGCAACAATTGGCCGTGACTGCAATGATACGTGGTATCAAACTGGGCTAACAAGTCCGGATTTAGGGATGATGCAGATGCAAGACCCTTTCCAAGATTTGTGGAGTCGAATGACCCAGCCGCAAGCAAGTTTTTTAGTTGGGCAGCAAGGAAGTCTTCTGCTGGCAACTGAATAACGTTGCCCCAACAGCAAATAAACAGAACCGGGCCGATGGGAAATGATCCATCGGCCCGGTTGTTTTATGGCTGCCATAACTTTATGCTGCCACGCGATGCAGCAGCTGATGAAGCTCTGCCGGTACGCAAGTATCCGGCAAGCGATACCGCCGCTCCTTCACAATGTCCAGCAGATCCGTCACCACGGCGTTGGCGGTTGGGATCGAGCCGGCACCGCGCCCGGTAAATCGCTGCACGCCAACCCCCTGGCACGTCACCTCCACAATGTTCACTTCATCGCGAACTGCTGCAAGTGGGTCGGTTAGCGGAACAAGCCGTGGAGCCACCGACGCTTTTACCGCTCCATGTTCGCGCCAGGCCTCGGCAACCAATTTTATGGTGCTTCCGCCAGCGCGCGCGTGCTCCAAATCCCGCTCGGTGACGTACTCAATTCCCGTTGTTGGGATTGCTTCGGGGGAAAGGTGAACGCCAAAAGCGTGGTAGATCAAAATGGAAAGTTTCTGCGCTGCGTCGGCTCCGGAAATGTCGGCGGTGGGGTCGGCCTCCAGAAATCCTTCCCGCTCGGCAATTGCCAACGCTTCCTGGCGGCTGACTCCATCGGCCAAGCGGGACAGAATGAAATTTGTGGAACCGTTGACGATGCCACGCACCTTCTCCACACGGTCGAACGGAAGCGTTTCATCAATCAATTTCAGGATCGGGACCGAGCCGCAGACCGATGCCCCGTACAGCAATCGCCCGCCGTGAAGCTCCTCCAACCGGCGCAGCAGCGGCAGATATTTCGACACCACCAACTTGTTGGCCGTCACCACTTGCTTGCCGTTCACCAGTGCACGGGTGATAATCCCCAACGCCTCGGCCTCGCCACCGATGACCTCCACCACTACATTGATCGAAGGGTCATCCAGCAACGCTGTGCCGTCGGCGGTGCGTAGTTCGCTGGGTATCTGCACGGGGCGTTCTTTCTGGGTGTCGCGCACGCACACTTTCGCCACGCGGAAGGTTGCTCCGGTACGCCACGTAATGTTCTGGGCAACTTCGCTGAGCAGTGAGTAAACGCCGCTTCCTACAGTCCCACATCCAAACAGGGCAATGTTCAAGGTTTTCATCTGGTTATGCTGGTAGAATGGTTGTTGTTGATAGAGGTTGTTGTGTGCGATTGGCAACGGCTGGACGGGCAACGGCTGGCCGGGTGCGATTTCAAGAATTCCCCCATGATCTTCTGAAGCTGGGCGAACTCAATCAAAAACGCATCGTGGCCGCTGGCGGAGTTGATCTGGGCATATCTAGAGTTTGGGATCAGCTGCGCAATCTGCTGCTGCTCCTCGGGCGGATACAGCTGGTCGCTGCTGATGCCAATGCAGAGCGTGGGTTGGGCGATTGCGCCAAGCGCGTGCCGTAGTGAACCGCGCCCCCGCGCTACGTCGTGGCAGTCCATTGCGCGGGTGATTGCGTTGAACGATTCCGGCGTGAACCGCTGGGCCAACCGCTGGCCATGATGCTCCAGCCACGACTCCACCGCGAACGTTCCATCTGGATGAACTCCATTCCGATCGGATGGAGTATCGCTGGTGGTGCGGCCAAACCGTTCGGCAAATTCTTGGGGGCTGCGGTAGGTCATCATGGCAACCTTGCGGGCAAGCCGAAGCCCAGCGGCAACATCGCCAGCCGCAGCCCCCAGCGCAATCGCTTCACGTGCGATTGCGTTGAACGCCAGGGCCCAGGGTGAGTGCTGCGCGGCGGTGGCGATTGGGATCAGAAGGCCAACATCATCGGGGAAGAGCAATCCCCATTCCAGCACCTGCATCCCCCCCATCGAGCCGCCGATAACGCAATGCACCCGCCCGATCCCCAAATGGTTCAGCAGCAGGCGTTGCGCCCTGACCATATCGCGGATGGTGACCGCCGGAAAATCGTTGCCGTACGGGATGCCAGTTTCGGGATTGATGCTTCCCGGCCCAGTGCTGCCGTAGCAACTGCCGATGATGTTGGAGCAGAGAATGTGGTAGTGGTCGGTGTCCAGCGCGCGCCCGGGGCCGATAAGCTCGACCCACCAACCAGCGCGTCCGTCGGGGCCGGGGCCAGCGGCGGCACTTCCGGTTAGGGCATGGCAAAGCAGGATGACGTTATCGCGGTTGCGCGACAGCCGTCCGTAGGATTCGTAGGCAAGATGGAGCTTGGCAAGACCGCGCCCGGACTCCAGAACGAACGGAGCCGGCAGCGTTGCAACCGCAGAAACGTGATGTGAGATGGCGGACATGATGACCCCTGATAATCGTGGCTATGCGCTCATCAGGAATCGAAGGAAGGATGGAGCCAGAGAGGGGGGGAAATCGCCGAAACGAAAACGCCCTCCATCGGCGCGGATTCTGCCGTAACGGAGAGCGGAGAAAGGGGGCGGTATCTGTGTTGCGTTGCGGCGGCCATTCCCCAACAACGTAGGGAAGAAGCCGTGCGCGTGGCAACCGAAGCAAAAGCAAGCGTGTGCGCCTCTCTCTTTCTCTCATCTCCCCTGAAAACAACAAACCCTCCGGTTGGTAGCGCGGAGGGCTTCATGCTTCTGCTGCGGTGCTGGTTCGGCACGGGTGTGCGGAATCAGCTGGCCGACAGTCGTGAGTAATGATCTGCCCTCATCGCCCCTGGGTTTGTTGCCAGGCAGGATTTAGCACCTTGTCGTTCAATCCTTTCGGCTGAACCGGTTGCTACGACGTCATCGGGCCTGATCCCTCGGTCGTTCTTGATGAGTTGTGCCAAAGATATGACAACGCACCAAGCCAGCGCAAGAGGGAGTATTCTTTCAAAATGTAGAAGGGGGGATAAGGGAGCATCTGCAGCACGAAGGCTCAGGACGCTCTGCGTTCCGCTGTTTGCCTAACGCTGGCCACACGAAACACTTGGGCAGTGTAACCTTATCGCTCCTTGCGTTGTAGTTCTGCGCCAACACACCTTCTTCAACAATAATTTTTATGGCTATTTCAACCACCCGAACGGTTCGGGCGATACTGCTGTTGCTGGCCTTTTGCCCCTTTTGGCTTCATGCTCAATCCTCCAGAACAATCTCCGGTTCCGTGACCGAGGGGGGGAGCGGCGAGGCGATTACCGGGGCCACGGTCGCGCTGTTCCGCGAGGGGGATTCCACCCGCCCGGTGCGTGGGGGAATCTCCAACCGATTCGGGTTTTACTCCATCCCGAACGTTGCGCCGGGGCGGTATCGCCTAACAGCCCGAAGCATCGGATCCCAGCCGCGAAGCCATCTGCTGGTGATTCCCGAGAACGATCCCCCCACCATCGCCGGCCAATCCGACACCAACCAAGCCTGCCAACTGAAGCTATCCACCACCGCCACCGATCTCCGCATTGATATTTGCTTGCAGCCGAAAGATGTGAGCAGCCGCGAGATTGTTGTCACCGAGAAACGGAACTCCGTTGGTGAAGCCTCGATCGGCACGGTGACGCTGGACCCAGGGCTGACACAACAGCTTCCATCGCTGGGTGGCGAGCCTGACATCATGCGGATGTTGCAACTGCTTCCGGGCATTAAATCGGGGAGTGAGATCAGCAGCGGGTTGTATGTTCGGGGCGGCTCGCCGGATCAGAATTTGATTTTGCTGGATGGAGTGATCGTCTATAATCCAAGCCACCTTGGCGGCTTCCTCAGCACCTTCAACTCCGATGCCATCCGCGACCTGAAGGTGATAAAAGGGGGATTCCCCGCAGAGTACGGCGGGCGGCTTTCCAGCGTGGTGGACCTGACGATGCGCGAGGGGACGAAGGAGAAGATCAGCGGCAGCGGTGGTATCAGTTTGCTGAACTCGCGGCTGACGGTGGAAGGGCCGATTGGCCAGGATGTCACCTTCATGGTGTCGGGCCGCCGGTTTTACTGGGATGTGATGTTGCTGGCGTTGCCCGATGCCGACGAAGTTCCCGGCTACTACTTCTACGACCTGAACGGGAAGGTGAATTATCGGCTTTCCGAATCGGATCACTTGTACCTAAGTGGGTACTTCGGGAATGATGTTGTTGGCAATCCACCCAGCGAGGATGATGTGTTCGACATCACCTGGGGGAACGCCACGGCCAATCTCCGTTGGGCGCATATTGTGTCGCCCACGTTCTTCACCAATTTCTCGGCCATCTACACCAACTATCAGTTCTCATCGCTGATCGAAGAGCGGTACAGCGGCTCGGCCCAGGCCGATGCGTTCAAGTCGTTAAGTGGGGTGCGTGATGTGATGCTGAGGGCCGAAGGGCAATGGTTTGCGGGGGAGGATCACATCGTGAAAACCGGGGTTGAAGTAACCGACCATCGCTTCCGCGCCGATGCCAGCGCCGAGCTTGGGGACTTTGCAACGATTGACCGCAACCCCACCATCATCAACACCCTTGATGCCGCGTTCTACGCCCAAGATGAATGGCGCATCACCCCACGGCTGAACGCGAACATTGGCGCACGGCTGTACTACTTCAACAGTGGCGATTACTTCCGGGTGGAGCCGCGTGCATCGCTGGCATACGCAATCACCGAGGACCTAACGGCAAAGGGGGCCTTCTCGATGGGGAACCAGTTCCTCCATCTGATCTCCCGCAACGACATCACCCTGCCAACTGATATTTGGTTCCCATCCACCGCATCGGTGAAGCCAGCCGAGGCAACGCAGATCAGCGCGGGGATTGAGGCAACGCTGCTTGATGGTGAGTATCTGCTGACGGTGGAGGGCTACCACAAAACGATGGAGAACCTGCTGGAGTACCGCGACACGGCATCCTTCTCACTGGATGTTCCGCTGGAAAGCTCCTTCACGGTTGGGACCGGGGAAGCCTACGGAGTTGAGCTGTTTTTGAACAAGCGGCTTGGTGCGCTCACCGGGTGGATTGGCTACACGCTGGCATGGACAAAACGGACCTTCCCGGAATTGAACCGTGGGCGCACCTTCTACCCCCGGCACGACCGCCGGCACGATGTCTCGGTGGTGCTGACCTACCGGTTGGGTGAGTCGTGGGAGCTTGGCGCAACCTGGGTGTATGGGACCGGCCAAGCCGTGACAATGCCAACCGGGCAGTACATGCTCCAGGCCGCGAACGATCCGAACAACTTCCAGTTCACGCAGTCCGATTACAGCGAGCGCAACGGCTACCGCATCCCCGCGTTCCACAAGTTGGATCTGAATTTCTCGCACAAATTCTCCTGGTTCAACCTGCCGTTCACCCTCTCGCTGAACGTGTACAACGCCTACAATCGGCGGAATGTGTTCTCGCAATACGTGGATCGCGAGTATCAGTACGACCCGGTGACGGGGCAAGAGAGTGTGAAGGTGAAGATCAAACGGACCACACTGTTCCCAATCATCCCAACGGTGGGCCTCAGTTTTAAATTTTAAGCAAGGATGCAGCAGGCAATGACCTCACAATCACAACAACAGAATACCATGTCAGCCAACAGCATGATGTTGGCGTTGATCGCGTTGCTTGGCGGCCTTGTTCTCACCGCGTGCGAGGAATCGGTTGCGCCGGACGACATCCCGTATGTTGAGCGGATGGTGGTGTACGGGATCATCAAGGCTGGCAAGCCAGCCGACAGCATCCGATTCACCCGAACGCTGCCGCTGAACACCCTCTACAGCCCCACCGATGCCGAGCTGACCGATGTTGCTGGCACGATTGAAGCTGGCGGAAAGACGTATCCATTGCGCCACATTGGGAATGGATTCTACAACGCCGAAGGATTAGTCCCCGAGGCTGGGGAACGCTACATGTTGCGGGCAGCGTGGAAAGGGCTATCGGTGAATGCCAACACCACTATCCCGCTTCCGCCGGTTCTGGATTCGGTGGTCATGGTGGAAGGGGAGCATTCGCAGACGGACATTGCGACGCTTGAACTGAGGGCCTACGTCCGCCCAGCCCAGGGGGCCGCATACTCCATGGCCTACAATCTGACCGACACCGTGAACGACATCCGCTACCGTTCGCTGTACGACTACGTGGGCGACCTGTGGAATTGGCGCGACACCGCCACCAGCGGCCACGTAGTTGCACGAACCTTCGATAATTTTTTGGTGTTTGGCAGCGGCAACATCTTTACCGGGAGCGTGACAGTGATTGCGTGGGATGAACCCTACTACGACTACTACCGCACCTACTACTTCGGCGACAACGACGACCTGTTTGGCGGCGGCCAGCGAACAATCAACTGGAACATTGAAGGTGGGGGAATCGGGCTGTTTATCGGGCAATCGGCGACAGAGGTGGAGTGGAGGTGAGGGAATAGAGCATAGGGAATGCAAACCCGACCTCACACTTCCCGCCAATCTTGGGGGGAACGATCGGCTGCTTGCAGCACGATCAAGGGGGGCGTGATCGAATGTCGAATGGGGAATGTCGAATGTTGAGTGTCGAATGGAGAAATGCAAACCCGACCTCCCACTTCCCACCAATCTTGGGGGGAACGATCGGCTGCTTGCAGCACGATCAAGGGGGGCGTGATGGAGTGTCGAATGGAGAATGTCGAATGTTGAGTGTCGAATGGAGAAATGCAAACCCGACCTCCCACTTCCCACCAATCTTGGGGGGAACGATCGGCTGCTTGCAGCACGATCAAGGAGGGCGTGATGGAGTGTCGAATGGAGAATGCTGTGTATCTGCGATCGGCAATCCCCTGACCACTGACCAATTTTTTGAGAAACTCTGCTGGTTCGGTAGCCGAGCAGACGCTCGGCGGTCCCAGGGGGCGATGCTTCACCGAACTGTGGAGTGTCCAACCTCTTCACCACTGACCACTGACCACTGACCCCTGACCACTGACCGATCCCCCCTTTGTCGAGTGGATCAAAAAAAGCGGAGGCAACCAATTGGTTGCCTCCGCCACAGCAAGCGAGCGTTAGTTCAGTTTACCGCACCACGTTCAGCGGTGTGGAAACGCTTTGTCCGTTTTGGCTAAGGACGATTCGGTACGGGCCGGCGGGCAATCCGCTTAGGTCCAGCGTGCGCGAGTGTTCGCCGTTGTAGCCATTTTCGGCATTCACCGGGGCCAACACAACATCACCCAACGAGTTGTAGAGTTTCAGCGAAACCTCGCCGCCACCCACCAGCGTGTAGTTGACCGTCAGGCGGCCACTTGCTGGGTTGGGGAAGGCACTGTTGATCGCCATGCGGCTGGTGACCGTAAGACGGTCATTCACCGAGCTTGGGATTTTCAAGAAGTTCGCTTCGGTCAGCATCGTGCGTTGCAGATATTGGAAGCATTCGCTACCGGGGCCGCGGTCGGAGCCATCACTAATGAAGGCATACATCCCCGGGTCACGGCGAGCTTGGAAGGTCATCAGATGCTCATACTCATCCCCAACTTTTCTGAGTTGCTCGGCGGCTGATGGATATTCAATGCTGGCACTATCAGTGTTGCCGCCATCAATATCGGCCCAATCCTGAAGGACATAACTATCGCCCCATGTATCGCCACCATTCGGGGATCCAACACCCCAAACGCGTTGATACAGGAAGCCATCAGCACTCACAATGTTTTCGCGCACCGAATCATCTACAACTTGGCCGCTTGCCATATACGCGATAAAGATATGGCCATCCGCAGCCGTAGCGATTGTTGGGTAGGAGATACCCGAGAAACCAGGTTGATTTTTAACTCGTGGTATTGTATAAACGCCGCGAAGTTTTGCAAAATCAGCCCCGGCTGCTTGCTGTGCGCCACCACCATCTGACCAATGCCACACGCTTTGGAAGCGATAGAGGTTATTCAGGCTTCCGGTAAAGACCACATGGGCTTTCTCGCCCACATACGCGATATCCAATTGGTTGCCTGCGGTGATGGTGTCTTCATCCCCTTCAAGATTGAATTGGGTGTTGATAGAGCCACCAAAAATCGCTACCGGATCGCTCCATGAGTTCCCACCATCGGTGCTTTCGCTGAAGACGATGCGCCCTTCGCTAGTGCCATTGTTATCAATGTTAAGGTAGTAAGCCAACCCGACCTTCCCACCTGCTGAAGAAGCCAACACGTAGCTGCCGCCGCTTGTGGCACATAGGGTGCTATCGTTAAAGTCAATCCAACTGTCAACATCGGCACCGATGCTGGCAATGCTGAACTGAAGCGGTGCTGGGTTCTGCCCCTGGCGTGGGCTTAGCGATGCAACGCACACTGCTTCTGCTCCGCCAGCTTGCGGGGTAAATTCAAACGCCGGCCAGATCACCCCAGCCCCACCATCGCCATCGCGAAGGCTGCTGGTGCGGCGTGGGAATTTGGCAATGCGGTTGAAGGTTGTTTGTCCAGATTCGGCAGCGTACAGCAGCGTGCGCACGCCCGATCCATCGGCGACACCACTGGTAAGGTCCCCGTGGGCGGCAATGAACGGCAAACCATCAACAGAAGTCTCGATGTATGGAAAGCCGAGCCGCATTCCGCCAACATCAGGATTCGTACTCCAGGTGGCTCCGCCATCGCTGGAGTAGGAGTATCCCACACGGCGTGAAGCGGAGATTGCAGTGGAGTCGAAGTTGTCGCTGGAACGCATATAGACCACATGCAGTTTCTGCGGATCATTTGGATCCACAGCCAGCCAGTGGGGGCTCATGCCGTTCGATTGGTAATCGTAGTAGCCCTGAAGCCCGGTGGCTTTTGCGCCACCACGCAGGCTCAGCGGCGCGCCCTGCACTGCGGCCTGGATTGGGCGATTCGGGGTCAATGGTGCTGGATCGGTGAACTTCGAATCTTGGATACGATCCAACCGATCACTTGTCGGCGCGATCTGCTGGGCCGCCAGTGGCGCACCAGCAAGCAGCATTGCGCAGGCTGCAAGGAATAGCGATTGCTTCATTAGAGTTGCTCCCTCTTTTGAATTATGGTTTTTGGAACGGAACAGTTGTTTCTGTGTCACACGTTGGCCTGTTGCACACGCCAGATGGCGGCACTCTGCAGGGCGTTACGCCACTGTTGGCCGCGTGTCTTGGGATTGCCCGCAGAAAATTTTTTCTGCGAACCAGATTGAAGAAGGGTACTGCGAATGGAAACCGAAGATAAGCCGAAGAAGATAACAGCGGTAACGCTATTTTGTTACTGAATCTTCCTATCCAAGAATTCCCAACAGCACAACGCCCGAACATATACCTGAAGTTCCTTGTCTGCACCCTCACTCATATAAATCATAGCGGAGTTCCCCGTATGCAAAGCAAACAGTTCGTTCTGCCGTTGCTGGCATTGCTGATCTGCTGCGCCGTAACCCACGCCCAGCAGTTCGATCTTGATGCCTACCGCCGATTCCTTCAAGAATCGAAGACGATGACCTCGCAGGAGTTGCAGGCCAACCACCCTGCCGATCCTTTCCACCACACCGCCCGCGTTCGCCTTGCAACAGCCCTGTATGGCGACAGCATCAGCCAGCACTTTGCGCTGACCAAGCATGAGCAATCGTTGATTGAACAGCATGGGTTTATGGTCTCCGAACGGCTTAGCTACCCGTCGTTCGGCAGCGCGTTGCTGGATGTTTACACCCGCGACCTTCCGGTGTTTGTTAGCACCGATGCGGTGCTGCACGCGCTGCACATGTCGTACGATGCCGTGCTGAAAGATATTGAACGCACCACCCTTATCCCACGATTGAAGCAACTGCTGGAACGGCTCCACGCACAAGTGACCCCACTGAAAAAGGAGTACGCCAGCAACGTGGGGATGCTCCGCAGCCTGCAAGATGTTGATCTGTACCTGACGATCCCACGCCAACTGTTGGGGGAACATGCTTCCCCTGTGTTTGCCGAAAACATGGTTCCGGTGAACGAGCTGCTCCAGATGGTGAAGGGGGAACAACCCAACAACTACAAGCTGTTTGCCGAAGCTGCGCGCCTTATTGACTTCAGCCAGTTTATCCCACGCGGCCACTACACCGAATCGGAAGAGCTTACGCAGTACTTCCAAGCGATGATCTGGCTGGGGCGAACAGAAATTTGGCTTGCCCCACCACAGTCCGATGGGCCAAGCATCAGCGATAGCGACATCCAACGCCAAACCATTGATGCCGCGCTGATTGCCGAGATGACCCACACAGCAAACGCGATTCCACTGCTGGAGGAAATTGATGGAACAATCCGCGCACTGGTTGGCGAATCGGACAACGTGACGCTGCCGAACGTGCGGGGCCTGATGCAGGAAAAAGGGATCAACAATGCGGCTCAGTTGCAGGATGCTGCCGTTTGGAAAGACTTCCAGACAACGCTGCTCACAAAGCCATTTGCCGGACAGCGGATCAACTCCCAAATCCTGATGTCCAACCCGTACAGTGCCGACCAGATTCAGCCGGCCACCGCATTCCTTCTGCTTGGCCAGCGGTTTGTGATTGATAGCTACATCACCGGCAGCGTGGTGTATGATAAGATCATCGCCAACGGCGAAAAAATGCGCCGGATGCTCCCAAGCAGCTTGGATGTGCTGTTCGCGCTTGGCAACAACGCCGCCGCCCAGTTCCTTGATGCCGAATTGAAGGAGTACAAGTACGCCCCCAACCTTGCCGCGCTCCGCTACCTTGTGGATTCCTACGAGGATGATTTCTGGAATAGTTCGCTGTACAACAGCTGGCTAAGCTCCATCCGAACGCTGAACCCACCGAAGGATCGCGCGGGCTTCCCAAAATTCATGCAGACCGCAGCATGGTGGCAGCAAAAAATGAACACACAGCTTGCCAGCTGGGCGCAGCTTCGGCACGATAACTTGCTCTACGCCAAGCAATCCTACAGCGGCGGGATCACCTGCACCTACCCGAAAAGTTTTGTGGAGCCGATCCCGGGGTTCTACCGCTCGGTGCGGACATTTAGCGAGGTGGCATTGAAGAAATTGAACACGCTGGCCATTGCCGACACCAGCGCAAAATCGCGGATGGTTCGCTACTTCGATGCAATGGGAATGGTGATGGATACGCTGGAGTCAATCGCCACCAAGGAGCTGGCGCACAAGCCATTAAGCGAAAGCGAACAGATGTTCCTGAAGACGATGATCTTTGACGTACCGCAAGGGTGCGGCACGGTGCTGGCTGGTTGGTACACACGGCTGTACTACGGCGGGCCGGATGACGCAAACGCCGACGACCGCGTGATTGCCGACATCCACACCGCCCCAACCGACAAAGATGGGAACACCACAGGGTGGGTTGTTCACGTTGCTACCGGCCCTGTCAATATGGCCGTCACCACCTGCACCCTTTCCGACGGAACCCCGGTCTCCTTCATCGGGCCGGTGATGAGCTACTACGAGCAGATCACCACAGACTTCAAACGGCTAACCGATGAAGAATGGAGCAACAACCGAATGCACGATTCCGCCAGCGCAGCGCGCCCCGCGTTGGTGAACTTGTACCTTGCCGATAAGCAAGGCGGCCCAAGGTCTGGCGAACCAATATCCTTGTACGCAATCAACGATGGCAGCAGCGATGCCCCAATTCCGGCAGTTCCCGCAACACGGCTGGCGGTAGCGGTACATCCCAATCCTTTCGCAGCATCAACATCGCTCAGTTTTGTTGTGCCGCCATCGCTAACGGGGCGCAATGCTGAAATTGTGCTGTTCGATGGGAACGGCATTGCCGTCCGGCGGCTGCTGAACGAGGGGCTTCGTGCGGGGAACTACTCCATCCGCTGGGACGGTATCGCCGACAACGGCAACGCCCTGCCGACTGGAACCTACTACTATCGCCTAACTATCGGAGCCCACGAAACCAGCGGGGCAATGACCCTTCTGCAAGGGGGAAAATAGATTTACGATGAACACCTGCAGCAACCTTCCCTCCCGCTCACGGCTTGGCGCATGGTAATGCCCGATGAAGGCTACATCAAATATCACTGCCGATGGATTCAGGCGGAGCCGATGGAGATGGAGGTAGTGAAAGAATTGTGCTACTGGCGCGGAAGGTTGTTTGCCGCAGGCATAATCGGTGCTGACAGCAACGGGGTTGGTTTCGGGAACATCAGCATCCGGTGGGATCAGGGGTGCATCATCAGCGGAACCCAAACCGGGGGGATAGAAACGATTGGCCCAGAGCATTTCACGAAGGTGACGCAAGTGGATCTTGCGGCTAATTCTCTGGTTTGCTCTGGGCCTATCCAAGCCTCAAGCGAAGCAATGACTCACGCGGCAATCTACCGCTGCAACGCTGCGGTTCAAGCAGTGATACACGTGCATGACCGCGCCCGCTGGATGCAGTTATTGCACATAGCCCCAACAACCGATGCGTCAGTTCCCTACGGCACGCCAGAAATGGCTTGGGAGATTGAGCGGCTGTTCCGCAAACAATCGCTGGAAAGCCGGGGCATGATAGCAATGGCTGGCCACACCGATGGCATTATCGCATTTGGGAGAAATTTGCAAGAAGCGGGCAGCCTTCTGGTAGAAGGATAGCAACTGGTGGAATCTATCTCTCACTCCAAAATTTGAGATGTTCAGCCCCCTTTGTTTCCCACAACTCTAAAATCCTTCTTTCACAATTCTATCATCTGGAATCCCAATCCCCGCTAAATGCTGCTCCACTGCTGACATCATGGGAGGCGGTCCACACAGATAAAAGTACTCATGGTCGTTTATCTGATTTTTAATTATATCAGCAGTAATAAAACCGTGTTCGTAGCCCTCCGCCTGCTCATCCGAGAGTACGTTAATGAGATTGTCACCCAAAAGCGTTTTAAGGTGACTTTCTCGGATGATATCTGCTTTGGTTCTATTCGCAAAAATTAGCTTGTTATTGCCAATCTTGTTTTCCTTGTTAAGCTGTTTTAGGATAGCCAAGAACGGAGTAATTCCTGCTCCACCAGCAATAAAAATACCTTCGCCTTTGTAGTGGATGTCGCCGAACACATCACCAATTATCAATTCCTCACCTGCTTGCATCGAAAGAAGTTGCTCGGTCACGCCGTGGTGTGATGGATATGTTTTTATATTAAATTCAATGAAATCATCTTCCTGCAGCGAAGTAAACGTAAATGCTCTAAGCTCCGTTTCCCATCCTGGCTTGTTAATAGCAACATCTGCTGCTTGCCCAGCTTGATAGGTCAGCGCGTCTGGCTTCTCTGCAATTATCTTCAATACGTCGTGCGTAAGATGTTCAACGGATTTGATTTTCACTGCTTGTGCCATGTTGCTTACTCTTTAGTTTTTTGAGATGTGTGGAGTTTTCTGTTATGCTATCTGAACCAACTGTATTTTACTCAGCATAATTCTTGTGATGGTTGCTGCTCTTGTTTTTGCTTCCTCGGCAACCACCCCTTCAAACAGGTCATCAACCGTTTCTATAAACAGCGATAGCCATTCGCCGAATGTTGCTTCAGTTATCGGAGTAATTTTACTTAACTCAACATGCTTAATCATAGGGTTTCCTGAGAAGCTATGCTCTCCCAACAATATACTTGCCCAAAACGAGTACATTTTGGGTAGGTGATGCACCCAATCCACATTCGCTACATCATTAAAAATATAGCCAAGCACCTCATTCTCTTGCACTTTGGCGTAGAACGTATCCACCAGCGTTTTAACATCGCTTCTGTCAGCAATATCGTTTTTCATGTTCGCTTATGTCTTACAATAGCTCAAGCACCCTTTCTATTGGGCGAGCAATCACTGCTTTGCCATCTTTGACCACGATGGGCCTCTCAATAAGTTCGGGATGTTGCAGCATTATATCAACCCATTGTTCGTCAGAAAAAGTAAATCCTGCAAATTTTTGCCGGAACAACGGCTCGCTGGTTCTGACAAGCTCTATGGGCCTTAGCTTGAGCATAGCAAGCAAAGCTACCAGCTCCTCTTTTGTAGGAATATCGTCCATGTAATTAACCACCTGTGGCTCTGCGCCGCTTTGTTGAACAAGTGACAGCACGGCATTGCTTTTACTGCACTGAGGATTATGGTAGATTTTCATCGCCATATTTAGTTTTGTGAGTAGGTATAATTATAGGCTGTGAACAATGCTCATCACCTTTTCTGTCATTGCATCACAGTAGATAGCGTTAAACTCGAACAGATCACTAGGTGAGTATGACTTTTCGATAGCAGACCTCAGCATAGCTTTCGATCTATTGAGCCGCACTTTCACGTTGGCTTCGGTGATATTCAGAAGGCCAGCGGTTTCCGACACACTCAATTCGTTCATCTCTCTTAATAGAAAGACAAGCCTGTAATCTTCGGGTATTTTCTCAAGAGCGGTTTCAATAATATGCCGTATCTCATGGCTTTCAACGATTTTATACGTGTCGTTATCTGGGCGTTGGAACGCTGGTTTTGAGTTGTCTGGTATATCTTGCACCACCTCGTTTTTAAAATTAGACTTCTCTTTCTTACGAAAACAGTTGTTCATCATGATCCGGGTAATCCAAGTTTTAAAGTTCGAGTTTCCTTTGAACTGGATAAGGTTTTTATAGGCATCAATGAAGGTGTCTTGCATTAAATCTTGGGTGTCTTCGTGATTGTATACTCACGTGCTTTGAGTTTGCGAAATTCGGGGAATATGGAAATTCAGGGTTAGAAGACTCTCTAACTCTGCTTTGTAGTTCTTGATGTTCTTGAAAAATTTCAGTATCGCCTCCCGAAATC
>JADZEY010000020.1 GCA_020850315.1 Armatimonadota bacterium | reverse complement strand
GCGAGTATCTTTCTCTCTGCGTTGTAGTTCACGCAGTGCCGTGCGCGTTTTCGTGTCTAGTTCTATCACAAACCCAATATCCTACTTTTTTCCTGTTTTCGCAATCTGAAAGCACTCGAGTATAATAGGAGCATACCATGAACAGAACAAGCGAGCATCGCAGCATTGCAAGGTTCCAAACCTTGTGCATAGCCTTCGTTGTTGGGCTGATTGTTCCAGCATCTGCCTTTGCAACGGACAGATATGCATCGGGCAGCCGCTACATCCATCAGCTGAACCGCCAGATTATCGAGACGACACTGAACGATGGATTTTCCCCACCAGTAGCAAGCCGTATTTATGCGTATGCCAACCTTGCGGCATACCAAGCATCATGTTCTGGCTTCCAAGGGTTCAGAACCCTAGATGGGCAATTAAACATCATTTCCGGTATGCCAGTTGCCGATCCAAAATTGGAATATGATTGGCGTGTTAGCAGCGTTGTGGCATTAAGCGAAGTTGCCTCAAAAATGGTGTACTACTACCAAAGCATTGACTCTGTCGGTGCTGTAATTCTGGATGAATTAAAGGCAACAACATCGGCTGAAGTTTTTGAACGATCGAAAAAATTTGGCCAGAACGTTGCGGCTGGGTTGCTGAAGTATGTAAAGACTGATGGATTCATCAAGATTCAAGCAAGCGAGAAATTTGATTTTCCACAGGGAGTGGAAGGTATTTGGGAGCCGACTCCACCAAAATTCATGGACCCAGCCGACCCGTTTATCGCTACTGTGCGGACTATGTCCATGAGCTCCGCTGGAGACCTTGGCCCAGGTTCCCCGATAGAGTTCAGCACAGATCCCAATAGTGCCTTCTATAAACAAGCGCAGGAGGTCTATCAAATATCCCAGAATATGACCGACGAGCAACGGGAAATCGCCTTGTTCTGGAACGATACGCCTGGCTCAACACAATTTATTGGCCATTTTACCCCTACACAGCGTCAGATTAATCCAGCGGGGCATTGGATCAATATCACCAAAATTGTTTGCGAGCAACGCAATTTGGGTTTGATGGAAACAATTGAGGCTTACGCACTTGTTTCCGTTTCCATATTTGATGGATTTCTTTCCTGCTGGAGCGCGAAATATAAATACAACACGATTCGCCCAGTAAGCTATATCAATCGTTATTTTCTGAACGATTCGATAGACCATGCAGCATGGAAACCATTGATCGAAACACCTTCGTTCCCTGAGTATCCAAGCGGTCACAGCACCATTAGCGCGGCTGCCGCAACCGTACTCA
The DNA here is from genome assembly GCA_020850315.1 of Armatimonadota bacterium. Taxonomy (GTDB): domain Bacteria; phylum Bacteroidota; class Ignavibacteria; order OLB7; family OLB7; genus OLB7. The sequence goes on along the minus strand of JADZEY010000020.1, from coordinate 138,622 downwards.
CTACGCTGTTTGGCCCCACGACCTTCACCGACGACACAGAAACTCCATTCGGTTATCCAGCACGCACGTTCAAGAACTTTATGGACGCGGCCCAAGAAGCATCCATCAGCCGTGTGTATGGCGGAATTCACTTCCGCGAAGGATGCGATGCAGGAAATCGCTTGGGGAAAATGGTTGGAGACAACGTCATGCAGAAACTGATAACCCGCGCAAGCTGATTCTTGGAATCAAGGTTAAAAAAAGCGTGGATAGAATAAAAATTCTAACCACGCTTTTTTATTTCCTCTTCTACTTAGCTTCGTTATCCTACCACGTTTAGTTCTTTCAAGACTCCTAACTCACGGCCAACTTTTGTGAATGCTTCAATCGCAGTATCAAGATGGTGGCGATTGTGCGCAGCAGAAATCTGCACACGGATACGCGCTTGCCCTTTTGGCACAACCGGATAGAAGAATCCAATCACATAAATCCCTTCTTCCAATAATCTGGAAGCAAATTGCTGCGCAAGCGGGGCATCATACAACATGATTGGCGTTATTGGATGCTCGCCGGGAATAATATCAAACCCCGTTTCTGCCATTTTTGCGCGGAAATACTTCGTGTTTTCTTCCAGCGTATCGCGCAGCTCGGTTGTTTGGCTAAGCATATCAATAACCGCAATTCCGGCACCAACAACGCTTGGTGGCAAGGTGTTGCTGAACAGATACGGACGCGAACGCTGGCGCAGCATCTCAATAATTTCCTTGCGGCCAGTAGTGTAGCCACCGATTGCCCCGCCCAGTGCTTTCCCCAACGTTCCGGTAATGATATCTACCCGCCCCATTGCATTGCAGTATTCCGTTGCCCCGCGCCCTTTTGCGCCCATGAACCCTGCAGCGTGGCACTCATCCACCATTACTAAGGCTTGGTATTTATCAGCTAAATCGCACACTTTATCAATTGGGGCAATAATTCCATCCATCGAAAAAACGCCGTCGGTGACGATTATCTTTTGCACACAGCCATCGGCATCTGCTTGCTGAAGTTGTGCCTCAAGATCGGCCATATCGGCGTTGGCGTAGCGGTAACGTTTTGCCTTGCACAATCGAACACCATCAATAATGGAGGCGTGATTTAACGAGTCGGAAATAATCGCATCGTTCTCGCCAAATAGCGGCTCGAACACCCCACCATTTGCATCGAAGCAGGCAGCATAGAGGATGGTGTCCTCTGTCCCGTGAAATTCGGCAAGCTTTTGCTCAAGCTCCTTGTGAATATCTTGCGTGCCGCAGATAAATCGAACGGAACTCATCCCAAACCCGTGCGAATCCAGCGCTGCGTGAGCAGCTTGGATTACCGTTGGGTGGGAGCTTAATCCCAAATAATTGTTTGCACAGAAATTCAGCACGGTTCCTTCGCGTCCCTCAACTGTGATTTCTACCCCTTGCGGCGAAGTAATCACCCGCTCGTTTTTGAACAACCCTGCTTCGCTGATATTCTGAAGCTCTTGCTGAAGTGCCGGACGTAGTTTCTGGAACATGACGTTGGTATGGTTAGTTGGTTATGATCTGGCTTTACACAGAATTTGATGTGTAGTGAGGATTTGCTCGTTCAGTGGCTCCGCTCATACTTCGACGGGGCTCAGCATGAACGGAGGGTGTTATCCGGTAGGACACAGGGACACTGCAGTCATCAAGCTCCAGGATGGTTCTGCGTAAAGTGAGTTATGATGTAGTACCGATGTTTTCTGTTGTGCGTTGAATACGCTGGCTCCTATCGCAGAAATTGCTCATAAATTCACTTGAAATCCTAATGACATAATTGCTTCCAGCGTGAAAAAGCTGTGGGAAGCACGCCCTTCGCCAACGGTTAGCACATCGCTGTAATCGGCATACGCGCCTTTCAGGCTGGCTTCTGCAAAGCCATATTTCAGGAAATCGTACCGCAGGCCAACGTCAATCCCAAGCACGTAGCCGGCGATATGGTAGCGGTTGTCGGTTTCTACATTGAAAATTGCTACGTCGGATTTTGGGATCACCACGCCGGCCCCAATTTTGCCAAGCAGGCCAAGCCAGTGAAGCCGATTGCCGGACTTCAGCAGGTTTTGCCGCTTCAGGAAGTTCACCATCCAAAAATTTGCCCCGTTGGTGTGCTCGAACCGCAAAAATTGGGAGCTTACAACCGTATCGGTGCTGACCGCCTGCCCACGAATTTGCCCTTCGATACGGGCGGTTTGGTTCTGGGTCATCACATATTTCACATGGTCGAAGCATATCTCGATTCCAAGATCGTTGGAATCGTTGAAGAAATAAGCAAGCCGATACACATACTGCGGAACTGAAAGATTAGAGAGATTGGTTCCCACAATCTCCAGCCCGGGGCGGTCGTGCGCCTCAAGATTATAGAGGGTGAAATCATAATCATCAGTTGTGTGGTCGCTGAAGTGGATGGTGCTTCGGCTGAACCACGATTTATTGTAGCCCCACGCAAAACTTAGCGTCCCGCTCCCCTGTTCGGCCTGTGATGGGCAATCGCACCGAGCGGGAAGGGTTGTGTCGGGGGGGATTGGATGATCTTGAGAACCTTCTTGGGCAAGCATCTGCGGCGGCAACAGCGACAGCAGAAGCAGGATCAACAGAATCCGAACCAGTTGATGAACAAGCATGAAGTAGGATGATAGGAATTGGCCAACCCGCGCAAACAGGCTGCAAGTTAGCATTCGTTCCAGATTGCCAGCACGGTTGCAACAGCTTGCTTCCAGATGAAACAGTACCGTAGATTGCTTGCCATGAGCAACACCGATGTCACAACTATTCATTTCCAGCTGCCAGCAAGCGATGGCGAACTCCTTTCCTGCACTGCTCGATTCCCCACCGAACCGGTTCGCCCGCTTCCGGCATTGATCTTTTTGCACGGATTCAAAGGCTTCAAGGATTGGGGCGGATTCCCCTACGCCTGCCAACGCCTTGCCGATGCTGATTTTTATGTTGTGAGCATCAACTTCAGCCACAACGGAGTGGAAGGGAACGGAACCGAGTTCACCCAGCTGGAGCGATTTGCCAACAATACGCACACCCGCGAAATTCGTGAAGCATGTGAGGTTATTGACGCGGTTGCTGGAGGGGATCTGCCGGAATCGCACTTGCTGCTGAAAGGGCGTGTTGGCGTTATTGGACACTCGCGCGGGGGGGGAACCGCAATTATTGCCGCCGCCGAACAGCCAAGCGTTGCTGCGGTTGCCGTGTGGGGATCGGTAAGCACGTTCGACCGCTACACACCACAGCAAAAGCAGCGCTGGCGCGACGCTGGTTTCATCGAAATTCCCAACGCACGAACTGGGCAAATCATGCGGATGAACGCCAGTTTTTTGGATGACCTTGCCACCAACCAAGCCCAATTAGACATCTGCGCCGCTGCCGCAAGGCTTTCATCCCCGCTGCTGGTGTTACATGGGGAGCAAGACCTTTCGGTGAAGCCCGATAATGGGGCGCGCATTGCGGCCTCTGCCCCCCCCGATTTAACAACCTATCTCCCCATTCCCAACACAGGCCACACGTTCGGGACGGTGCATCCGTTTGCTGGCACAACATTGGCGTTCGAGCAAGCGATTGATGCCACCGAGGGGTTCTTCCTGGAACATCTGTTGCATTAACCCCCGTTTCCATTCCCAGCCTGCTGGTTATTTTGGTGCTTTGCTTCCCGATCCTGAAAGGTTTTCTGCCTTGATCTGCTCCATCCATTCAAACACAACCGCACACGTGATACCAACCCCTGCTACCATGATGATCTCATTTCCGATGCGTGGATTTCTGCTTGCCTGCATCGTGCTGTTTGGCCTATCCCCTTCCGCCACCCTACTCCGTTCGCAAACTCTTCCGCCGTATGTGATGCGGGCGATTGACACGTCGCTATCGGCAATTTTGATGACCCGCAACGACATGAAGCTCCGCTGGGATCGCGTCCCCGACGACCGCCACCGGCTTAGCTTGGTGAAGCGGATGTTCGAGGAACCACTACTCAGCTTTGCGCTGGCCGACACGTTGGGGAATGTTGCCGAAAAAGGGATTGATGAACCGGCCCTGATGTTCAAGCAGTTTGCCGCGATGCTCGATTTGCAGAACAATATCCTGGACAACCCACAGCTTACCGTTACCGACCGCGAGCTTCGCTCCTTCGCAAAAGTTGATCTGGATTCGGTTGATTTCGCCCCCGCCTTCATCCTTCGCCGTTTTCTGACGCTAACGCTGGTTGCCGATGTGCAGATGTACAACGCCCGCACCACGGTGATTGAGGAGCGACTGAAAGGGCTGATTGAGTATTGCGATTCGCTGGTGCTGCAATCTGAAGGGGGTGGGGATGCAACACCGGTGGAGATGCGAATGGCCGAACGCTACGGGCTGGCGCGCGCCAAACGGTTCTTCAACACCGACGCTGCCGACATCAACTTCATGCAGTTTATCCAGCCCGGTGCCAGCCTGTTTATCAACAGCTTAGACTTCGCAAGGAATATCGCCCCCGAAGTTCAGAAGCTGAAGGACTCGGTGAAAACCCGGATTTGGAACACACGGCTTGGAAGGATTGCGATTGGTGGGCCGGGGGATGACATTTATACCGGAAACTTCTACTGCATCATTGATGTTGGCGGAAACGACGTGTACAAGCCCAGCCCGCGCAGCAAGGAAAAAGCCGCCGACCGTGGCGTGTCCCTGATTGTGGATTTTGATGGCAACGATAACTACATCGGCGGAGATTTCGACTTCGGTGGAACATTGCTCGGCGCCTCGGTGCTGATTGATATGAAAGGGGACGACAGCTACTCCGCCGGAAATTTCGCGCTTGGAACGGGGTACTTCGGCACCGGTGTGTTGTACGATGGCGAAGGAAGCGACCGCTACGTTGGCGGAACCGCTGTGCAAGGTGCGGGATTATTTGGTATCGGGCTGCTGATTGACCGCGCCGGAAACGACATCTACCAAGCCCACCTCTGCTCGCAAGGTTTTGGTTTCACTCGCGGCATCGGTGCCATTGTGGACCGCGAAGGAAACGACAGCTACATTGCCAACAGCCCCTACACCGATTTCCTTCGCTATGATGACCACTACGAAACCTTCTGCCAGGGGGCCGCGCTGGGAAGCCGCCCGGTTGCTTCGGCGGGCTACGGATTCATTGCCGACCTTGCCGGAAGCGACAGCTACAACGCTGATATTTTTGGGCAAGGAACCGCCTACTGGTTCGGCTACGGAGCAATCATTGACCGCAAGGGAAGCGACCGCTACAACGCTTATCAATACGCACAAGGGGCGGGGGTCCACTTTGCCCACGGGGTGATACTGGACAACGCCGGCGACGATAACTACGTCTCGCACGGGGTGTCGCAAGGGTGCGGCCACGATGTCGGGTTTGGCGGATTGTACGACGTGAAAGGGGACGACAACTACGTGGTGGAATCCCTTTCGCAAGGCGGGGGGAACGCCAATGCAATCTCGCTGTTCATTGATGGCGCGGGGGAAGATGGATACATCGCCCGCCGCGACAACACGATGGGCTACAGCGACCTGCGGAATTGGTTCGGCATGATCGGAATCTTCCTAGACCTTGATGGCCGCGACTTCTTCGGCAGCGCCAAAGGGAAGAACGACACACTCTGGACCGGCAGCTTCTACGGCGCGGGCCTTGATGGAAATTTCAAACCAAAAGATAACGAGATAGGCGCCCCAGTTGAGGAGAAGAAGCCGGAGAAAACAAAAGAGGAAATAGAGAAAGAACTGGCGCAGGACATTCCAACCCTTTTCATCCAAGCCTCCACCGCACCGCAGAAATACCAGTACATGGTTGGCCCTGCGCGCCAAAAACTGATTGACCGCGCCGATGAATCCATCCCCTACCTGATGGAGATGCTCAACACCGAGCTTCCCCGCGAAGCGCTTGCCCTGCGCGACTACATCCTCCCAAAAATCGGACGGCGGCTTACCCCCCAGCTGATTGATACGCTCCGGTTTGGCCAGCCATCACGCCAGGGATTGGCCATGTACGTGCTTGGGGAAATGAAGGATAGCACCGCAGCAATCGCGTTGGGGCGAAAGTTAGTGGACCCCACCAACTGGCGGATACGCGCCACCGCCGCCGAAGCCTTGCTGAAAATGAAAGCCGACACAGCACGCCCCTATTTAGCCCAAGCATTGAGCGACACTGTGGAGATTGTGCGGGGGCGCGCAGCCCGTGCGTTGGTGAACATTGCCGACAGCACCGAACTGCAAACCCTGATCCTTCCGCTGATGAACGACCCCAGCCAGATTGTCCGCTACCAAATCCAGATTGGACTTGGGATGCGGGCGATTGATAGCATCGCCCCGTTCATTGCCGACGGGTTGCTGCGGGAACGCCGGGGATACACCTACGATCTGCTTCGTCCGCTTGCCGCAAAAATCACCCTGCCAGTACAACGCAAACGCCTTGTTGATGGCTTCCTTGCCGACCCCGACCCCAAGTACCGCGCCGAAGGGGCGCGCCTTGCCATCGCTTGGCAGGAGTTAGAGCTGCTGGAACGTGTGGTAAAACTGAAAAAAGGGGAGAAAAATTCGGGGGTGTTGTTCGAGATTTACCGAGCAATAGAACTGCAAAAAACACTGAAAGAGCAAGCCAAAGAAACCAAGAAGAAAAAGGGAGAAAAGGAGGAGCAAGCCGAGGGAACCAAACCGAAGGAAGGAGAAGAAGGAGCCGCAACAACCTCAAGCAAAGAAGGTGGAGAGAAGTCAGAAAAGAAAGCGACTTCAAAGAAAAAGAAGAAGAAGTAAGCGAAGCATCGAAATCCCTTTTCGGCTTTGGCTCCCTCTCCCACCCGACCAATGGAGTGAAAATAGTAGCATCACCCGCTTGGGAGAGGGCCGGGACAAACCAAACAGGCCGGAAGCAGAATATCTGCTTCCGGCCTGTTTGGTTTTTTAAGATTTCTGGTTTATGCTACCTGCTCTTCTACCTTCGCTTCTTCTTTTTTTCCACGGTAGAGGATTGCGAAAGGGATGATAAGGCCGTAGCCAATGGTCAGCAAAATTGGTGCAAATGTGACAGCGTTCGCGTTGTTCCAGATGCCATCGTTCATCGCCGGGTCGCCATCGCTGATGGCGGTTCCCATCAGAAGGTAGCCGATAACAATCACAGCGACCCCAACAAGCAGCAGGATCAGGTTCATTTTCCCGAAGGAAAAACCCCACGTCATGCTGGGGCCTTTGGCTTCCGCTGTGCGGATTCCGGGCCGGACGCGTTGTGTTGCTGTTCTACGGACTGGTATTTCTTGCTTTGCCATGGTTCTGATACGTCTGATATGCCAGAGTGAGTTTGTATTGATCGGGCGCAAACATACACCCCTACCCACAAAAAAAAAAGCCGGTCATGGAGACAGACCGACTAAGAGCGTCTTGGCACACCCGCCAGGGGATGGTAGATGTTCGGCTCTTGGGCTGCAACATACAACATTGGGCATGGGGAGCGCAAGTAGTTTCTGGGATATCGGCTTGGATGGGGTGAATTACCCCTTCCCTCTTCTTGATGCCAGACCCGCCGAAGCACGCCACCGAACCAGCGAGTCCCATCACCAACCGGCTCCTCTCTCCCCTCTCCTTGCTGAACGGAAGCAGTCTGAAGTTCTCTCCGGTATGGTGTGACACTTTGCCCGTTGCTGGGGTCGCTACATGGGTGAACTCAATACAATAGAACCTGCTTGCCTTCAAACTACACGCCATACTGTTCGGAAACGATTGAACCGGATTAGGAAGGTTCGGCGTTATTTCGCAGGATAGAAGAATGAGTGGCAGCAAGCGAATGAGTAGTTCACCTCATGCAGGCAGGAGTTGAGTGGTTGGAGTAAGAGACATTGACCGGAGTTAAGCAAAGAGAATAACGGCTCAGAACAGGAGTGCTTTTATTGACATAGCCAACAAGCTACTATTTGGTATACTCACGTGCTTTCAGTTTGCGAAATTGCCACCCGCGAAGCCGAGTATCTACAAGGCCCGACAGGGATCGAATTTCGCAATCTCAACGCACCCGAGTATAATATGATAGACGTAGGTGCGGGACTGCATGTACGTATATGCCGAATTGTCAATGCCCATAGCAGTAGCACCCAATACAAAACAACATTAACCAACAGGAGTAACTACCCATATGAAAAGGCAACTAAAAGGGATGCTCGCAGGTTTTGTGCTTGCATGTACACTGGTATTTGGCATACCTCCATCTACCGCACTTGCACAATGCACTTCGTATCGTGTAACTGTATATGGCTTTGAACTTACAGACTTTTCCTCGACGCTGGGGCTTCCTGTGACTGCAAATTGGTCATCGCCGAATAGCCCCACAACAACGGTTGAGCATAGCTGGAGTAATTCTCAAGCTGATTATCCTCACCCTTCTGGCGCATCTCTTCAATCAGCAACCGTGTTGGGGTTAACAGTAGCCATGGGGTCGGAAGACTATACTTGTGTGCGGTCAGCCACAAATCCTGAGGAATGGGTATGCGTTTGCGTGAAGGTGTATATAGACCCCGGTACTGGGTGCCCACATATTCACATTGCTGAATGTGAAGATACCATATTCTGTTCAGGGGCTTCATGTCCAAAACCATAAGTTGATTTCGTGAAAGTATAGTAGGCAGGAAGGGCTTACGACCTGCCTACTATACCCTGCGACAAAGAGCCTTTAATCATCAAGAACCTTCAAACTACACACCATGCAAACTCCCATTTCCATTTCGACTATACTACTCACCATTATCTTCAGTAGCCATTCAATCACCGCCCAAGACATTCAATGGAAACAATTGCCTGGTTTATATGGAGGGACAGTTATTTCTGTGATACAATCACCAAAGGGTAATCTTTTTGCTGCTTTATCTATCGGTGGTGTTTATCGTTCAATAGATAATGGTGATACATGGAATTTAGATGGTTTAAACTCTAATTCTTCTATCTCAGCAATGGTTCTGGATACTGTGCATCAACAACTTGTTGTCGTAAATCAAGCAAAAATATTCCGCCGTAAACTGGGGATGAATGAGTTATGGCAACAGGATAGCACTACCATTATTCCTATAACTTTATGTAGTAGCCCACAAGAAGGCATTCTTTATAGTCTTGCTGCCAATAATCGGCTCTACCGTTCCATTCATCCAGATTCACCCTGGGTATCCGTTTTTTTTAATTCCTATTCGTATATAGAACAAGGGCCTGTCATTGATCCACGGAACGGGACTCTCTATTTATCCGTGACTCTAAATAATAATAAAAGCATTGTGAAATCAATAGATCATGGAGATACGTGGACTACTGTAAATGACAGTGTAACCCGGGGGACACTATCATTACTGTCAGGAAGCAATGGAGAATTATATGGCGAAGCTAAAACATTGCTGCGTTCAGATAATGGAGGGAAAGATTGGAATACAATCACTACTGGGTTACCAGAGTCTGTGTATCATAGACTATCCATGGCACCAGATGGGATTTTATACGCGACAAATACCAAAGGCGAGGTTTATCATTCGACAGATCAAGGAGATACCTGGAAACTGGTGACACCTATGCCATTACCCTATCCGGTTGGTGGTATCTGGTTTGGAAGAGACGGAATAATGTTTGCCATGACAACAACAACAGATATTGGATTGGTACGCTCAATTGATAGCGGAAAAAGTTGGCACCCTATAGCCGGCACCATGACAGGATTACACCTACAATCAGTCCTACGAGATAAAAAGAATCGGCTAATAACGGCAACATCAAGGAGCCTGTATATTTCCAATGATGATGGCCAGACATGGGATCGCTCCGCTGTTATGTATCCGAAGGGAAACCCATTGGAGGTAAGCTCAATTGCTACTCTCGCCGATGGAATGATTGCCATAGCAACTAGAACATTGGGCGTACTCTATAGCACTGATGGTGTCAATGGATGGGAATTAAGAAATAGTGGATTTCGTACACCATTCGAGCAAATTATCAATGATATGTTTGCATTCGATAACAAGACCTTGTATGTAACTACTAACTCTGGGTTATTTCGGAGTATTGACACAGTACAAACTTGGCAAAAAATAGGATTTAGTGGTTTTGCCGTTCAAATAATGGCTGCAAGCACCAGTAATGTACTCTATACAGCAACAGCAATCCCTGGCAATACTTTTTGGCGCTCAATAGATTCGGGTTGGAGTTGGGATTCTGTGGCAGCTATAGCCAGAATCGAAGATATAGCCACACTCTCTGATAGCATAGTATTTATAGCAACGCAGCACGGATTATTCCGTTCGGAGCAACAAGGAGAAGGATTAGAACGGTGTGCCATCAGCACCAGCGACACCAATTTTATAGCAGTAGCGGTGAACATACATGGCCCAGTGTTGGCAGCAACAGGGAACACCATCTATCGCTCAACCGATCGAGGGCAAACCTGGGAACCACAAAGCAAAGGGATAGAAGGGAGAATACGAGACATCACGTTTGACCAAGAAGGGCGGGCGATGGTGACAACATGGGGTGGCGGAATTTACATAAGCAGCAAAACGACTTCAGCAGTACCTCTATCTGAACATACAACCACTTCTAGTACTGTTACCCCTAACCCATGCTCGGCAGCTACAGTTATAGCTTTTGAGCTTTTTCATCCGTCAACAATTTCATTGCGGATATTTAATAATAGAGGGGAGTACACGAATAATCTTCTTAACAAGGTGCATTATAGTAGGGGAAGCCACAGTGTGTTATGGAACACGGCTAAGGTTCCTGAAGGTATCTACTTCTATGAGCTTGAATGTGATGGAAGGACAGAAACCGGAAGAATTATCGTGAGGAAAGAACCATAAAATTTATACTCGGCACACATGAGTTTGCGAAATAGCCCGCCAATGGGTTCGCTGCGCAGGCCTAACGGTTCCCGCCTTCGCCCCGACGGGTCGGGGTAAACACGAATCAAAACCTACGCCCTCCCTGCGTTGCGAAGCATGGTGATGAAAATTGGCGCGCCAACCAACGCCGTCACCGCGCCAACGGGAAGCTCGGAACCGACGTTGCCGACAAAACCCAACAGCGCGCGCGCGGCGGTGTCGCACAGAAGCAGAAAAATCCCCCCGCCAATCACCGATGCTGGAAGGAGCATCCGGTGGTCGGGGCCCACAATCCGCCGCATGATGTGCGGAGCCACCAGCCCCACAAACCCAATCGCCCCGCAGAAGGAGACCGTTAGGCCAACCGTTAGCGAGCCGATCAGGTAGAGTATGATTCTTGCGCGGTTCACCGGAAGCCCCAGTGTGGCGGCTTCATCATCCCCCAGAGAGATTGCGTTCAGGATGTTTCCGCCAGCAAGCGAAAGCCCCAATACTGCAATCCACAACACACCGGAACCGTAGCCGATGTGCGCCGACGCGCTGGCAAGATTTCCCATCATCCATTGGATTGCCGTTCGCATGGAGTCGCCAAGGAAACCAAGCAGCAGGAAGATCAACGCTGCGCCGATTGCCGCCACCATCACCCCCCCAAGCAGCAGCCCTTCCGAGCGGTCGCCATACCCCCCCCCCTTGCTGATCCACAACACCGCCAACACCACCGCCGCGCCGCCAGCAAACGACAACGCCGGAACGGTGATGGAGCTTGCGCCAACCGCATAACCAATCATTGCCCCAACAGCGCACCCGTTGGATACGCCAAGCATATACGGCTCGGCCAAAGGGTTACGCAGCACCGCCTGGAACATCACCCCCGTTGCTGCCAACGCACCGCCAACCGCAACGGCAAGAACAATTCTTGGAAGCCGAAGTGAAAGAATAATGGTGCTGTTCGCTTCCCCCAAAACGCTGCCGAAGGAGAACGTTCCGGGGCCGATGCACAAGGCAACCACAGTAACGGCAACAAGGATTCCCCCCATGGCGGCCAACAGCCGAAACACCCCCCAACGGGTGACGCGCCGATGCTGGCGGCGCGCTACTGCTCCTGCTGCTGGCGCCACGTCGTCAACTCCGTGTGCATGGCACGGATCAGTTCTGGGATTCCGATTCCGGCAACTGCCGAGATCAGCCGTGGCCGCATTCCGCCAATGTTCAGCTTGGCAAGCTCATCTATCCGCTCCAGCGGCATTGCATCAATTTTGGTAATGCAGACAATTCGCCGCTTCTGCAACATCTCCGGGTTGAACTTGGCAAGCTCACCCTGCAACGTCCGGTAGTCTTCCATCGGGTCCTCGCTTAAGCCATCCAGCAAAAAGCAGAGCACCCCCGAACGCTCAACATGGCGCAGGAACTGATGCCCCAGCCCCTTCCCTTCGCTGGCCCCTTCAATCAAGCCGGGGATGTCGGCCACGGCAAACGATGCGCCAACGTCCACACGCACAATGCCGATGTTCGGGATCAGCGTTGTGAACGGGTAATCGGCAATTTTTGGGCGGGCCGCGCTGATGGTGGAGATCAACGTGGATTTGCCTGCGTTCGGGAAACCCACCAACCCAACATCAGCCAGCAACTTCAACTCCAAACGGATGTTCCGTTCTTCCCCGGCGCGCCCTTTTTCGGCAAAGCGTGGGGTTTGGTTGGTGCTTGTTGCGTAGTTGTGATTCCCTTTCCCGCCGCGCCCGTGGCGCACCACGGTCAAGCGTTCGCCGTCGCTTTTCATGTCGGCAACCAGCTCGTCGGTGTCGGAATCATAGACCAGCGTGCCAACGGGAATGCGAAGCTCGATAGATTTCCCCCGCTTTCCGGTTTTCAGCGCGCCGCCGCCATGCTGGCCACGCTCGGCAGCATACTCGTGGCGGTAGCGGAAGTCCATCAGGGTGGAAAGCTGTGCGGTGGCAACCAGGATCACATCGCCGCCGTCGCCGCCATCGCCGCCGTCGGGGCCCCCTTTCGGGACAAATTTTTCGCGGCGGAAGCTGACAGATCCGTTCCCCCCGGAACCAGCACGAACAAGGATTTCTGCGGAATCAATAAACACGGTTGTTGGCCTTTTGGCTTAGGAACGATTGTTGGTGGATAGATACCGGCCATAGACGCTATCGGTGAAGCGAATGGCCGTGCGTGAGTAAGGGTCAACGTTGTTGCGGACAAAAAGCTCATCCAGAATTTGGCTGGCAACCTTCCAGTTTTGCGCACTGTTCAGCCTGTTCAGCACCGATTCGTACTCGCTTCGGTTCCGCTGGAACACTTTTTTTATCACCTTCCGCTCCAGCATCCCATCAATGAATGTTCGCACATCACTCATCCCCGGCACGGCTGCGGCGGGCGGTTGCGGCTGGGCAGCGGAAACCGCTTGCGGCACGGCTTCTTCGGCAGTGGTGGCCAAGCCGGGGCTTGGTATGGCCACAACAGCAGCAGCCGATGCCACCGATTCCGGAGCGGCCTGCGAAACGGAGGTGGGAATATGCTGTTGGATTTCTGCTAACCATTCATCATCATCATCTTCTTCATCGTCGTCTGCAATGGAGTCTTCTGGTTGCGCCCGGGGGAACTCCGGTTGCGGCTCCCCAACCTGATCGGTGTCTGGTTGGGCCGCATCTCCATGCTCAACTCCATATTCAACTCCATCCTCAATTTCAATTTCCGTTTCCTCCATCACTTCGTCTTCATCATCATCATCTTCGCTCGGAATTGGGCTGATGTCTGCGGGCTCTATCGCAGTCTCTTCTGCGGGTGGCTCCGCTGCTTCGGTGACTTCAGGCGCGATTGTTTCCCAGGGCCAGGGGTCGTCGTCAAGGTCATCCTGGATTGATGATAGGCCTGGCTCTTCTATTGCCGGCGCAATTTCTTCCGGAATCACTGGCCCTTCCTGCAGCGCGCCAAGATGCTGGCGCAGGCTGTCAAGATTCAGGTCGGTTGGCAAGCCTCCATCAAAAGCATCTTCATCTTCAGTCATCTGATCTTGGCTCCCCTCTTCTTCGCTCCAATCCTCAAGCTCTTCTTCCACCACCGTAGGCGTTGGCGTGGTGGTCGCGGTTTCGGCTACGTTTCCGGAAGCAGGATTGGCTACCGCCGAAGCTGTGTGAGTGGCGGCTGGGGCGCCACTGCCTGCTGTTGCCGAAGCTGGCACCGCAGCCGCCGCATCGGCAGTCAGTTGGTCGCCGGTAAGATGCTGGCGCACCACGGCATCCAACTCATCGTTCTGATAGACGGTGGAGAAATCGGCTTCCGGCTCCCCTTCGCTGGCGGTCAGCAGTTCATCCAGCACGGAGACGAACTCATCACGCAGGATATGGGTGTGGCCCTGGCTGCGATAGACCTCCAGATGATCCACCAATTTTTTGATGTTTTTGTCATCGAAGTAGATCACCAGCGCGTCAATCGGAACACCGAGTGCGGGATCGGCACAGATAAAATCGAAGAAGGGGGACATCAGTTCCAACAGGTCCTCCACCGTGCAACTCAGCAGAATCTGGTCATCAATCCGGCGTATCACCCGCTCGAACTCGGTGGAGCTGATGGCATCGAAAGTTGCCCGTTCGCTCTGCTTCCGCTCCACCCACTCGGCAAACACCGTGCTGAAATACTCATAGTCGCCAAAGGCACCAAACCGGAGCATCACCTCGCGCAGGGGCTTGACTGGTTCGCCACGGAAGATGTACCATTTCAGGGTGGTTTGCGGGCGGCAGATGTAGTTAAAAGTGAGCTTCACCGCGCTGTCCAGCACCACCAAGAAGTCATCCCGCTCGAACCGTGCGTGGCGGAATTGAACTTGCTCAAGGTAACTCAGCAACGAGGTCAGCTCTGGGTGGCTGTACTCGAAACGTTTGTTGGCGGCGCGTGCAAGGGCTTCGTTGTGAAGCCACCACTGCACTTCGGTGGTAAAAAAGGATTTGAAACGCCACGGGATTCGTTCGTCCTCCACAATCGTTAGCAGCGGGACGAAGGTTTGCTCACGGAGAACCTCCGCAGCAAGGGTTTGAATTGTCTGGTTGATTTCGCGCTCGAACATGACAGCGCGAAAGTACGCATTTGGGGTGGGCTATGAACAGCCGCAAAGGGGCTAACGGAGAATTTCAGTTGGTGAACCGCTGGTGGCTTGGTTTTCCGTGCTCCTGCAGCAGGGGTCTCAGATAGCACAAAGCCTTCCCAAATCCTGAGTGGAGCGTTGGGAAGGCTTTGAATGTTTGCCAGCGTATCTACTACCCCACCGCCGACATCCCCGCGTTGTGATGCTCCTGAACCTCTAACCAACGTTCGGCATCAATGGCGGCCATGCAGCCGCTTCCGGCAGCCGACACGGCTTGGCGATAGACGTGATCCTGGACATCGCCACAAGCAAACACCCCGTCCACGTTGGTGTAGGTGCTTTTCCCTTTGGTTATCAGGTAGCCGTTGGTGTCGGTCTGAAGTTGGCCGTGGAAGACTTCGGTGTTTGGTTTGTGGCCGATTGCAATGAACAATCCATCGGCCTTCATTTCCCACGTTTCCCCGGTTTTGGTGCTGCGCAGCACAACGCCGGTCATGGATTTCACGGGGGAATGATCCCCGATCACGTTCACCACGTTGGCATCGTAGATCACCTCAACTTTTGGATTGGCCAGCACCCGATCCACCATAATTTTGGAAGCGCGGAAGACATCGCGGCGGTGGATCAGCGTCACCTTGCTGGCAAAACGGGTCAGGTAGTTTGCTTCCTCCATTGCCGTGTCGCCGCCGCCAACCACCAGCACTTCCTTGCCACGGTAGAAGAAGCCGTCGCAGGTGGCGCAGGCACTAACGCCGTAGCCCATGTAGAAGGTTTCCGACTCCAGATTTAGCAGCCTTGCCGAGGCACCGGTGGCAACAATCAGGGCATCGCAGGAAAGCAGGTTGCCACGGTCGGTTTTCAGTTTGAACGGGCGTTGGCTTAGATCTACCTCATCCACAAATTCGAACCGGCAATCGGCACCGAATCGTTGCGCTTGGCGGCGGAAAATCTCCATCATCTCCGGCCCCATGATCCCCTTCTCGAATCCGGGATAATTCTCAACATCGGTGGTAATGGTCAGCTGTCCGCCGGGGACGTTTCCTTCAAGGATCACCGGTTTCAGGTTGGCGCGGGCGGCGTACAACGCTGCGGTCAGCCCAGCCGGGCCAGACCCCATGATAATCAGCTTGTGATGCTCACGACCATTGATAACCTCGCCGTCGTGATGTGGCGGAACGAAAGGGGAAGCGTTGTGAGAATCCATAGTTGGGAATCAGGTTTCGGAAATGTTGAATGTCAAATGCCGAATGTCGAATGAAAAAGGAAGAAGAATGGAGAAGGACCAAGCCCCCCCCCCCCTCGCAACTGCCCACTGACTAATGACCAGAGACCAATGACCACTCCCCCCCCCTACACCGACAAAATATCTTTCTCTTTTTCAGCGAACAGCTTTTCGATTTCGGCGATGTAGCGGTCGGTCAGTTTCTGCACGTCGGCTTCGCCACCTTTGCGTGCATCCTCGCTCATGTGTTCTTCTTTTTCCGCTTTTTTCAAGGCTTCCATTGCGTCGCGGCGGGCATTGCGAACACCGATTTTGGAGTCTTCGGCAACCTTCTTCGCCATTTTTGCAATCTCGCGGCGGCGTTCTTCGGTTAGCGGTGGGATTGGCAGCCGAAGCACAACGCCATCGTTTGCTGGATTCAGCCCGATGTTGGCAGCTTGGATTGCGCGATCAATCGGCCCAATCATATTTTTTTCCCAGGGTTGCACCACAATCATTGTGGCATCGGGGGTGGTGACGTTGGCCACTTGGGAGATTGGGACCAGCGAGCCGTAGTAATCTACCCGCACGGAATCCAACAAGCTGGGCGTGGCGCGCCCGGTGCGGATTTTTGCGAAGTCAATTTTGCAATGGTCAATTGCTTTTTTCATGCCGTCTTCGGCCTCGGTAAGAATCAGCTTAACGTCCATAACTGTTCTGGTAATTCGGTTCTATCAGTTGGTGTTGTGTGTCGCTCGAATTGCTGTTGGCTTCCGATCACCGCTTGGGCAGAAGCATTCTTGCAAGGGCAGCGTTCTGTGCGATAGCCCGCTGGCCTGCATGCAGCGTGGTTACTCCTCGGCTGTCACCGCTGTCCCGATATGTTCCCCCATCAGAAGCCGTTTCAAATTGCCCGGCTGGCTCATGTTAAAAACGATGATAGGCAAGCGGTTTTCCTGGCAGAGGGTGATGGCTGTTAGATCCATCACCCGCAGATTCCGCTCGTGGACTTCACGGTACGTGACGCGGTCGTAGCGTTGGGCGTTGGGGTTGGTTCGGGGGTCGGCATCGTAGATTCCATCCACGCCGTTTTTCCCCATAATCAGCGCGTCGGCCTCGATTTCAATGGCACGAAGCGCGGCGGCGGTATCGGTAGTGAAGTAGGGGTTGCCGGTTCCTGCGCCAAAGATTACCACGCGCCCTTTCTCCAAGTGGCGCACGGCACGGCGGCGGATGAAAGGTTCAGCAATTTGCTCCATCACAATGGCTGTCTGCAATCGGGTTTTGATCTCCCGATTTTCCAGCGCGCTTTGCATTGCCAGCGCGTTGATGACCGTGGCCAGCATCCCCATGTGATCCCCCGTCACTTTGTGGATTCCCTCGGCTGCGGCCTGGATTCCCCGGTAGATATTTCCCCCGCCAATCACAATGCCAATCTGCACCCCAAGCTGGGAAATGGTTTCCACTTCGCTGGCAAAGGTTTCCAGCATGTGTGGGTCAATGCCGTATCCAGCATCCCCCATCAGTGCCTCGCCGCTCAGTTTCAGCAGGATGCGTTTGTAGTGTGGTTGTTCCATGCAGTGCGCCAGTATGATTTGGGTTCGGTAAGGGCCAGCCGCCGATTTGGGGCGGCCAAAAGTAAGAAAAAGTCCGGCAGTGGTTGGGCATGTTGGACTTTTCGTAACGGTTGGCTGCGGTGTGGTGTGTTGAATTACCGAAGAATGATTGTTGTGGTGCAGCAGTTGCGCGGATTACGCTGATTCCACGGAACCTTTGCTCCGCTCAATCCGCGTAATCCGTTCAATCCGCGATTCTCACTTCCTTCATCCACGATTCACTTCCTTCGCAGATTTGCATCGTTCCAAGTGCTCTCCTTTGCCAGTGCAGCGGTGACAACGCCCATCGGTTTTGGGGTGATATAGACTTCGTAGATGTGGTTCACCGCTTTTGTTCCGGTGTTTGGCACAACCGGCAGCGGGTTGTAGGCAAGGATGCCACCGTAGATGAAACCGACCCGCGTTCGCTGCCCGGCTGGCAAGGCCCACAGCTTAATCACCCCGTTCGGGTAGGCGATTCCGTTGTTGTAGTTGTTGATATCGGGAATGAACGGAATGCTTGCCCCCACCAACGAATCCCCCGGCGTGGCCGTTGGAAGGAAATACTCACCATACTTGCCATCGCTCCCCTGCCGGAACACCGAGATGTCGCTGATGAACGGCAACCCATCGTTCCTCCCCTGCCCCGTGGCAAGATGAAAGACTACCCGCTGCGAGTCGGTTTGGTGATAGTAGTAGTGGCTGATGCCGCCAAAAAAGGTGTGATAGATTGCCCCGCCAGCGCTATCGTACACCGGAATCACCGGGCACTCGTACGCACTGAACCGCTGCGCAACCGTGGTATCCACCTTCGCAAACCCCTGTGCATTGATGTACACCGGCTGCTGGTATCCACCAATAATTCCGGGCTGGAACACCCCGCCAAACGCGGCAATCCGCTCGGCCCCGGTTGCGGGGTCAATGCTGGCGATAATGTTGCCGTCGCGGCGGTGGAACGCGCTGTCGGGGGTGGCTCCGTAGCTCAAAATTTTCAGCGTCCCCGGGTTCAGCGTGAAGCGGCGAACTTGGCTGGTGTATTGCTGGTAGAACCCGGTATCGCTTCCGCCAAACGCGCGATATTGCCCGTTGAATATCTGCCCAAACACCAAGTAGAACGATCCCCCCAGCTGGAACAACTCACCCCCCGTAACCGCAAAACGATCATCCTGCGAAAACTTCATTAGCCCGCGAATCGCCGCTGAGTCGGGAGCCGGCTGCGCAACCGCATCCACCATTTTTCCCAACGGGAAGCTGATGATGGTGTTGAACGTTTTCATGTTGCTTCCATCGGCCAACCAGCCGTAGCCGCCAACCAGATAGACCAAGTCAGTAGCGGGGTCGTAGCAGGCTTGGGCAGTGGTGGAAGAGAGCGGAGCCGAAAGGTCATCGGGGAGCTTCGTTACGTCGAAGTTCCAATACTTTCCGGTGGCTGGGTCAATCACCCACAGGAAGTGGTTGGAAAGTGAGTCAATAAAATTTGTG
The DNA here is from genome assembly GCA_020850315.1 of Armatimonadota bacterium. GTDB lineage: Bacteria > Bacteroidota > Ignavibacteria > OLB7 > OLB7 > OLB7. The sequence goes on along the minus strand of JADZEY010000020.1, from coordinate 119,402 downwards.
GCCGGCGCTTGCATGAACGTATGCAGCCCCTGGCCGCGCCCCCCCACCACCAACCAACGCCCGTCGCTCCGGTTGACGAACGCATGGTAGCCCTGCAATGCCGGAAGCGGCGGGCCATCGAACTGCTTCGGCAGAAACTCAATCGTGTAGGGGATGGTGTCGGTTGCTGGCGGCGTGTCGGTTGCGGGTTTTACTGCACCGATTGCTGGCTCGATCTCCGTTCCAGTTTTTTCCCCGCCGCATCCAGCAAGGGTTGGCCCCACCAGCAACGCAACCACTGATCCCCACAGCAACGCCCCGGCAGCGGCCACTGCATGGTGAACGCTCTTCTTGATGATATTCTTCTTCATGATGCCTCTCCCCCTTCGGTTGCTGGTTTGCATGGCAGGAACCCCATTGATTTCTGAAGGTTAGCAATGTAGTTGATGACGGTCTGGAACTTGTTCGGCGAAAGGTCGCGGGTGACGGGCATAAACCGGGTGTCGGTGAAGTCGCGGGTCATGTAGAAGCCGATAGCACCAGAGCAGATGCCATTGCGCGGCTGCGGTTCGTGCATCGCTATCCACGGCGGGTTGGTGGCGAACAGGTTGAAGGTGTCCTCCACGCTTAAATCAATTTTGCGGGTCATCCCCGGATAGAGCTTCACATACGGCTCCATAATCGCCAGAATATCCTGCCACGTTGGCTGCTCCAGAATTGGAGTGTTGGCCCATGCCACGCAGGAGATTTGCAGCTCCTGCGCTGGCGGCTGGTTCACGATGTCGGGCGGGGTTGTTCCGCTGATGTAGGGGATGATGAAATAGAGTTGGCCATCCAGCTGTGGCGTTCGCGAACCGGGGTCGTGCATCACCTGCAGGGCCACCACCGATTTCCCGTTGTCATCGGTTGGCGTTGCATACGTTGTTGGCGGCTGGAAGACGTTCACCGCTTGCGGCGTATCCCCCGGATTGGTTGGCGGAACGGTTGCCCCCTGCGTCGCGCCATAGACCGGCTCGATCATCAACTCAAGTTGGATGTTCGGGGCCGGCTTTCCCCAGTGGGTGACATAGACATCGGTTTGGGCGGTGGTGCCGGGAACGCCTGCCATCCTGAGTGCGCGATTATCGGCAGCAACGTACCAGCCGGATGGGTTCTCGGAGAAGATTGGATTCGGCCCAATATCAGCCCGGGAAGTGGTGATGCTGATCGGGTTGGACTGAACCGATGCAAGCTGGGCATCGCTTAACGGAAGCTCCACAATCCCAGAACTGTTGGAGTACGCAAACGAGGTGCAATCAATCTGGCCAAGCACCGTTTCGGTTCCGTTGGCGGTAACGCAGACGTTCACCGTCCCCAAGTCAACAGGGTCGCCGCCGGGAAGCACGCGGCAGATTCCGTTGGCCATGTCAATCACCATCACCTTACGGTCGGGGTCCACCTTGAAGGAGGCCCCGTAGAACGATGGAACATCCCAGTTAGCGTTTGGCGGAACCGCCCGCCCCGCAAGCCAACGTGGCCCAACGGCCTGGACCGGCTGGTTTGCGGCCACCGGCCCAATCGCCCCGGTAATTCTTCCGAAACGGTAATTCTGATTGCCCGGAACATTGATGTAGCCATCCACCACAAAGCGGAAGGCAAGCAGCAGGTTTCCATCCACCATCATCGTTTTCTCCTTCAGTGCTTGCAACGCTCCGGCAGTGGTGGGCCAATCGCTCTCCTTCACGCTCATCACGGTTTGGTAGGTTCCGCAAGCGTTCGAGTCGCCGCCGAAGCTCCCCCAACCATACTGCATATCCCAACCACGCATCGGCAGCACGGCATTGAACCACAGGCTGTTCAGCGAGACCGGCTGGACATCGCCAACGAAGGAAGTTCCATCCGGCAGAGCGATCTGCAATTTCATCCCGAAGATGGTGGGGACCGCTTGTTGATAGACATCAAGGTCGGCAATTTTTGCGGGGGTGGGAAGGTCCGTGGTTGTCACCGCCGCGCCAACCAACGGGTCGGAAGCGGAGCCACCTTCCACCGAGGTGACGTTGCAATCAAGGATGCGGAACCAGTGGAGCCCGGCGGGGTCCTGCCACGGGGCAGGATCGGTGACATCGGGCTGGTAGTGGGTGGGGTCGTTGTTGACCGTTGATGGGTCGGCATAAAACCGCCCAATGAAATGGATTCGCGGAACATCAAGGTAACTCACGATGCACCTTCCGTTGTTGGGAACTGTTGTGTATTGTCCGGCCCCTCGCGCTTCCCGTGGTTATTATACTCACAAGAATTGAGATTACGAAGCAGTTCGGAGTATGGGGTCTATGCTACGATGCGGAAGATGGCGGCCGATAGCTTGCGGAGCTTGAAAAAAAAGTGGCCAGTGGGTGAGAACATTTGCCAGTATCGTTGTCGTATCATTACGTTGGTGCTCAGGTTGTATGAATGCTGAACCATTGAAGAAAAACGAATGACCATGAAGACTTCTCTGTTGTTGCTCCTCCTTCTGCTTGCCACACCAAGCACCACCCTCCACGCCCAACCGATTATCGAACCTATCACCCAAAACCCCGATGCGGTGCTTCTCAAACGCATCTGGACGGTGACTGGCAGCGATGGGGATTATGTTGGCGATGGCTGCGGTTCGGTGGGGGATATTAACGGTGACTCTATCACCGATTTCGCCGTGCATTTTGGTAGGGCAGCCGAGTGGAGAGTGTACTTAGGAGCAACACTATCACCATCTACTCAACCGATCTGGGTGTACAAAGCAGGTAGTGCCATCACCTCGCCAATCGTGGCAGATGTGTATGGAGATGGTCGTAATCTGGTGGGAGTAGGAACATTTATTCAGATCAACAATGGTGCTTCTCGGTCAACGCAACTACGTTTGTTTGAAAGCACTGGGACGACGCTTGCCGATACTCCAATCGCTATTATTGATCCGTATAGTCGTTCCCAGTCAATCATCTTTAATCCATCGGTTGTTGCTGCTGGAAATTTTGATGGCCAAGTTGGCGATGAAGTGATGGTAGCAGGTGCATACTACCGCCGCAACGGGAAGGCAGATCGAACACCAGAAGTATGGTTTTATCAGGGTGGTAAAGGGTTTCAAGCCGATACTCCAACGAAAATTCTTAGAGATGTTGAACCGACAGTGAGTGAACAACCCTACACCGCCCAGGTGGTTGACCTTGACGGCGACCAGCGTTTGGATATGGTGACGATTGGCCAATACGCCGATGGCTACAAACTCAAGATGTGGTTCGGTACCGAGACCTCTCCCTGGACCTGGACCACGCCAGACCGCGAGATTACTTTGACAACAGATATTGGTATCAATTTCCGACCATCCATAATGGATTTCGATGGAGATCAGATCCCAGATATTGCTGGAACATCAGGCATTCAGTCTTCAAGAGGGGCATACGTGTACCTGTCGCGATCAGGAAAATCCGCTCGTGATCGTAGTTTCCGATTAGAGGATGCTGATCGGGTGTTTCCTAACCAAGAATACTATACCGTCAAAACAACAGGATATTTCAACGATAGTCTGCGCCATGTGGCAATGCTGCGATTACAATCAAGTGAAAGTAAGAATACGTTGATGACACTACTTTCTGGCAGTCAGATCGGACCCAACGGTGCCTATGATGCATTCTATGCTTCATCGTTAGATGGATTGTCAGGGGGATCAGTAGAAGGAGTAACAGGAATCCTTGATTGCAACGGGGACGGCTGGGAGGACATGGTAAGCAGTGCGTTTGATTGGCCGGGGAATAACTCCGGCATTGCCGTCATCCTTGCCGGCGGCCCATACATCCCGTTAGATCAACCCACCGTTGGTGTCCGCACCGAGCCGATGGCTGACCACCAACGCGGACTCTACCTCTGGCCAAACCCGGCAACTACCGAACTCAACATCGCTTGGCGCGGCAACCTCTCAGCCATGCCTGCTCGACTTGCGATTCACGACATGGCTGGGAAACTGATTACTGAAACCGAGCTACGACCGGAACTCGGCTCGGCACGATGGCCAACCCTGGGTGTTGCTTCGGGAACTTACCTGCTGACGGCCTACGACCGTTCAGGCAAAGTGATTGCCAGCACACAAATTCTTGTTCAGCACTAACGCGACAACGATCAATCCACGCCACCGTTGGCGGTGGCATCTTCCATAACCAATCATGGAGAATTACCATGACCACGTTCACTGCTTCTTCGATCAGTCGGCGATTCCGTCCGACAATGCTCTTCACCACACTCTTGTTGTTGGTTCTGGCCGGAAGCCAGTGCTATGCCCAGTTCCTCCGCTCGCTGGATACCACCACACCACCACTCCGAACAATCTATGGTGTGGGGAACAATGAGTTCTATCTCTCAGGGTTCTTCCAGAAATGGGGACCTCTGTCGGCATTGGGCGGTTCTTCAGCATCATTCTACGATGACCTGTGGAAACACTCGCATTTCATGGGGCTGCCGATTGTTCATATCAGTATCCCCAACGATGAGTATGATGATTTTCGATTATTCTACAACGACACGCTTCGCCAAGCAAGCGATCGAATAGCGATAACGATGGATATTGTGCACAACATCGGTTGGGGGCAAGCCATCGAGTTCTATCCGTTCGATTCGGTGCAGTCATCGTTGTATGCCTGCAAGTTCTTGCATCGGCAAGGAGGGGATACAGGAACGCTGAACTATAACAACCCCTTTCCAGATCGTCCCAGCGAATTTGTCCAAGAAGAATTATACACCACCAGCAACACGGCGGCGAACGATTCGATCTTGTGGGGGGTGGTCTATGGTTACGATTCGGTCCGCCAAGTCTATCGCTCGGCACCCTACAGTATGCCTCTGGTAGATTTTCAGGATAGCGTTCAGAACCTCACGGGCATTATCCAGCCAAACCAAAACCACTTGATCGGCCCGAACGGTGGTGCAGGCGATACCATCCACTACATCGTTCTGACTGGGCATCTTACTTCTGCGCCAAATAATGCTGTTAGCAACGATTCAGCATTACTGCGGATAGACATCATCCACGACCTGCCGAAGTACTACGATATTTTCGGTGCGCAAACCCTCTGGTACGACAGCACCCTTACCCCGCACACCATTACTGCCAACACCGAACGTCTCTGCCGATCCTTCTATGTCCGCAAACGCGATTTGATAGATACCAACCTTGCTTGGAATGCCTACAAAGAAGCAGCGTTTCCGGTGAACCTCCGGTGGTATTCCGATGGGAAGACCCCAGGGCCCGATCATCCCATCAGCACCTCGCGCCGATTCGATATTCGCGTGCATTGGCTGGGTGTGGATGAAGATATCGCCATCCGCTCGGTTGCCATTCGCGACTCGGCAGCACAGCTGGCACTTGGCACCGAGAAGCGATGCCGCGATTGGCGAACCCAGAACCTGATGAACTATCTGAAAAAACTCTTTTATGGACAAGAAGTTGCCTATGACGATAACATCGCTGACCTACCAGTGGAAGCATTCCGCCAGAATATCATTGCCCTGCAAGGTGGCGAAGAGCAGTATCCGAACGAATACGGTGGCTTTGCAGCGATGCAGAAATTGGTGGCCGATAGCTTCAACCTTGCGAAGGTTCGCGCAGCCCAGAGCCAACCACTGCAAGAAGGCGATAGCGTGCGGTTATACTCGTTCGATCTTGGCAACGCAAACTTCACCAAACTTGGTGGTAATCGCCAATCCAGTGTTTATCTCTACATCAACGATCCCCGAGATACCGTCAAGCGATTTGGAAGCTACTGGGTTGATGGCAGCCATATCTCCCCGCAGCACATCTTCGAGACCGATGTTCATCAGATCCCCAGCATTATTGAACACAACGGCGGACGGGGGCATCTGCCTATTCTGGAACTCACGACTGCTGGGGTCGAACGCTACAACACTGCATGGCAGCGAACGTTTTTGGGACACTACTCCCCCGGCACCAGCCCGTTGTATGCCTATCCCTATGACGCTGTTCCGGGGTTGATGGATAAGCTGGGGGAATCGGCAGTAATTGCCCGCGAGCAAGGTGTGCGCAACATTCCGGTACTTGGTACCACTTTTGCTCTTTCAATTCGCGATAGCGCAACCAGCGGCGCAGCCAAGTACGACACCCTCTTCAGCCATATTCCTGAAGGAACTGAACTATGGGCGTTGACCAACTGCGCTTTGGCATACGGAGCCAAAGGAGTGCTGTGGTGGTATTTAGGGAGTGTCCCCCATGTCTTGGATACCAACAGCTTAGGCCATTGGGTTAGCAACAGCGAGTATGACTGTTGCTCCGGCTCACAAGGATATTACTGGCAGGACAATTATCAGAATACTCTGAATTACAAGCTCTATGATAAATATGCTACCCCAAGGGATTCCATCACCATCCCAAATTTCTACGTCGGTTGGGGCGACCGAACGGGGGCCATTCGCGGCATCACTCGGTGGCTGAAAATCATCGGCCCAACGCTCATGAAGCTCAAATGGCGCGACGCTTTCAGCATCCACCACACCGTTCGCAATCCCAACCTTACCCGCGATACTCTCTTCCGTCCGTTGCCTTCGAACGAGATCGTCACGAAAGTCACCAGCCGCAAGCCGGGCGGCTTGCTGGATGCACCGGAGCGCACCTTCGTTGAGCTGGGTCTCTTCCAAACCGTCACCGATGGCACCGCCGACCGCACCAATGACACCAACTACCTCTACGTCGTCAACCGCCGCTCGTTTGCGCGGCCCGATAGCATCTCCGCCAGCTCGGCTCGTGGCCAGCAGATGGACGCACTGGCCGACACCCGCACCATCAACCTCCAACTGAATCTCCAGCATCCCGACACCAACGGCTACAACCTTGTTCGCGTTCGCGAGATTGCCATTGATTCCTCGGCAATCCCGTTATCAGGGCAGTTGCGCAAGCCGATGGACATGAGCGCAAAACTCCTCTGCGCTCATACCGAGCTTTCAGCTTCCCGTTGTTGAATCAAGCAACTGCTCTCGGAAAATTTCTGCACCTGTTTGCGAATCACAAAACTCCGCCGCGAAAGCTCCACCACCACAGCGCAAGCCCGAATCACCGCCCAGCCCAACCCCTTCACCGGAACCACCGAACTTCGGTTCAGCATTCCGAAACCCGGCCAGGCAACGGTTCGAGTGTTCGATCCCGTAGGCCGGATGGTTGCCGAGGTCCTACCACAGCAATGGATGGAGGTTGGCCGCTACGCCGTTGGATTCGACGCAAGCCAGCTGCCGCCGGGAACCTACATGGTGGAGTTGATGGTGGGCCAGCAGCGGGTTGTGGAGAAGATGGTGGTGGCCAGGTAGGAGTTGGTTCAGCAACGCACAACGGCCCGCCAGTGAGATGGCGGGCCGTTGTGGTATTGTGCAGGAGACTTTTCATCATTCTCACCGCAGATTACCATTGAGGCACTGAACCCAGTAAACTCTATCATGACCCTGCGTGGAGTGATCTAAGCCGTGGTTCTTTCATTCTTCTTCTATTCGACACTCAACCTTTGTCATTCCACATTCCTACCAAGTCTTTGCAAGAATTCTTCCGACGGTTCCTCCCCTTTTCCGCCCACCGAAAGTTCCGGCAGGATTCCATCCACGAAGTACATTTCAATCTCCCCTTTCCCTTTCACCTGCCGGCTGCCGCGATGTGTGCAAGCAAAAAAATCTTTGACGTGCTGGTAGGTATCTGCCGAGATATTCACCCGCCCGGCTTGGCCGTTGGATTCCATCCGGCTGGCGACGTTCACCGAATCGCCCCAGATGTCGTAGGCGAATTTGCGTTTCCCCACAACCCCGGTAATCACTGGTCCGGTGTGGATGCCAACCCGGCACTGCCAGAACGACTTTCCTTCCTGCTCGGCTTGCTGGCGTAGTTCGTCCAGCATCCGAACAATCGCTAAGCCAGATAGCACAGCATCAATCGGGTTGGTGTGGTTCGGGTTGGGGATTCCGCCGGCACACATGAAGGCATCGCCAATGGTCTTGATTTTCTCCATGTTGTGGCGCGCGGTAATCTCATCCATCGCACGGAAGCAGGTGTCCAGCTGCTGCACCAATTCATCGGGATCCAGCTGCGCCGAAATCCCTGTGAAGTTCACGAAGTCGGTGAAGAGGATGGAAACCTTCCCGTAGGAGCGGGCGCGGGCGTGGCCCGTGGCTTTCAGCTCCTGCGCCGTCTCGCGCGGGAGGATGTTCTCCAGCAACCGCTCGCTGGTCTGCTGCTGCTTGATGATCTCGGTGGTGCGTTCGGCCACTTTTTCTTCCAGAGTATCATACAGCAAGGCGTTATCAATCGAGATGGCAATCTGCCCGCTCAGCAGCTTCAGCAAGCCAACGCGCTGTTCGGTGAAGGCTCCATCGGTCAAGTTGTTTTCCAGATAGATCACCCCGCTCAAGTTCCCCTGGTTCAGCAATGGCAAGCAGAGCACCGAGCGGAGCTTGCGCCGCTGCACCGCCGGATCGTGGCCGAACTGGTTATCGGAAACGGCACTGTTCAGCACCACCGGTTGCTTGCTGTGGGATGCAAAATGGATGATGCTTTGTGGCAGATGTTCTTGGTCGCTCATCATCTCCAGTTCCGGCATTCGCAGGTTGCCGGCCGCAACCTCGAACTCGGCTTGCAGTTGCCACCCCCCCTGGTGCGGACGCAACAACAGGGCCCGCTGCGCCCCGGCGTTCTCGCTGACGGTCATCATCAATCGGCGAAGCAGCGAGTGGAGCCGAAGCTCGCCGGAGATAGCCTCGGCAGCTTTGATCACGGTCATCATATCCAACGATTGCGCAAGCGCGCCACCGGTGGTGGTGATGGGGTTCGTGATTGTGGTAGTAGTTGTTGTTGCTCCGTCGGAACGTGCCGATTGCGCCAAGTGTTCTGGGTGCTGTTGGATCAACCGATCTGCAATAGCGGTTGCTCCCCAGCGGCGATACCAGTACTCAGCCTCGCGAAGATGATACCGCACAATCCGCCGCGCACCGCTTTGCTGGTGAAGTTCGGCACAGCGCTGGTTTGCCAATGCTTGGATGTGCAAGTACCCGAACTCCGCAGCCGCCTCGATGGCTTGGTTGTACAGGTTGATTGCCCCTGATTGATCCCCCGTTGCCCGCTGCAATTCGGCCTGCAACAGCAAGGATTTATGCTTGAAGTTGTTTGGGCAAACAGCCGCCCAGCGTTGGAGTTTTTTTGCGGTGGAACGCGCCAACCGCAGCCGCGCTGCGCGATGCTGGGTGGCGGCCCCCGCCAGTGCCGCCGCCGCAAGCGCGTGGTAGAACCGATGCTCGGCACCATGCAGCATCCCCACGGAATCTTTCAAATACGGGAGCGCGCCGGCGGCAAGATCGAACGCCTGCTGGTGGTGGCCCCACAGATAGAGCGTGGCCGATTTGTTGATGAAGTAGTAGTGCGCAAAATGGCGCGACCCGTAGGTGGAAAGCTCTGCCAGATATGCTGCCTCGTTGAAGTTGGCATCGCCGAACGAGGCGTTCGATTCAGTTTCGCCGCGCAGATTTTTGATTGCCTGCACCACGCCACGCACCGCCCCTGCCGACTCGCGATTGCCCACACGGTCAAGGAAGTCCAGAAATCGGGTGGTGGTTTTCAGGGTGTCATCGAACGGGTGGCCACGCATCAGCAAACTTTGCGCGGTCCCGCTGCACGCACATCCGGCATGGAACAGGTCGCCAACATCCACCCCCGATTGATAGGCAAGCTCCCACAATCGTTCCGATTCGGTGGCGGGTTCCAACCACGATGTTCCGAAATATCCGCCAACAAAATAGACCTCAGCTTTTTGGCGTTCGTTGCTGAAGCGGTCAATCAATGCCCGCGTGGCAATCCCGTAGCGGTGCCCCACCGGATGGTTGGCCAACACCGCCCCGCTGAAGATCACCCCGTAGGCCAAGTAGCCGATAACGCTATCCGGCGCGTTGCCGTGGCGGAGCGATTCGATCACCATTTTTGTGGCAATGGCAACGCACAGTTCCGGGCGGATCTGGTAGGCGGCTTTGGCAACGGCCCCCATCAGTTTCATCAACTGAAGCTGGCGGGGTTGGTGCATGGTTGGAAGGCTGACAATATCCTCGATCCTGCGGCCACGCATCATCATTCGCGCCCGGGCAAGATCGGCAAGGAACAGCGGGGGGATGAATTTGGGGGGGAGTGAGTAACCGATCAACTGCGCACCGGAGCGCGCCGTGGCGTAGGCATCGGCAAAGCGGGAAAGATTGGTGTAGAAATGGATGGTCTGTTCGCAGATGGTGATTTTCCCATCGGTGGTTTGCGCGGCCTGCAACGCGCGCCGGAAGAACCCCTCAGCCTCGGCATTATTCCCGCACTGATGCTCGCACTCGGCGCGTTCGGCAAGCAGTTGGGCCGTCGTTTCGGATTGGCCTTGAAATGCTATCGACGGGACCAGATCCATTGCCGCCACGGCGTGATGCAGCGCAAGCTGGTAGGCGGTTGCGTTCCGTGCACGGCGTGCGGCGGCAAAGTTCAGCCAAACAAGCCGCGAACATTCGGCAGGGTCCGTTATCAGCAGTGCGGCCATGTTCAGGTGATCCACCATCTCGAACAGGTGGTCTTCCTCTTCGGGGTTGGTTGAAGCCAAAAGCATCTGCCGCCCAATCTGCAACCTCAGTTCCTGAACCTGTTGGGCATTCAGGAAGGAGTGTGCCGACTGCTGCACACGGTCGTGCAGGAACCGGTAGGCCTGGCGATGTTCTCCGCTCCAGATAAAATGCTCAACAATCAACCCTTCCTCCACCCCTTCGGCCAACAGCGGCCGCAACTGGGCGCGGCTGATCCCCATCACCAACACCAGCATCTCAAGGTCAAAGCTGTTGCCGATGCAGGATGCCACCTGCAACGCCGACTGTGCCAGCGGGGTAAGCCGCTCGATCCGCTCGGTCAGAAGATCAACGATGGTATCGGTGATGCGCCAGTTCCGCACCCCACCAATGTCGTACTGCCAGCGGTGGTGCTGGCGGTCGAAGTGGATCACACCATCTTCATGCAGCGCGGCAAGCAGTTGCGTCAGGTGAAACGGGTTCCCCTCGGTTCGGCCAAACAGCAGCTCCACAAGATCCGAACAATCAGCAGGGGGTTGCGATAGCGTGTCGGCGATGAACGCCCCAACGGCGGCGGAGTCCAGCGGCTTCACCGAAAGCGTGGAAACAAGGCTTTGCCGCGCAGCAAGCCGATCCAGCATGGCCGTCAACGGATGCAACGCGCTGACCTCGTTGGCACGGTACGCACCAATCAGCAGCAGGCTTCCGTAGCTGCGGTCCGACAACACCTCCTCGATCCATGCCAGCGTTGCGGCATCGCCCCACTGAAGATCATCAAGAAAGATGCAGAGGGGATGTTCGGGACGGCAGAACAGCTGAACGAACCTGCGGAACGCTTGGTTGAAGCGATTGCGCGACTGCTCCGAAGGGAGTTCGGGAACCGGAGGTTGCGCCCCGGCAAGCAGCTCCAACTCCGGTATCACCTCAACAATTACCTGGCCCACCGAGCCAAGCGCGCGATTGATCTGCTCGCGCCAGGCCGCCACCCGCTCGGGGCTTTCGGTCATAAGCTGCCGGATCAGTTCGCGGAAGGCAGCATGCAACCCGCTGAAGGGGATATTCCGTTTGAACTGATCGAACTTGCCGTTCAGGAAATATCCCCGATACTCCACAATCGGCCTCTGCACTTCGTTCACCAACCGCGACTTCCCAACCCCGGATCCGCCAGCAATCAGCAGCAGTTCGGTCCCCCCGGCAGCGGTGCGTTGGAACGCCGATAGCAGCTGCTCCACCTCACGCTCGCGGCCATACAGCTTATCAGAAATTTGGAACTGGTCGGCAATGTCGTGCTGGCCCAGCGGGAAGGGTTCAATCTGGCCGTCGCGTTCCCATTGTTGGCGGCAGCGGCCCAGGTCTTCGCGGAGACCAGCGGTGCTTTGGTAGCGTTCGTCGGCGCTTTTGGCCATCAGCTTCAGCACGATGTTGGAGACAACCGTGGGGATGGCTGGGCGAAGTTGATGTGGGATTTCGGGAAGGCGGGCAATGTGGCTGTGGATTAACTCAAGCCGATCCATTGTGGCAAACGGAAGCCGCCCGGTCAGCATCTGGTAGAACGTGATCCCAAGTGAGTAAAGATCGGAGCGGTGGTCCACCGTGCGGTTCATCCGCCCCGTTTGTTCCGGCGCAACGTAAGCCAGCGTCGCCTTGATGATATCGGGGTTTGCAGCGTTGTGGGCCGCCGTCACCGCCGAAGCAATGCCAAAGTCAATCAGGATAGCTTGGTGAGCGTCGGGGGCGATGACGATGTTAGCAGGGTTGATGTCCTTATGGATCACCCCAGCAGCATGGACTGCGTGCAAGGCATCGGCGATGCTGGTGGCTATTTCCAAAAAATCATCAACCGAGCAAGGCTTCCCATCCAACCACTCTATCAATGGTTGGGCGTGGTCGTCGTGCAGGATGATAGTGATGGAGGTTCCCGATTCTTCAAGCTCAATCGGACGAATAATCTGGGGGTGGTGGAACTGCTGAAGCAACGTGAACTCATGCCGGAACCGTTCAAGGAGTTCGGCAGTTGGATAGTCGGTAGCAACCGATTTCAAGATAACGCTGGCTCCATCGGAACGGCGCACCCCACGCTGTACCACAGCATTTGGGCCTTGATGAAGCAGCTCCACAGCATCATACTTCGGCAACGGCATGGCAGCAACAGCCTCGTAAAAATATGGATAAGGGAACTTGTGATCGCTGGCGGGCAATCACACGGGCAGGTGCAGGAACGGCGGGAACAATCGGCGGGCAACTTACAACCGAGGATTCGGTTGTTCAAACAAATTTTTTCGGCGCATCGGAATCTTGGAATGTCGAGTGGCGAATAGGGGCAAGCACTAAGGGTCAATGGGCGACCCCAAGAAATTATACTCGGGTGCATTGAGATTGCGAGATGCTCTATTGAGTAGTGCTTGATGGATGCGTTTGGCCCCGACAGAATCGGAACACCGATGGCAAGACCATCACTCTCCACGCCCCAACGGGGCACACTACCATAGCCCAGGGCAACGCCCTGGGTTGCTCAAACCAACAATACTCCAAGCCCTGAAAGGGCGGCACAGAAATATCAGCACCACCTCCATGTGCTGAACATGAGATACGACGGCGTGTTGAATTGCCCCTTCAGGGCGTTGATGTTGTTGGGGGGACTGTGTTCCCAGGGCGTTACCCTGGGCTGGCGTATGCTGCCCCTTCAGGGCGGAAGATGGATGCTCGCAATCTCATTTCACCGGAGCATATACCACCAACCTCTTCACCGCTTCCTCGTCGCCAATGGCTCCGGCGTGGATTGCCCCAAGGACATCTTCCACATACTCCACGCGCCGCATCCCCACCAACACGCTGTGAAGGCCGGGAACCGCAAGAAGCAGGCGGATGGAAAGCGATGAAAGCGAGCCATCCGGTTCCGCAGCTACGGCATCCCAGATATTGTTCCGCAACCGCTCCGAACGCTGCTGAACTTGTTGGCGGTAGTAATCGCCAATCATCATCAACGCCCCGCGCGACCGCTCAACATATTCGGCAAGGAACGCCCCCAACGGATCCGATTCGTGCGCATCGGACTGCTGCTGCAGATACCGAAGCCGTGGCGCGAAATGGTGCGAAAGGATGTCGTTGTACCGCTCGATCGAGCCAAAGCCTTGCCAATGTTCCCGCAGCACTTCGCCCACGGACAACACCTCGCGGAAGGCTTGGCGTTCCTCGTCGTCATCTGCGTGTTCGGCGAACTCACTCTGCTTCGCCTCGGTGGCGGCAAGCTGCGCCAGCGTTTGAACAATTTCTTCGCTTGCCACCTTGCGCTCAACGGGAAAATCGGCAAGGCGAATCAGCCCATCCGGCTGGATTGCGTTCAGCGGGCGGTTGACCAACGTGGCAAAATTTCGCTGCCGGGCAAGCTGGATCAGGGTGCTTCCATCAGGCTGGTTCGGTTGGCGAACGAAGCCACGCTCGTACAGGTTTGCCGGGAACTGAATCACGGCAAAATGGTTCACCAACGACACCCGATTGGCAACGTTTATCGCTTCTTGCAGCGATGTGAAATCATCGGCATCGGGGCGGCTTGCGAAGCTGTTGCTGGAAATCCCGTACCAGCTAATCCGCCCCCGCTCGACCTCCGTTTCCAAGTAGGCAAAGGCATCGTGGATGCGGCGGTAATACTCGCGCCGCGCCTCGGCCAGCGGAACCCCATGCTTCGCGGCCCAGCTTAGATAGTACTCAGGATTGTGCAGCAGCAGGACATCCACCGCCGGAAGCTCTATCCGTTCCAACGAGCGGGTAAGTTGGTCGTGGAGGAACTCCGGCGAGATAGAGTGCCACAACCCATCGGCGTAGCGAACAACATCGGGGAAGCCGCTGCCGGCTTCCTCCCGCTCGGTGGCCATTTCGTAATTGCTCCCCTGGATATACCCGGCCTTTGTGATAATCACCACTTGGTCGCGGCGTAGCGATCCTTCGTCGAACAACTCACCCAGCACCTGGCCAATCAGCCGCTCGCTTCCGCCATCGGCATAATTGGCGGAAGTATCAATCAGGTTCACGCCAGAAAGCAGCGCGTGGCGCAGCGCAGCATGATGCCCGGGTATCCCCGCCGAAACACGGTAGCCCCCAAACCCCGCCCGCGAAACAGATAACCCTGTTCGCCCAAACTGCGTTGGAAGCAAGCCCGGGAACCGTTGGAAATACGAGCGAGTAGCAGATTCAGTAGCACGCATGGGGGAAGTAGGAAGTATGAATGAAGGACATCGCTTTAAGGGTTTGGCATCCCATCTATCGGTGTAGAATTTCGCAAGATTAATTCTTGTGAGTATAGTTCCAGGAATTACCCGCCGTTCAGATCCAGCCGGCGCAGTGCTTGGCGGTACATCAGGCCGACGACACCCCCAAGCAGTAGTATCCAGATTGCGCTGCGCCAAAGCATCGCCACAAAAAGCTCTGCCGATGGAGCAACCAATAATTTTGCTGGATAATACATCATGGTCGGGAATGGGGTTAACTCAATTAATGTTCGGTACGGTTCGGGCCAGAATCCAATCGGGACAGCACCGCCGCCAAAAACCAGAATTAATAATCCCACAATCCAAACAAATGCTGTGGATTTTTCAACCCAAAATGCTGCAAGCCCAGCAATGGCTTGCAGCAGAAAAAAAAGAAGCGACCGAAAAATAAATGCAGCCATAAAAGCAGAAATTCCCCAAATAGAAATTGCAAAGCTCCCCGAAGCTATCCACGCAACAATAATTCCCGCCGGAAAAGCTACCCCAAACGACAGCACCGTATGGGCCATTACCGAAGCAAATCGCGCAAGCAGATAATCGTAGGGGCGTGCAAGAGTGATAACGATATTCCCGCTGATGACATCATGCTCAATTTCTAATTGTGCTTCGGTCTGCACCGAAAAATAGAGGATTTGTCCGGCAGCAAGGAACCAAAGTAATTGCTCCCAAGTAAAATTCTCCCCTTTCATGCTCACCACCGATTCCGGTTGGATTGTTGCCTGCCAGACTTGAAGCATCACGTAGAAAAACAACACCACAGTGATATTTCCCAGCACGAAATCCCACGCATAGGTGGTCATCTGCCGAAGTTCCGTGCGGAAAATGGCAAGATATTTCGGTAGAGTTCGGTACAGAGTAATCATCCAGAATGTGCCTTCAACGTTTTGGCAGAATTGATCCACTTCCCCAGCTGATTTCGGATACGCCTTGCATATTCAATCCGCAATATCTCATTTGCATTTGTTTTACCCATGCTTCCGGACTATTGGGCGCGATAAGCAGCAGCATCGTTCACAATGTTCATTCTTTTCTTCCTTTGTGCCGTATCTTGCGCAAAAACTATCCACACCCAGCTATGCCAACAGCACACCAACAGCCACCCCGCAAGGGTTCGCTGCCAACGCCGGAATCGGAACAGGACACCGATGCGGACGATACCGAGTTCGATCGGCTCCTACAAACAGAAGAAAGCATGGAATTATTAAAACTGATGGGAAATGAAGCCCTGAAGTCATACTACCGTGGCGAAACGGAAGTGGGTGGTTTTGGCTAATGCTCGCTCTATCCGTGATCCCGGATTATTGATAGAGGGTGAAGGTGATAGCACCAACTCAGACCTCGCACATCAACGCCCCCCCAACCTTGCAATAATTTTCTCGATCTTCGCGGCAACTTTTTCTGTTATCACCATGCGTGACCGTGGCTGGAAATACTACCCTGCGCTAAAAGTAGCGATTGCCCTGGCGATTGGCATCGCTACTGCCCAGCTGCTTCATCCGCCTCCCGCCTTCGTTTTCGGTTTGCTTGCCATTGCGGCGTTGCTGCTGGCGTTATTCTTGTGGCGGAACCCATCGGTTGCTGGCCTTGCCGCGCTTGGCCTCACCACTGTTTCCGGGATGCTGTTGATGGTGTTGCAGCACCAATCCCAAACTCCATTTCCCGAAGGAATGCGCATTGCCCGATCCGAATTAATTGGGCGGGTGAAGCAGCAGCCAATTATTCGCCAAAACCGTGTTGAGTTTGTTGTGGAGTGCGATTCCCTGCTGTTCCATAACGCCTCGGTCGCCCCCGATTGTGATGTGCTGGTGCGGCTGTACGATACCACAATCGGTGGGCTTGCACTGTTGCCAAGCGTGGGCGACCATATCTCCGTTACCGGAACCGCAGCTGCCCCGTCTGCGCCGGTACTCCCTGGTGGGTTCGATTATGCCAGCTACCTCCGTTCCCGTGGGATACAGCTAACGTTTACCCCCACCAATGCCAACGCGCTTTGGATTTTTCGGGAAGATGACATTGGATGGTTTGAACGCTACGCGGTGATTCCTGTGCAGCAGGCCGCGCGCGACTTTGCAGACCAGCACGTTGGCGGCGAAGAAGGGGATATTATCCGAGCGTTGCTGATTGGCGAGCGTGAGTTTATTGATGCCCCAACCCGCGATGCGTTCATGCGCACCGGCACAACGCACGTGCTGGCGGTTAGCGGGCTGCACGTTGCGGTGATTGCGTTGGGGCTGTTTGTGCTGGTCTCCTGGATACCACACCGTGGGTGGCAGGTGGTGGCCTATGCTCTGTTCATCGGCTACTACACGCTGCTGACCGGTGGCGCGCCCTCGATCCTGCGGTCGGCATTGATGGCGGTGGCGTTCATGGCTGCCCGCTCGCTTGGGCGCGTTTCCCGTCCGCTGAACACGCTGGGGCTTGCCGCGCTGATGATCCTGCTGGTTTGGCCACACTACCTGTTCGATATCGGCTTTCAACTTTCGGTGGCCTCGGTTGCTGGCATCTTGATGCTGTATGGGCCGCTGCACAAGCGGTTGATGCTGCGGTACAGCTATCTGGCAAATAATCGCTTTATCCACGCCATTGCCACAACGTTTATTGTCTCCTTTGCCGCCCAAGTTTTCACTCTTCCGATTGTGCTGTATCACTTCGGGTATGTCTCGTTGGTGGGATTGCTTGCCAACTTACTGGTGGTCCCCCTAACCAGTATCGGAATGGCGGTGGGGCTTATCGGAACCATCTTCCAACTACTTGGGCTTGGCTTGATTGCCAACTGGTACGGCGCGGCGGCGTTTCTGGTAATCTCCGCAGCGGAATGGGTGGTGATGTTCTTCGCTTCCCACCGTTTTGCGGGGTTGGAGTTCCCCCCAATCGCTCTTGTTGGAATGATTGTTCTTAGCGCGCTGGTGTTGTTCCTTGCGCTGGCCCAAACGCTGCGGCAGTACCTGCTAAGGACGCTGGTGCTGGCAATCGCTGTTTGGTGTGTGATGCTTGCCGAACGGATAGCCGATCCGCTGCGGAACGATCGGTTGGCGTTCCTGATTCCGGCACACGAGGGGATTGCCGTAGCAACCGCCGTTGCCGACACCGTGCGGGTGTATGGCTGCGGGCGCGATGCTGCCGATTCATCGCTGTTCCGCTACGCTGGCGAAAGTTTGCGGCGGCGCGTTGGCGCGTCAACCGTGGTTGGGGTTGTGCTGGATTCCGCGCTGGCCAGCACCGGCCACGCAGTGCTGTGCATCAATCAGCATGGACCAGAGTTCGGATTGATGGAGCTACCGATCATCATCAGTCAAACATCGCGGCGAACCCCGGGGATGGTTCGCGCATTCAATGCTCACTTCTTGCAAATCCCCGCAGCGATGATGCTTGATTCAACGCTTGTTCTACGGCACGATGGAGAACGATGGGGAGTGAACGAATAACAAAGGATGCCATTGGGTCGCAGCAACAGCATCCCTTGTTGCTTTGTTTGGGACAGTTACTTCCCCCCCACCATCTCCTCCGGCTTCACCCATTCGTCAAATTGTTCGTTGGTGAGCAGGCCAAGCTCAAGGGCAGCTTCGCGGAGTGTTTTGTTTTCCTTGTGAGCTTTTTTGGCAATTTTTGCGGCGTTCTCGTAGCCGATGTGTGTGTTCAATGCCGTCACCAGCATCAACGAATTTTCCAGATGCTGCTTCAGCACCGGAAGGTTTGGTTCGATCCCAACGGCGCATTTATCGTTGAAGCTAACGCAGGCATCGCCAATCAGCCGCGCACTTTGCAGCACGTTGGCGGCAATCAGCGGCTTGAAGACGTTCAGCTCGAAATGCCCGGTTGCCCCGCCGATGGATACGGCAACATCGTTCCCCATCACCTGCGCACACACCATTGTCATTGCTTCCGGTTGGGTTGGGTTCACTTTGCCGGGCATGATGGAAGACCCTGGCTCGTTGTCGGGAATCAGAAGCTCCCCAATGCCACAACGTGGGCCACTGCTTAACATTCGGATGTCGTTGGCAATTTTCATTAACGAAACAGCGCAACGTTTCAGCGCGCCGGAAAGCTCCACCATTGCGTCGTGCGCCGCAAGCGCTTCAAATTTATTCGGTGCGGTGACGAACGGGTGGCCGGTAGATTCGGCAATTTTTTCGGCAACCAGAACATCGTAGCCCTGCGGTGTGTTCAGCCCTGTGCCAACGGCGGTTCCGCCCAGAGCAAGCTCGCGCACCATCTCCAACGCGCTTCGCAATGCGCGAATGCCGTTATCCAGCTGCTGGACGTAGCCACTGAACTCCTGGCCCAGCGTCAGCGGTGTGGCATCCATGAAGTGAGTCCGCCCGGTTTTCACAATGCTGTTGAAGTGCTCGGCTTTGGCGGCCAACGTTCCGCGAAGCAACTCCATTCCGGGGATTGTCACCGTGGCGGTTTGGGCGTAGGCGGCAATGTGCATCGCTGTTGGGAAGGTGTCGTTCGACGACTGCGATTTGTTCACGTCATCGTTTGGGTGCAGGGCTTTTTTCTCATCGGAAAGGTGGCCGCCGTTCAGCACGTGGGCGCGGTTGGCAATCACCTCGTTCACATTCATATTGCTCTGCGTTCCCGACCCGGTTTGCCAGATCACAAGGGGGAACTCGGCATCCAAACTCCCCTCCAGAATTTCCTGGCAAACGGCAGCAATCAGATCCCGCTTTTCGGCGGAAAGCACGCCAAGTTGGTGATTGGCTTGTGCCGCAGCGCGCTTCAGGTGGGCAAAGGCGTGGATGATCTCGCGGGGCATACTTGCCTCGGTGCCAATCTTAAAATTGTTGCGAGAACGCTCAGTTTGCGCTCCCCAGTACTTTTCAGCGGGGACCTGAACTTCCCCCATTGTGTCATGCTCGATACGGTAATTCATCTGGTTCTGGAAATCGGTTAATGGAAGGTGATTTGGTGATTAGTACCAAAGAAGGTACTACTTTTTGCTAAGCATCGAAGGCTTCCTTCCGTTACTGGCGGCGTTTCGGTGTGTCAACCAATCAACCATCCGCAGTTGAAATTAACAACAACCATGCATACACACGCTCTTGCTCTCTGGCTTCGCCGTTTTGGCCTTTTTCTGATGATTGCTGCAATGGGGATAACCATTGCCGGTTGCGATCCCGAGCCGACCGACCCCGATGCTATTGATAACGGCATCACCGTGACCGCAACGCTCACCCCCGATAACGGGCAACTGGTCATCCCAAAAGTGACTGCTGTTGCCAAGTCATGGCTTGTGATCCGGCGCGACAACGGAAGCGGCGCACCACTGATGAGCGAGATCATCGCCAAACTGCAACTCCCCGTTGGCGCAACCACGAATGCCCGGGTGACTCTAGAGGGGAACGTCAGCAATGGCGAACGACTGTGGGCCATGCTGCATCTGGATAATGGAGCCGAAGGGACGTTTGAATACACTGGTTCTGGCTCGCCCGATCAGCCCGCCGTGAACAATGCAAGCCAGACTGTTCAGGCATCCTTTACTATCAACCAATCAACGCCCACGGTTATTGGTGGCGACCAACAGCTTAGCAACAACCGCGTTGGGCTGGATGTCGCCGCTGCCGAGGATGGATGGATGGCCATCTATGCCGACAACGGATCCGGCGCGCCGGGGGTGCTGCTTGGCAAAACGCACGTGAACGCTGGCCCGAACGGCACGGTGATGGTGGCGTTGGATACGGCGGCGGCCAATGCCATCAGCCCGAACGCCACGTTGTGGGGGGTGCTGCACATTGATCGTGGCGTGGAAGGAACGTTCGAGTTTCCCGGAGCCGACCAGCCGGTTTCTTTCGGTGGCAGTCCGGTTCGCGTATGGTTCAAAGCGTTTGCTTCCCCTACGCCGCGTGTGCTAACAACTCCGCAAAAAATCACCAACAACACTATCAACATTGATAAAGTGGAAAGCACAGTGGTGGGGTGGATTGTGTTGCACGAAACCGATGCCAACGATGACCCAATTCTTGCAACCTCCATTGGCCGCGCACGGGTTAGCATTGGCGCAACCGAGAACATTGTGGTGGCTGTGGAAAAAAGCGTCCCAGCCGGAACACTGCTTGCCGCAGTGCTCCACCGCGACGATCCCGCAGTTGGAACATGGCAAAGCACAGGCGAAACCGGCCCTGATGCCCCGGTGACATTGGGTGGAGCCGGGCTGTTTGTGGTGAGTAAATTTAGGGTGCAGTAGCCAAGAGCCTATGCCCTCGTTTCTTCTTCTCTCCCTCTGTGTCTCGCGGTGGTTTCTCCCTTTTGAAAAAAAACCAAGAGGCGCAGAGGGGAATATCCCTGCGGCATCCTTGCTCGATAGCTCTATCTGAGCCGATTGCATTATATTTTCCCCATGCTTTCCACACAAACGACCACCCCCGGCCCGTACGATCTGGCTCGCATCCGCCGCGCAAAAGGGGGGCAGCGCATTGCCGTTGTTATCCCAGCCTTTAACGAAGACCACTCAATCCTGCGCGTGCTGGAAGATATTCCTGGCGCGTTGATTGATGAGGTTGTGGTGGTGAACAATAACTCCACCGATAACACAGCCTCCATTGCCGCCGCCGCCGGCGCAACCGTGCTGCACGAACCGCGCCGTGGCTACGGCAGCGCGTGTCTAACCGGCGTGGCATACGTTCTGGCCAAAGGCTACGATAGCATCGTGTTCATTGATGCCGACTACAGCGATCACCCAGAGGAGATGACGGAGCTGATGGAAAAACTGACGTTGGGAAATTATGATATGGTGATCGGCTCGCGCGCGCTGGGGGAACGGGAAGATGGAGCAATGTTGCCACAAGCACTGTTCGGAAACTGGCTGGCAACACGGTTGATGAGGTTGATCTGGGGCGCGCAATTCAGCGACCTTGGCCCCTTCCGCGCCATCCGCGCCGACGCGCTTCGCCGCATTGGAATGCGCGACACGAATTACGGCTGGACGATTGAGATGCAAATAAAAGCCACACGGCTTGGATTACGCTGCGCAGAAATCCCGGTTAGCTACCGCCGCCGTATTGGTGTTTCCAAAATTACCGGAACTGTAAGCGGAACGGTAAAAGCTGGCTGGAAAATCCTCTACACAATTGCACGCTACAGCCTGCAGAAACGGTAGCCCGCACAATGAAGTAGCCTCACTCATTGCTAATCTGCTCATCCGAGCTTGCGCTCCATTGCATAATCTGCGCCTCCATTTCATCAACCGATGCAAATCGCGTGGGATCGTAGCAGCCAAGCGGAGAATTTGCCGTGCGGATTGGGCAACGGTTGCAGTGCGTGCAAGGATTTTCCGGGCATTCAACCCCGCGCCGGAATTGCTCAACAAGGTCCACATTTGCCAGCAGTGGGCGCGCCATTGCAACTAAATCGGCCTTCCCTGCCAGCAACGTTTCCTCAATTATTGACCGCGCCTGAAATCCCCCATTTGCAATCACTGGCAGCCCAATTTCTTCCCGAAATCGTTTTGCGTCATCCGCCGAAACCGCAGGCGTATCATGCCAGCCGATGTTGGCGATTGGCCGAAGTAAAAAATTAGGGATAGAATTAAACAACGCAGCCCTCCACCACGCTTTTCGCGAAAGATGCCTGTTGGAATTATAAAACATCTTCATTTCTTCAACAGGGAATGACCCCGGATTCCCCTTTGGGTTAATAAATCCATACCCTTTATCAATATGGAGATAATCCACACCAAGCCCTTTTAATTTTTTCGCGAAATAGAGATTCTGGGTGATGGTGTTTCCGAAATACCAATGCTTCAGCGGGAACCGAATTGGCAGGCGGATATTCATCGGAAGATAATTGTGATCGGCTGCCGACAACCGAATCCCTAACGGGAAATCATCCCCGATTGCTTTTCGCACCCCAACCACAATTTCTTCAAGAATTCTGAAACGATTATCAATGGAGCCGCCATATCTAT
Source organism: Armatimonadota bacterium (assembly GCA_020850315.1). Taxonomy (GTDB): domain Bacteria; phylum Bacteroidota; class Ignavibacteria; order OLB7; family OLB7; genus OLB7. The sequence continues at coordinate 96,683 of JADZEY010000020.1, read as the reverse complement.
CTGCTCGGCGATTTACTCCAGGGTTCAGAAATTGCTGGATGATGTACCCTTTGGATGCCGTAATCTCCAACCCATCGGCCCCTGCTTGACGAACGCGGCGCGCAGCTTCAGCAAAATTCTCAATCGTCTGCTCAACCTCCTCAATCGTCATCGCTTTGTGCAGCGTGCGGTAGCCGTAGAACAGATCAAACACCGATGATGCCGATTGCGCATCCTCCTGCTGCGGAAATAAACTGGTGTGGGTGTGTCCGCCAGTGTCCCCAATCTGCACAATGTAGCGGCAATCAAATTTCTGCACAGCCTTAATTGCTGCCGCCAGCGGCTTGATGAAACGGTCATCGCTCAGCTTCGGATACTCCAGCGGTGAGGTTCGTTTGTCGTTCACGCTGATAGTGGCGGAAATAATTCCCGAAACCCCATGCTGGGCAAATCGCTTCTCAAAATTCTTGAACGCCGAGGTCACGGTTCCGTCATAAAACGAAGTCCGCCCACCGATGGAAGAACGAATAATCCTATTTTTGAACTGAAGGTTTTTTATTTGAAATGGCTCAAAAATCATTATGGTCTCCGTTAGGGTTCAAAAAAAACTGCATGGCACGTTCGGTGACAAGCTCTGGGCGTTCGTCAACAATAAAATGACCAGCATCGGGAACATATTCAAGCTGGAAATCATCCACATATTTTTGGTATCCGCGCAGCCAACTTGTGGCCAACGCAAAATCTTTTTCGCCAAACAAAAGCCGGGTTGGGGTGGCCATTCGGTGTTTTTTGTAGCGACCAAACAATCCAACTGGCAGATATTCTTTCAGCAAAAATTGGCCGTACAATTTCGATGAAGCTGCCGCACATTGTGGGTCGCGGAATTGATTGGCAAAAACATCTATTTCTTCCTGAGGCCACTCTCCTTTTCGGGTTCCGCCACGGGTGAGCAGATGGGCAACAAAATCATTGTTTTTCTGAAGCAGCCGTTTTCCAAAAAATGGCATGGCTATTCTGAGCATATAACCGAACCGTAGCGTTGCGGGGATCATTCGCCAATCAATTTTCGTCCAGATCAGGGGGATATTGGTGGCGTAATGTTGAAGAATCAATCCCGGGTATTTCACGCTGGCGATGTATCCTATCCATCCGCCCCAATCGTGAGTGAGCAGCCGCACTTGCCGGTAGCCAAGCGCGCGGATCAGCTTCACCAAATCATCCACCAGTTGCTCCTTCAGGTAGCCACTGGCTGGGGCTTCGGTCCAGCCGAACCCGCGCAGGTCAGGGGCAATCACCCGGAAATGTTCTGCGAACGGCGGTATCTGTTTTCGCCACATCCACCAATGTTGTGGCCAGCCATGCAGCATCAGCAGCGGCGGGCCCTGGCCAGCTTCAGCAAGATGAACCAGCAACCCGCCAATGTCAACAAAGCGGTGCTGAAGCTCAACCCCTTCCACCGAAGGGAGCGGCTGTTGAAGATGGGAATCCGTTGTTGGCATTGGGAAATGTTGAATGTTGAGTGTCGAATGAAGGAGCAAGGATATCCTCTTCACCAATCACCAATATCGAGTGGGAAGTACAGCATTCGCCGCAGTTCCCGATCCGGTTCGCTGAGAAAATCCTCAGGTTCGGTTGCCGAGCAGACGCTCGGCGGTCCCACAGGAAGAATGGATACGAAACCCCGCTGAAATTGGATGCTACGTCCCGCAACTTGCTGTTGCCGCGCCCCTGCCTATCTTTGGCTGCCAGCAAACTGCGGCTTCTAACCTGCCAATCCGATGCCTGAATTTATCCATCTCCACAACCATACTCACTACTCACTTCTGGACGGTGCTTGCACCCCCGATGGGCTTATCAAGTCCGCTGGCGAGAACAACATGGGCGCCGTTGCCTTGACCGATCACGGGGTCAATTTTGGGAACATGGAGTTCTACAAAAAGGCGAAAAAAGCGGGGATTAAGCCGATTATTGGCTGCGAACTGTACGTTGCCGACGGGCTGCGGACCGACCGTGTTGGGACCAACGCCGCCAAGAAAACCCGCAACTATTTCCACCTGATCCTGCTGGCAAAGGATTACCGTGGATACCAGACGCTGAACCGCCTAACCAGCCGTGCCCACACCGAAGGCTACTACTACAAACCCCGGATTGACCGCGAACTGCTGCTGCAGAATCACGAAGGTTTGGTGGCGCTGTCGGCATGTGCTGGCGGCGTGGTTTCGGCGCATTTGGTGAACCAGAATTACGATGCCGCACGCGAGGCCGCAATCTGGTATCGGGAGTTGTTTGGCGAAGATTTTTATCTGGAGGTCCAGGATCACGGAATCCCGGTTGACCGCCCGGTGCTGGAGGGAATGCCACGGCTGGCCCAGGAGCTTGGGATTCCACTGGTGGCCACCAACGATTGCCACTACATCCGCCGCGAACACGCGATTGCCCACAACGTGCTGCTGCATATCCGCGACGCAAGCAAGACCGGGGCGAAAATTGATGTGGAGTCGGAGCTTCGGTACGGAACCACCAACTACTACTTCAAGACTGCCGACGAGATGGCCCAGCTGCTGGGGCATTTTCCGGGGGCTATCGAGAACACGGTTGCCATTGCCGAGAAGTGCAATCTGGAGCTTCCGCATGAGTTCTTCATGCCGAACTTCCCGATCCCGCCAGAGTCGCGTTCGGCAACGTTGGATGATTACTTGCGGGAAATTACGTGGCGGGGAATTGAGCAGCGGTATCCGGTGAAGGTGGATGATGAGGCCAAAAACCGCACCGAGTTCGAGCTTGAGGTTATCACCCGAATGGGGTACAGCGGGTACTTCCTGATTGTGCAAGATTTTATCCAGGCCGCACGCGACCGTGGCGTTAGCGTTGGCCCCGGACGCGGCAGCGCGGCGGGAAGTTTGGTGGCCTACGCGCTGGGAATCACCAACGTTGACCCGCTGAAATATGACCTGCTGTTCGAGCGGTTTCTGAACCCAGATCGCGTCTCGATGCCCGACATTGACATTGATTTTGCCGACGACAAACGGGAGTTGGTGATTGACTATGTGAAAGATAAATATGGCCACGACGCAGTGGCCCAGATCATCACCTTCGGAACCCTTTCCTCGCGTGCGGTGCTGAAAGACGTTGGCCGTGTGCTGGGCGTTCCCCTTTCCACCATCACCAGCATCACCGATAAAATCACCGTGAAGTTTGGGCGGGTGCAATCCATTGCCGAGGCACTGGAGAACGCGGAGCTTCGGTGGGTGAAGGAGAGCAACGACCCGCAGATCCGGAAACTGATTGAGTACAGCCAAGTGCTGGAAGGAATGGCACGGAACACCTCGCTTCACGCAGCCGGGGTGGTGATTGCGCCGGGGCCCTTGGAGAACTACATCCCCCTGTACAAAACCCCCGACAGCGGCCTTGCCAGCCAGTACACCATGAACTATCTGGAGGACGCCGGGCTGCTGAAAATGGACTTCCTGGGGCTGCGAACCCTAACGATTATTGACCGCACGTTGGAGTTAATCAAGCAGCGGCACAGCATCACGATTGACATTGATGAGATCACCCTTGAGGACCCCAAGACCTACGAGCTTGTTGGGCGCGGGCTAACCACTGCCGTCTTCCAGTTCGAATCGGTGCCGATGCAGAAATATCTGAAGGATTTGAAGCCAAGTTCGCTGGAGGACCTAACCGCCATGAACGCCCTGTACCGCCCGGGGCCGATGGAGAACATCCCTGAGTTCATCGAGCGGAAATGGGGCCGCAAGCCGATCACCTACTTGCACAACAAGTTGCAGCCGATACTGGGGAAGACCTACGGGATTTGCGTGTACCAGGAACAGATCATGCAGATTGCCCAGCAGCTTGGCGGCTTCACCCTTGCCCAGGCCGACAACCTGCGGCGCGCCATGGGGAAAAAGCAGATCAAGTACATGGAGGAGATGAAGGGGACATACTTTCAGGGGTGCGCCCAGAACGGCATTGACAAAAAAACTGCCGATGAAATCTGGGAGATGATGGTGAAGTTTGCCGATTACGGGTTCAATAAATGCGCCCATGCACAAACCCGCGTCCAGCTTCCCGACGGACGGAGTATCTCCTTATCAGCCGCCTACCGGGCCCAGCCAACACACCTGATGGCAATGTGGCCCGATGGCGAAATACGCCAGCACGCTGTGCAGAACATCGTGAAGACCGGAGTGAAGCCGTTGCTGCGCATCCAGACCGCTTCCGGAAGGGTTATCCGTGCCACCCCCGAACATCGCTTGTTGACCACTGAAGGCTACCTGCGAATTGACCAAATGGCCGTCGGGACGGAGCTTATCACAGCCCCACGTATCACCCCGGCAATGCGCATAGCCCGCCGCCAAACGATGACGACCATTAATCAAGGCCAAGAACAACGCAGGCGTGCAAGCATTCGGATGAAGCAGTACCAAGCAGCAAGACCCTACCAGGAAAAAGCTGCACATATGCGCCGTATGCACTCGCTGTATCCTGACCTTACCCGGCACGCCGTTGCAGCAATGCACCAGCGGCTGAAAGAATTATGGGCAACTGACCCAGAGTTCCGGCAACGCCACATGGAGCGTAGTCTTCTTAGCGTTCGTTCCTGCTACGACTCCGGCCCAGGGTTTGGGCGGTGTTCCATTGCCAGCAACGGAATGTGGTGCGCAAGCCAGCACGAGCGGGATATGTGCGAGTGGTTGATTGAGCAAGGGATTGAGTTCCAGATGCACAAGCCGCTTCCCAACGGCCGGGTGTGTGATTTCTATTTTGCTGGCCTGTACTGGGAAATGGACGGCATGGATCGTTCGTCGGCCTACTTTGCCGACAAGTATGGCGACCTTCCATATGCGGTCGTCACACCGGAAGATTATCAAGCAATCGTTCGCCACCGCCTTCAGTTGGAGCATGTGGAAAATGGCGACCCAATAGTCTCCATCACCCCCTGCAACCCCGCAATGACCTACGATATTGAGATGGCCCCGAACGGCCCGCTCAACTTTATGGCAAACGGCATTGTTTCGCACAACAGCCACTCCCTTGCCTACAGCTACCTTGCCTACCAAACCGCGTGGCTGAAAGCGAACTACGCCCCAGAGTTTCTTGCAGCCAACATGACCGCCGAAGCGAACGATCTTGCGAAGGTGGTGAAGCTGATTGATGAATGCCGGAAGTTCAGCATCAACGTGCTGCCGCCGGATGTGAACCAATCCATGATTGACTTCTACGTGGTGGATGCCGGAATCCGGTTTGGGATGGCAGCAATCCGCAACGTGGGGGAAGGCGCGGTGGCTGCAATCCTGAAGGAGCGGGAAAAATCCGGCGCGTTCACCTCCATTTTCGACTTCACCCGACGGCTTGCTGGCAACACGCTTATCAACAAACGCTTGCTGGAAAGTTTGGTGGTTAGTGGCGCGTTCGATTCCGTCCACCCCAACCGCCGCCAATGCTTCATGGCGATTGATGCAGCAATGCAGTACGCCGCCGCCTGCGCCAGCAGCGAAGCCAGCGGCATGGCCTCGCTGTTTGCCGATGCCAACGACGACACCGGCGGCGCGCTTCCCGAACCCGCGCTTCCAACCATTGACGACTGGGGGAAACTGGAAAAACTCCGCCGCGAAAAGGAGGTGCTAAATTTCTACGTGAGCGGCCACCCGTTGCAGGAATACGCCGCCGAGGTGGAGGCCTTCTCGCAATTATCGCTGGGGGAAGTGGAGGAAGATGCCAAATTCGACGGCCCAGTGCGGGCCTGCGGAATCGTGACCGCGATCCGCACAAAGCTGGATAAGCGTGAGAACCGCATCGCCTTTGCCACCATCGAGGACTTCACCGGAAAAGCCGAGTGCATTTTCTGGAGCGATGCCTACCGCGCTCACGGCGAAAAAATTACCGAGGGTGAGATTGTGTTTGTGGTCGGCAAAGCCGAGATGAACGGCGCAGATGGAATCAAAATTATCGTTGACGACATCATCCCCGTTGCCCAAGCGCGAAGCCGGTTTGCCAACGCCCTGGCGGTGAACGTGCAGCTTGACGTAGTTCCGGAAGATGCCGTGGACAGAACTCTAGACCTGTTCAAAAACAATCAAGGTGAGCTTCAGTGTATCTTCCGGGTGTATGATGAACAACGGTCGCTGGTGGGCCGGTGGGTGTCGCGCCGCTACACCATCACCCCAACTCCAAATTTGATAGAAGGCTTGCGGGCAATCTACGGGCGCGATAATGTGAAGTTTGTGGGGGCAAGCTAACAAGTGCGGACTGATGTCACCCTCGCTCTCTTTCTCTACTGACGACTGACAACCGACCAACAACTACTGCAAGAACCAATGATCCAAACCGAGCAACGCAGATTATCGAAACGGGCGACCTCCATTAACGAGGCGGTCACGCTGGCCATTGCCGCCGAAGCAAAGCGGATGCAGGCGGCTGGGATTCCGGTGATTTCGCTTTCAACAGGGGAGCCAGATTTCCCGACACCGCAGCGGATCAAGCAAGCGGCGTTCGATGCCATCAACCAGAATTTCACCAAGTACACACAAGCCGAAGGAATTCCGGAGTTGCGGAAAGTGGTGGCGGAAAAATTCACAACCGAGAACGGTATCCCAACCGAAGCGCACCAAGTGCTGATCTCTTCTGGCGGGAAACATTGCCTGTTCAACGCCCTTGCCGCGATTATTGATGATGGCGACGAAGTGCTGATTCCATCGCCATACTGGACCAGCTATCCCGAGATGGTGACGTTGGTGGGCGGGGTCCCGGTGCTGGTGGAAGCCAGCTACGAATCGGGCTACCGGATCACCGCCGACCAACTTCGTGCGGCAATCACCCCACGAACCCGCGCCATGATTATCAACTCCCCCACCAACCCAACCGGGGTGGTGTACTCACGCCAGGAGTTGGAGGCGTTCGCCGGGGTGATTGCCGAAGCGGGCATCTACGTGCTGTCGGATGAGCTGTACGAGAAAATCACCTACGACGGCAACCAGCACGTTTCCATTGGCTCGTTCCCGGAACTCCGCCAGCTTGCGCTCACCATCAACGGTGTCTCCAAAGCCTTCTCGATGACCGGCTGGCGGATTGGCTACATGTGCGGCCCTGCGGATGTGATTGCCGCAGCGGGGAAAATTCAGGGGCAGTCGGCATCGAACCCTGTGTCGGTTAGCCAGCGGGCCGCGCTGGCGGCATTGACCATCCCAGAAGTTGCCGACGATGTCCGCCAAATGGCCGAAGCCTTTGTGCGGCGGCGGGACCTGATTGTGGAACTGCTTCGGGAAATACCGGATGTTGATTTTCACGTTCCCGGCGGAGCGTTCTACATTTTTCTGAACGTGGAAAAATTCTACAGCAGCCAAATCCCCAACAGTGCCGCGCTGGCAAACTACCTGCTGCGCGAACATCTGGTGGCAACCGTCCCCGGCTCCGGCTTTGGCGACGACCACGCTATCCGCCTAAGCTACGCCTGCTCGGAATCGGACATCCGCGAAGCGGCCAAACGGATTGGTGAAGGGCTGCGAAGCCTTGCGCAGCAATCGTGATGGTGGCGGCTTACTCACTCACCGTACGCAGATGAAGACTTGCTCAGTTGGTGGCTTGCTTCGATGCTCTTCTTCTCTTCGGCTTTGGCTCCCTCTCCCACCCGACCAATGGAGTGGAAGCAGTAGCATCACCTGTTTGGGAGAGGGCTGGCAGCGAACGAGGGCAGGTGGTCAATTACTCACGCTGGTAGTATCTACACACAACGCCCCCATGCTGTTGTTGCATGGGGGCGTTGCTTTGCTCTGCGCTCTGTTTGATTGTTGTCAAGCAGGCGTTACTCACTCTTGCCGTCCGGCTACTTTACCTCCAGAGCCACCAGCCGGGTGGATCCGCCGCGGGCTTTCACTTGCATCAGGATCACATCCCCTTTGCTGGCATCGTCAACGATTGCCTGCAAGTCGCCAGCGGTTTTCACCTGCTTCCGGTTTGCCGATACGATCACATCGCCACTGCTGATCCCTTGCGTCATTGCTTCGCCGTACATCTCGGCATTGGTCACAAGCACACCGCTCTCAACACCAAGCCGTTTTTTCATGGTTCCGTCCAGCGTCTGGACCTCCATTCCCAGCCCGCTCAGTTTGGCACTTTGGCGGCTGTCGCTGGATTCGTCGCGTTGCTCGCGGGTGTTGTTGCTGGCCGATGATTCATCCTGAGCATCTTCGGCGCGTGGTTTCAGTTTCACCCCTTTCTCGAAGGTGTTGCCGTCGCGGAAGATTTTCAGTTTCACTTCATCGCCGGCGCGTTTTTGGGCAAGCAGGTTTTGCAGATGGTTCGGCGTTTTCACCGGAACGCCATCAACTGTTAGGATCACATCCCCCTGGCGAAGCCCTGCGTCGGAAGCTGAGGTTCCCGGCATGGTCTCCTGGATCAGCACTCCATCCTCCGCTCCCATTCCCAATGCCTTCTTCAGGCTTTGGCTAACTGGCTCGATTTTTACGCCGATGTAGCCACGGCTCACTTTCCCATCCTCAATCAAGTCCTGGGCAACCGCACGGGCAAGGTTTATCGGGATTGCGAAACCGTAGCCCTGGTAATACCCCGTGCGTGAAGCGATTGCCGAGTTGATGCCGACCAGTGCCCCGCGCAGATCGAACAATCCGCCGCCGGAATTTCCGGGATTGATGGCGGCATCGGTCTGGATGAAGTCTTCCACGCCGTAGCCTTTTTCGTCACGATTCAGGTTCAGTTGCCCGCGGCCCAGTGCCGAGACGATACCCTGGGTGACGGTAGAGTTCAACCCCAGCGGATTGCCAACAGCAATCACAAACTGGCCTACTTGAACTTCGTCGCTGTTGGCAAAGGCAGCAACGGGAAGATTGCTGGTTTCAACTTTAATGACGGCAAGATCCGTCAGGGGGTCGCGTCCGATCAGTTTTGCGTCCATCTTCCGCCCGTCGGCAAGCTCCACCTCAATGGTTCCCCGATCGGCCGATTCCACCACGTGGTTGTTGGTAAGGATGTAGCCATCTTGGGTGATGATGACCCCCGAGCCAGAGCCACGTTGTGGTGTGTTCGGCATCTTAAAATTGAAGCCACCCCATGGCCCGCCGAACATATCTCCCTCATCCTCTTCCTGGTTGGAAGCCTGTTCGCCACGGGTGGTGACTTCGATGCTGACCACTTGCTGGGTTACGGCTTTGCTGACGGCCACAAACGCATCGTTCAGCACTTTCACTTCGTTTGATGGAACCACTGGCGGGGCATCGGCACCCAGCTTTACGTTGGGGCCGGCCAACCCGAATGGTATCTGGCGGAAATCGGTGGCGATCAATGCCCCCACCACTACCGAAGCAGCCATCAGGCCGCCGACAATGAACCCTTGTTTTCTGTTCATCGCTGTGTTCTCCTTTCTTGCAAAAAAATCGTTAGGCTACGTTGTTGTTGGTTGTTCTGTTGGTGGCTGGCACCAAGCTGGCAACTCAGTAAACATTGATGATTCGCTACGCGCACTCCGTGCTATTCGGTGTTGGTAATTGTGTTCCCCGCCAGAATTTTCCCTGCCACGGGGCTTACCCGCAGGCGTTTCATCCCTTCCACATGGAACTTGATAAAGGCTGATATGGCATCGTACAACTCCGTTGCGGCAGCCGTGCTGGCGGTGATGCTGTTTAGACCTTCCGGTTGCACCGCCAGCACTTCGCGAAGCAGCGCCCACGATTGTGTGAGCAACGGGCGGTAGCTTGCTGCGCCGGTGTGTTCGGCGCAAAGGGGTGCGCCCATTGCAATGCTGTACGGAATGTTTTGTTCGCGCACGGAAACTGGTTCATCGCACACCCCGCATTCGTCGCTCCGCAGCGTGTATCCAAGTTCGTTGGCCAGACGCGCCATAAACCAGAGCGTAACGGTGGATTCCTGCACGTCCGGTTGATCCAGCCCATGCAGCGCAGCAACAAGATTATTGAACAGTTGCGGGTGCGCGCCGTCGTCGTGAAGGCAGGCGTTCACCAGTTCAAGGATTGTGAGCCCGGCGGTCATCCGTTCCAGCGAGCTTGCCAGCCGGGGGAACCGCTGGATGGTTTCGGCTGCGGAAAGGGTTTGCAGGTCGCGCCCTTCCTTCCAGTAAAAAATCAGCCGCAAATAGCCCATTGGCTGAAGCACCGAGGCGTACTTGCTTTTTGGGCGGAAGGCCCCACGCGCAAGCACCGTAAGTTTCCCACGATCCCGCGTGAAGCAGGTGACAATCAAGCTGGTTTCGCTAAATCGCCGTGTGTGCAGCACCACAGCTTCGGTGTTCAGAATCACAAGCGGCGACCCCGGCGAATCGTTGTTTGTACACGAATAGGAACGGGGCGGGGCGATTGATTCCGACCCCACAAGGCCACAAATGCGACCGTTACGACGACGAACCCAAGTATCAGTTCCATAGCATCAGCCAGAAAAGGTGTGAGCGATGTTTTCAGTGAAATGCAGCCGGAAGGACGCATCACGTTTCAGCATAGTTTACGGGCCGCCGATTACCCTTTTCGGAACAACATTCCATCGGCCAGAAGGTGGCTGAAATATCCAACCACCGCGCCCAGATAGTAGGGCAATCCATCAGTAACAGGTTGGCGGGCGAAGTACATCGGCCCCAGCAAAATTGGGGAAGGAACCAGCAGCATTGCCCACAACGTGTGGGTCCAACCGCGGTGGCGGCTTAGGATTGGGATCAGTGCCAGAAACCCCAACAACGCGGCTTCCTTCCACTTCCCAAAACAGAGCAGGCCAAGGTCCAGCAGAAAAAACAGCCGGTAAAACAGCATCTGCCCTTTGCTCTTGATGTCAATATCGGGGAAGAGGGCAAAGACCACCGCCAGCCAGAGTATCACCACCCCTTGGATCAGTTTTTCCGACAGCGGCAACGCAGCGGCCACCGCAGTGAAACTTAGCCCCGCAACCAACAATGCGCCGAACAGCAGGGCGATTGAGATATGTCCTTTGTAGCCTGGCATTCCGCCGCGAAGATAGCACGCCAGCAAGCCGAATGAAGCAGAAAAATGATAACATTGCGCCCCGTCGTACACACACTCAGTACATCCCGCGCACAGCAACAACTATGCAACAGCAATGATTGAAGAAACCATAGAGCCAGTCCAGCTTACGCTGAAAGAACTGGTGGATCACTACGAAGGATTCCTGAAGGAGTGCGAACGGAAAAGCCCCGAGACGCGCGGAACGTACCAGCGTGCCTTGCGGGATTTCATCAAGTGGTTCCCGGTGGATAAAAAATTCCGTTTCCGCGTGCGGGATGTTGAACGGTACAAACGCTACTTGGTGGAGCGAAAAAAACTCCAAAACGTCTCGGTAGCAACCTACATGACCGCGCTTCGCCGCTTCTGCCAGTATCTGATTGACGTTGGCGTGCTTGCCAACAACCCCGCAAAACGGGTGGTTGGTGGCCGTCGTCCATCCAAACATTCCCGCACTTTTTTGACCAATGCCGAGCTGCAAACACTTCTGCAGAGTGTGGATTGCAGCAAGCTGCAAGGCGCGCGCGATTACGCCATTATCCGAATCATGGTGGGGTGCGCCTTAAGCGAGCGGGAATGTTTGTACGCCGACGTTGGCGACATCAAGCCACGCGCTTCCGGCGATTACTATATCAGCGTTCAGGGGAAAGGACGCACCGTGAAAGATGAAACCGTGCCCGTCCCCCCCGATGTGTACGATGCGTTGGAGGGCTACCTTCGCCGCCGCTACCCCGATGGCATCCGCCAGGAAGCTGCGCCGTTGTTTGCCAGCATGAGCAACCGAACCCAGGGCCACCGGATGACCTCGCGCGGGATTCGCGAAGCCGTTAGCCGTTGGCTAAAATCCAGCGGGGTGAAACGCGAACGTGACCACCGGCTTACCCCGTTCTCGCTGCGCCACACTGCGGGCCTGATAATGGTGGACAAAGGGGCCACCATCGAAGAAGTGATGCGCCGCATGAGAATTGAATGGCGGCCAACAGCGCAACTCTACTTTAAGCTGCGTGGGCGGCTGGACGACCCCACTGCCGCCACCCCACTGCTGGCCCCTGAGGAACAAATGACTGCCCCGGAGGAAGAAGAATGATCCGTGTGGTTGCCAGTACCGCCGCGCAGCCGATGCGCCACGCAACAGTTGAAGAAGTCCCGGGGTTGTTGGCAAGCAGTGATACCTCCCTGGTGTTGTGGGTGGATTTGGAGAACCCAACCGAAGAGGAAGAGCGGCTGATACTGGAACAGACCTTCCGCTTCCACCACCTTGCAGTCCAGGATTGCCGCCACCAGCGCGAAAGCCAGCGTGACGAAGATCACTTGCCGAAGGTGGAGGATTACGAACACTACCTCTTCTGCATCATCAACCCGATTATAGATCAGCACGGGGGCAGCCCACACAGCACAAATGCAAACCACGACGACGGGAACCAGCAGCAATCACAGCCGCCCCGCCGAAGGATTTCCAGCAGTGGCCACAACATCCACACAGGGCAGTTGAACGCCTTCCTGGGGGAACGCTACATCGTCACCCACCATTACTACCACTCACCTTCCATCCAGCGTGCCATTGCCCACTGCGAACGGAACCCGGGATCGGTGAAACGTGGCCCCGATTACTTGTACCACATCATCCTGCACGACATCGTTGACCAGTATGCGATAACGCTGGATGAGTTCGATGCCGAGATGGATAAACTGGAAACCGAAGTTTTTCACAGCAGTTCGCGCCGCACTCTGGCGCATATTTTGGCAATGAAACGGCGGCTGTTCCAGCTGCGCCGCATCACCAGCTACCAGCGGGAGATGGTAAGCCGGTTGGCACGCGGTGAGTTCGATTTGATTGCCGATGTTGAAATCGCCTACTACCGGAACGTCTATGACCATTTGGTGCGCGCCAGCGAGCTTGCCGAATCCTACCGTGACGTAGTGACAGGACTGCTTGACGGCTACCTTTCGATGAACTCCAACCGGATGAACGAGATCATGAAGGTGCTTACCCTTTTCTCCACCTTCTTCCTTCCACTCACCTTCATCGCCGGGGTGTATGGGATGAATTTCCATGTTATGCCAGAGCTTGAGTGGCCATATGGATACTTGTTTGCTTGGGGGGTAATGGCGGTGACAGCCGTCGGGATGTTCATCTACTTCCGCCGCAAACGCTGGTTGTAAGCCTTCGGCGTTGTACTTTAGCGCGGCAACCGAATCCGTCCGCGCCTTGCTCTTCATCATTCCGCATTCCGCATTCGACACGCGACATTTGACATTCCTTCAACACATCATTCAGGAGTTTAGACAACCATGAAAAAACTCACAGCATTTCTCCTTCCCCCCGTTCTTCTTGCCACGCTGCTTGTTGGCTGCGGCGGAAAGGAGGAACCAAAGCCGGAAGTGAAAAATTACACCGAGTACAGCGACCCAATCTTGAAGTTTGGGGTGAAATACCCGGAAGGCTGGACCGAAACCCAACAGCAAGGGGTAACCGCCGCTTTTTACAGCGGGAAAAACTTGTACGATGCCTTCACCAGTTTCACCCCCGGCGGCGAGCGGGGCGCGAAGATCGTTGTTGGCGCGCTGCCGGGCGGGCAACCAGCAATGGATGCCAACATCAAGGAGTTCACCGGGCAGTTTGATGCTGGCGTGGTGAAAGGCCCGGAAGACGCAAACCTGAACGGTATGGCCGCAAAAAAATTAAGCTACAGCTTTGAAGCTGGCGACACCAAGTACACCAGCGAACGTTTCTACGTGATGGATGGCGACGTTGTCAGCTACATGGAAGTTGGGGTGATCGGGGCTTGGGACAACTACAAGCCAATTTTCGACCAAGTGATGGCCAGCTTCAAGCCTGGCAAAATGGCCGCCGCCCCCCCCACACCAGCACCGGGCGACACAACCGGTGGCGCAGTCCGCGATTCGATTGTGAGCGACCCACCATCGGCAGAGATGAAGCCCTTCAGCGGCCCGGGATACAGCATCAGCTATCCGGCGAATTTCAAAGCAATTAGCGCAGGCAACGGAAAGCAGTTTATCGGAACCCGCGTTGACAGCTACGTGATGGTTGACCAGATTGACCCCAAAGGGATGACGCTGGAACAAGCCGTTGATCAACTGAAGAAAAACTACGGCGGACGCGCCCCTTCGGCGGCCAGCGTTGGCGGGAAAAAAGGCTACGTCTTCAATTACAGCGGCGGCAAGGATGTCTCCAGCCGTGCATACTTTGCAATGGCTGGCAGCAAAATCATCCGCGTCACCATGAACTGGTATCGCCCGCAGCAAGATTTGTACGGCCCAGCATTCGACAAAATGATGGGGAGCCTTTCCATCAAGTAATTGATCGGGCAAAAGCGGTACAACAAAGCGGTGTGGGAAGTTGTTCCCACACCGCTTTGTTCTCTGGACAGTTTTTCTGGCAATATCAAACTAAAGGCTGCTATAAAAACCCGTACTTGTACACCTTCGGTTCTATCTTGTCTGCAAGCTGCCGTCTTGGGCTACCTATTTTTCAATTGGCTTGTGTTTTCCCTGCTTCGCGTCAGCATAAACAACAAATGCCGCTCCGGATGTTTATCCAGAGCGGCATTCAAATAGTAGGAATCTTACGTTTTACTTCCCTTGCGCCGGGGCCGGGGTAGTTGGCGGCGGGGCCGGGGTGGCGGATGGTGCCGGAGTGGTGCTTGGCGCAGCATTGGTTGGTGCTGGCGTTGCTGCCGGAGCAGGGTTGGCCGGGGCCACCGGTGCTGGCAATCCAGGGACACTTGGAACCGTTGTCTCGGTGGAGATTGGATTCTTGGTGGTTGCAACCTCACCCCGTGGGATCAGGAACATATTGCTGAGAAGTGCCAGCGCGGCAATGATGCCAGCCACCCACACTGTCCCTTTGGCCAAAAAATCAAGGGTACGGCGCGAACCGAACGTTGAGCCCAGGGTTGACCCCAGCCCACCAAAAGCACCGCTGGCGCCCCCGCCTTTGCTTGGCTGAAGCAGCACCATAATGATAAGTGCCACCGCCAACAGTAGCGTGATAACCAGGATTGCGAAGAAAAGGAACATGGTTGTATTTGCCTTAATTGAAAGCAGTTTTTCGGTACGAAAGGGCGGCAAACTACAACAGCTCAGGTTATTCAAGAAGGGGCTTTTCGGTCGCAAACTGTTTCCACGGGAAGGACTCGGCAGCCGAGTGTTCAACTTTTTCGGCGGAAATCTTCCGGCATACCTTCCCCGAACGCTATCTTTGCCCCGCGTTTCCCCGCTTACGCAACTGTCATTTTTTCATGGCCAACCAAACCCTTACCGAACGTGCGGAGCAACTGCGCCGCCAGCTGAACGAAGCCAACTATCGCTACTACGTTCTTGCCACCCCCACCATCAGCGACCGCCAGTTCGACACGCTGTTGCAGGAACTTCAGGAGATTGAGGCTGCCCACCCAGAGCTTATCACCCCCGACAGCCCCACGCAACGGGTTGGCTCGGACGTAACGGCCTCCTTCCCCACCGTGGCTCACCTTCGCCCCATGCTCTCGCTTGGGAACACCTACACCCCCGACGAACTGCGCGAATTTGACCGCCGCGTCCGCGACCGATTGGGAGATGAGCCGTTCAGCTACGTTGCCGAGCTAAAAATTGATGGGGTCTCGCTCAGCATGATCTACCACGATGGCTTGCTGCTGCGTGGCGTAACCCGTGGCAACGGCGAGCAAGGGGACGACATCACCCCGAACGCCCGAACCATCCGCACGCTTCCGCTACGGGTTCAGAAAGTGAGCACTGGCGCGGAAATTATAGAATCGTTCGAGGCGCGGGGTGAGGTGTATATGGCCGACGCCGACTTCGAGGCGATGAACGCCGAGCGGGAACTTGCTGGCGAGAAAACATTTGCCAACCCCCGCAACTCAACCGCCGGAACGCTGAAGCTGTTGGATCCCAAAATTGTTGCTGGCCGCCCGCTGAACGTGTTTGTTTATTACCTCTATTCCGACTCCATCAGGCTGCAAAGCCAATCGCAAAATTTGGAGTTTCTGCAGCAGCTTGGCTTCCCCACCAACCCGCATTGGCGGCGGTGCGCCACGGTTGACCAAGTGATAGAATACTGCGCCGAATGGGAACGCCGCCGAAGCGAGCTCCCTTACCAGATTGATGGAGTTGTGGTGAAAGTGGATTCGCTGCGGCAGCAGGAGGAATTGGGAATGATTTCCAAATCGCCCCGTTGGGCAATTGCCTTTAAGTTCGAGGCACGCACGGCGCAAACCTTGATGAACAACATCACGCTGCAAGTTGGACGGCTGGGGCGCGTTACCCCCGTTGCCGAACTTCAGCCGGTTCCACTTGCTGGATCCACCATCAGCCGCGCAACGTTGCACAACGAAGATTTCATCAAGGAGCGCGACATCCGCGTTGGCGATACGGTGCTGATTGAAAAGGGGGGGGATGTGATCCCCAAAGTGAATGAGGTGATCCTTGCTGCACGCCCCGAAGGAACCACGCCATACAGCTTCCCGGAGCTTTGCCCTTGCCCGCTGAAAACCCGGCTGCACCGGCCCGAAGGGCGCGCCGACCATTTCTGCGAACACGCCGAATGCCCGTGGCAGATTCGCGGGCGAATTGAGCATTTTGCCAGCCGTGGAGCAATGGATATTGAAGGGCTTGGGGAGAAAGTGGTGGACCAATTTGTGGAGCTTGGTTGGCTGACAAACTATGCCGACATCTACGACCTTCACCGCCGCCGCGACCAGATTGCGGCGTTGGAGCGGTGGGGCGAAAAATCCGCCGACAACTTGCTGGAGGGGATTGAGCAGAGCAAATCGCGGCCATATCACCGGGTGCTGTTCGCCATCGGAATCCGGCACGTTGGGGCAACCGTTGCACGCGCGCTGGCTGCCCACTTCAACACGATTGACCAACTGCTGGCGGCAACCCAAGAGGAGCTAACCGCTGTGAACGAGATTGGCCCGCAGATTGCCGAATCGGTGACCCGCTACTGTGGCGACGCAGGGAACCGAGGATTGATTGAACGGCTTCGCGCAGCCGGGGTGACGCTGGAAGGCCCTGCCAAAAAAGTGATAGCCGCTGGCGACAACCCGATAGCTGGAAAAACATTTGTCCTGACCGGAGCGCTTCCCACACTTACCCGCGACCAAGCCTCGGCAATGATACTGGAGCATGGCGGAAAGACTTCATCCAGCGTTAGCAAAAAAACTGATGTGGTGCTTGCCGGAGCCGAAGCAGGGTCCAAGCTCACAAAGGCGCAAGAGCTTGGGATTAGGGTGATGAGCGAGGAAGAATTTCTGCAGATGGTCAGTGGTCAGTAGTCAGTGGTCTGTTGCAAATCACTTTTCACTTTTCACTTTTCACTTTTCACTCTTCCCGATCATGTCCCGAACGTATCGTTTAGAAAGCCGCTCCATCACGTGGGGATTTCTTTCACCCTGGCTGCTGACGCTTGGGCTGTTTTGGCTGTGGCCACTTCTTTACTCTTTCTATCTCAGCTTCACCAGCTACAAGACCCTCAGCAACCAGATGACGTGGGTTGGACTTGCCAATTACTCGCGGTTGTTGGGGGATGAAATTTTCTGGAAGGCGTTTGTCAACACGTTGATTTTTGTTGTTGGGACGATTCCGTTCACCACCATTTTCGCGTTGCTGCTGGCGGTGTTGCTGAACAACAACATTGCCTGGAAAGGGTTCTACCGCAGCGGCTATTTTATCCCATCGGTCACCAGCATTGTGGTGCTCTCGCTGATTTTCACCAACCTGTACAGCCACGATGGCTACATCAACAGCCTGCTACAAATGGTGGGGCTTCCCTGGCCCAAACAGGGGTGGCTGCTGAACACGGGAACGGCGCTGGCAGCAATCATGGCAATGGATGTCTGGATTGCCATTGGCTACTACACGGTGCTGTTTTTGGCCGCGCTGCAAACCATTCCCAACGACCTGTACGAAGCTGCATCGCTGGATGGGGCGGCGCAGTGGCAGCAGTTCCGCACCGTGACGCTGCCGGGGATTCGGCCAATGCTGTTGTTTATCATCGTCATCAACACCATCCGCTCCTTCCAAGTGTTTACCGAGGTGTATGTGATGACCAAAGGGGGGCCGCTGAACGCCACCACAACGTTGGTCTATCAGGTGTATGAACACGCATTCGAGCGAAGCGACATGATGGGGTATGCCTCGGCAGTTGCCTACGTGGCGTTCCTTCTGATCCTTGCGGTTTCGCTGGTGCAGTTCCGGGTGTTGGGGGCCAACCGTGAGGTGGGCTCGTAAGTGAACCAAGCATCCGCCGCTTGCCACCACCCTTTCGTTGCCGTCAAGGATCTATCCGGCAAACGGCTGGAAGATCAGCTCATCATCGCTGAGCCGCAAGTAGTAGCGATCCTTCAGCCACGCGCCTAGGTTGATGTACGTCCCTCCTTCCAACTCCACACGGCGTGGCATGTGGCTGTGGCCCATCACCACAAGTTGGAAACCTTCGTGCAGGATTTTCTTCTCGGCAAAAGCATACAGCCCATCCGACTCGCCGGTTTTTTCGGAATCAAGCCCTTTGGCTCCATAATTTTTTTGGGAAGTATAATCGCGACTTCGCCGGGAAGCCCACATGGCAAGGCCGATGCCAATATCGGGATGGATAGCGCGGAACAGTATGTTGGAAGCACGTGCGCGCAAGATTTTTTTCAGGATCAGATATCCGGTGTCGTTGAACGCTTTGCCGTCACCGTGGCTGATGTAGCAGTGCCGCCCCGCAAGCGTGGTGGCAACATCGCCAGCATGAACCACCACGCCAAGCTCGTTCTGGAAGTAATCGCGGTGGCCAAAATCATGATTGCCGATCACATACTCCACACGGATGCCAGCATCCACCAACTCCGCGATTGCTGCTAAGGTTCGGACGAACTGGCGGGGGATTACCGTCCGGTAATCGAACCAGTAGTCGAACAGATCGCCAACAATAAACAGCGACTCGGCCCCTTGCTGGCCAACCATCCGAAGGAACTGAAGCACAGATTGTTCCCGCTGGCGGCTTGCAGCGGGCTGGCCCAATCCCAAGTGAGCATCGGAAAAAAAGAAGTGCATGGGGGCAAAGATAGTGGGCAAGCGTTGCAGAATGCTTTGGTATTCTTCGGTTACGGGGGTTGGCTTGGTGGCGTTCCTGTGTATTTTGCGGGCATTGCTGCGGCCACCGGTGCCAACAACGCACACAATCCGCCACGAAACTTTTCGGGTCGTTCTGCATTTCAGTAGCGGGACAGCAATAAAAATTGTGCAATAGCCAACGATTGGAAGGGCAATCCTTCCTAAATTGCGCGGCATTTGTGATTGCACAGGCCAACAAGGGGATTAGGAATCTTGGAATCACACACCACGGGCAACCGCCTGTTGTTGGTTACGGAAAGATTGCTGTGCCACCAAGCATACTTCGGCAGCAGAGTCGAAACTGTGCTTGATTCCGGCAGGCAATTCATTATTCAGAAGGAAATCTTCAGAAATATATTTGGTACGGCTCTTCCGCATGAAATTCCCAATTTCACACAGTTTCGGGTTGTGCGGGGGTAGTCCTCGCGATTCCATTCTATCTGTGGGGGATTTCCGCAAGCATGTCCAGAATCAGCACCGGTGCAGTAGTGCCGTGACTGAAGATGTCCTTTCCAACCATTTTTTGTGAGCACGCCTATCGGAGCAATGTACATCGTGACCAGTGTCCAAGCGGGCATTGTCGCTTGTGTAACTCCCATTCAACGACTTCGGCACGGTTTTGAATATCGAAAGCACGCACCAAAAGACGTACCGCCGGCAACCATTGCAAGCAACCGCCGCAACATTGCCCCGTGATTACGATTTTCGGGTTAACCGAACTACTGACGGAATCAGTGTTTCCACAACGGAGCCGATTCACCGCTCAGAGCCCATCATCCATCTGGCGTTTCAGCCGGTGCTTACCCCATTCCAGCAAGTTGTGAAACGGGCGTTTGATCTTGCCATCACACTGCTGTTGATGCCGGTCATTCTTCCGGCCATGGCGATTATCGCCATTGCAATCAAGATTGACTCACCGGGCCCCATCCTCTTCCGGCAAAAACGGATTGGGGAAGGTGGCGGCATCTTCGGGATGTATAAGTTCCGTTCGATGTACCACAACTCGGACGATATGCTGCGCCACTACCTGCGCGAAAATCCCACCGCCCAGCACCAATGGAACACCTACCGGAAGCTGCGCCAAGACCCCCGCGTAACTACCGTTGGAAACTTCCTTCGCCGCACCAGCCTTGATGAACTTCCCCAACTGCTGAATGTTCTGCAAGGAACCATGAGCCTTGTTGGCCCGCGCCCGATTCTTCCCCGTGAAATCGAAGACTACGGCCATAATCTTCAGATTTATGAACTGGTTCGCCCTGGCATCTCTGGGTTGTGGCAGATCAGCGGAAGGAATATGCTGGGATTCCATGAGCGGGTGATGTTGGATATGCAGTATATCCGCAAGCAAACGTTATGGAGCGATTGTATCATCCTAATTAAAACGCTTGCTGTTGTCTTCCGCCGGCAAGGGGCGTGGTGAAAAAAGGGAATCACAGATGTAGAAAAAGTAAAAGCCTTCCGAAGAGAGTTCGGAAGGCTTTTTTGTTGGGGAATGTTGTTGATAGGAGCTATCTCCCCAGCCCAATCATCAGTGCCAACCCATAGTTCAGCTTCCGCAGATCGCTCACCTTATCACCACCGATTGGATAGTTGTAGTCGGCTGTCAGGCGGATGTCGAAAAATTGGTTCGGGGCAAACCCAAGGCTGATTCCTGGGCGGAGCAAGAAGTAGTCTTCATCGCGATACCGCTCCAGTATCTGGCGGCCAGTGGAGTCAATGATATCCGGGCGTTTTTTGATCATGGTAATCTCACCTCCACCAATCATCACCGTTGGGCGAATGGAGAATTTCTGGTACCAGAACTGTTGGTCGTAGCCGATGATGAAGCCGCCCGAACTGAGCGATAGCTCATCATACTTCGGCGATAAATCATACAGTGTGGCGCTAGACCACCCGCCGCCAAGCAAAAACCCGTTCACCGCCGCGATGATCTCCCCCCCAAAAAAGACGAACTCACCGCTGAGGTCAGGATCCAGATCCTTGGGGCGAAGCTCGGTGAACTGAATCGTTGGGCCAACCATCAACCCGTTGCGTGTGGAGAAGAAGGTTGGCTCGTAGTCGTAGCTGTTGTAGTCGTACTCCCCTTCATCGCTGTAGCCATAGCCTTGGTCGCCGCTGTCGTACGGGTCGCTGTACTGGTAGGCGGTGTCGGGCTCCATCGGCTCGTTGTACAAGCTGTCAACGGTGATGGAGTCGTCTTGGCTGCTGCCGTCGCCGCCGCCGTCGTCCATCTGGGCAGCGGCTGGGATTGCAGCGCACACCAAAACGGTGAAAAGGGAAAGAAGAAGTCGGTTCATCTGGATGTATCTCCGGTGTGGTTAATATCAGTTATTTGCGGTGGAACGTGCATGAATTGCTGAGTGTCTCAGAATCGAAATGTGGGCATCCGAACCGTAAACAGAAGGTGGAGGCCGTAGCTGAAATTGTTGAGGTCGCGCACACGCTCTGGCCCAAACGCCATCATGTATCCACCAGCCAACCGAAGCAAAAACACTTGCAGTATCGGCACCCCAATGCTGGCCGACGGGCGGATGTAGAAGAAGTCCTCGCGGCGATAATCCTCTAACAGATCATGGCCAGTGGAGTCGGTAAGGTTGGTGCGTTTTATCATCTTCAAAGTTCCTGTTCCCGCATCGGCACCAGCGCGGAAGGTGAAGGTGTTTTTGAAAAATGAGGTTTCGTAGCCGGTTCCGTAGCCGCTGTAATCCAGCGTGAAGTTATCGTAGGCACTGCTTAGGTCGTACAGATGAGACCCAACCGTGCTGAAGTTGACGTACCACTCCCCCATCAGCACCGAGTACTCACCACCATACATCACCAAGGTGCCAGTAAGCTGCGGATCCAATTTTGCAAGATCCAATCCCGGCTTTTCGGCAGTGAACCCGGCGTACAAACCAAAAGCGTAGCCATCAACAAAGTCTGGCTCGTAGGTGATGTCAGTGTCGGGTTCCATGGCCAACGTATCGGGGTAGGCAGGCTCGGGGATGTAGCTTGTGTCAGGTGAGTCCCCACCGGTGGATTGCGCTAACGCTACCCCACCCGAGCACAGCATGAACAGCAGCAGTAGTAGTAAAGATCGTTGCAGCATTGAGTTGTGAGTCAGTGGTCAGTTGCAAGAGGAGGTCATTAGTCATTAGTCAGTAGTCATTAGCGAAGAACCTATTCTCCATTCTCCATTCATTCTTCCTCGAACATTTCAGCAAGGTCTTCGCGAAGTTCGTCGCCAAGATAACGCCCAACGGCCAACGCGCCATCATTCAGGATGCGGCGAATTTCTTCTTCTTCCAGATTGAACAGCCCAACGGCGTTGCTTCCGCTGCTTGCGGCATCCACTTCCCGCTTATCCGAACCGGAGGAGCTTCCCCAAAGCGGTATCACTGTTGTCTCCCAATTCTCCCAAACAATCTCTCCGGTGGCAATGTGAACAATCCGCACTTCCCCTGTCACCCCCGCAGCAACCCCTTCTGTACCGGAATGGAGTGCGTAGTCGGTCAACTCAATCTCCACCAAATACTCTGGGGTTTCGCTGGGGTCCACTGGCGGGCGAAGCTGGAAGTAATCAATGGCCGACTGGCGCACCCCAACGGCCAAGCTGGCCGCCAGCGAATCGGGGTTGATAGCCTTCTCTAATTTTTTTTGTGCTTGGGAGCTTAGGGCAATCGAGCCAGCAATGGCGGCGATGTCGCCAATCCAGCTATCGGTTGGGTTGTTGATACTGACCGAAGAAGAGCCGCCCCCGGAAGCGGAGGCGCGGAACATTGCGGGCTTACCGTGCAGGTGATACTTGGCAAGATTATTGGTGTGGCTGCATCCGGCCGCCATTGCGGCAACGGCAAGCAAGGCTATCAGGAACAGTTTCTGGGAAGCAATCGGTGCAGTGTTGCGCATGGAGATGCTTGGTTATGTTGGTGTTGCCAGCGTTCCAAGCATTCAATGGCCGGGAACATCTAACAGGGGATAAATTCTCGCGCAGCGGATGAGAAGGCGATAATCAGCTTGGCCTCCTCTTCCCCAATGTTGGTGCTGCTGTGCGGCGTGTTTGCGGGGATGGTCAGAAACTCACCCGGTTGCTGGCGGACTATTTCTTCCCCAATCCGATGCTCCAGCAATCCCTGCTGTAAGTAGAGAACCTCTTCGCAATTTGGGTGGAAGTGACGGTCGTTTGTGGCGGCGGGTTTCATTGTCATCAACCCCATTGTTACGCCGGTGGTATTCCCCAAATCGTGGCTGCCAAACCACCACATGCTTCCCCAATGGAAGTCAACACACCCTTGCTGGATGTCTGGTTGCGAGCGGAGGAAGAACGTGGGTGCTGAAGGATTCGATTCGGTCATGGCAATAGTGGAACGGTGATGGCTATCGGATATCCAACGGTATCCGATCCCCCTTGCTGGTTAGCGGCTTGCGGAAATGAACTAACGTTTCGGAAACTTGGTAGCCAAGGTGTTGATGAGCCTGCTGGCTGCCGGAATTCTCCACCACAGCGTCGGACCCCATCTCGTCGCATCCATGCAGGCGCGCCCAGGCTTCGGCGGCTTGCATCAGCTTTCCCCCAACTCCGTTTTGCCGATATTCTTCATCCACCCACCAACCTTCCACATATCCAACGCGGTCGGTGCGGCACCCTTCGGCGTAGCTGCGGATGGCGATTTCAATAAATCCCACCAAACGCCCCGGCTCGGGTTCGCACACGAAGACAGCGCAAGGGCTGGCCGGCAGCAGATAGTCGGCAAGGCCGCTAACAATGTCGGCAGCATCTTCTTGGGGCCATAATGCTTCGCGCATACGAAGCCACTCCACGATGTCGTGCGGCTGAAGTTGTCGAATAGTCACAGAAGAATCCGAAAAGGAGACGGAAGGCGTTGCCAGCAGCTTGGCAACACCGTTGTTGAAAACGTTCATCGGAATGAGGATGGCCTCGGGATCGCGAAAATACATAGAAGTGCTTGGGTCAGATACGCTGATAGGTGTAACAGGGCTTCGTCTTCCTTGTGGCGCGGTTAGTTGCCGGGAATCGGATCGCGTTCCCCTGATAGTTATTCCCAGTTATCCAGCAAGTTCCTGCATTGCCCGCTCGGCAGCTTGGATTGTGAGCTCAATCTCCGCATCACCATGCGCCATGCTAACAAACCATGCCTCGAACTGCGACGGCGGCAGATAGACCCCACGTTGCAACATTGCATGGAAGAACGTGGCAAACTGTGCTGTGCTGCTGGCCACCGCGCTTGCGTAATCACCAACTGGTTCGGCGGCAAAAAACGCTGTCAGCATCGAACCAACGCGGTTGACCTGCAAGGGGATTCCGTGACGGCCCGCGCTTGCACGCAGGGCATCGGCGATGGTTACAGCCGCACTATCTATCTGTTGGTAAGGATTGTTTTCTATCAATGTGCGCAACGTTGCAATCCCAGCCGCCACCGCCAATGGATTCCCGCTTAAGGTCCCGGCCTGATAGACAGGACCCAACGGGGAGACAACCTCCAGCACCGCACGCGCCCCGCCGTAGGCCCCCACAGGCAACCCACCACCGATGATTTTCCCGAACGTGTACAGGTCTGGCGTGATGCCGTAGATGGACCCCGCGCCACGCAACGCAACCCGGAAACCGCTCATCACTTCGTCAAAAATCAACAACGTGCCATGCTTGCTGCAGAGGTCCCGCAATTCCAGAAGGAACTCCGGCGTTGCGGCAACAACACCCATGTTTCCCGCCACTGGCTCGATGATCACCGCAGCAATCTCACCCGGGTTGCTATCGAACAGCTGGCGAACCGAAGCGATGTTGTTGAACGTTGCCACCAATGTGTCGGCAGCCGCGCCGCTGGTTACGCCGGGCGAGCTTGGGTTGCCGTGGGTCAACATCCCGCTGCCAGCTTTAATCAAAAAGGAATCGCCGTGACCGTGGTAGCAGCCTTCAAACTTGATGAACTTCTCGCGCCCGGTGAACCCACGCGCAACCCGCACTGCCGACATTGTTGCCTCGGTCCCGCTGCTGACCAACCGAACCAACTCCAGCCCAGGGATCAGCCCTGTCAGCAGTTCGGCAAGCTCCACCTCCAGCCGCGAGGGCGCGCCGAAACTGGTGGCCAGGTCGGTCTGGCGGTGGATTGCTTCGCGGACGGAAGGATGGCCATGCCCCAGGATGAACGGCCCCCACGAACCGACGTAATCCACAAAACGGTTTCCGTCGGCATCAAACAGATATGCCCCTTCGGCACGCTCAAAAAATAGTGGAGTTCCCCCCACCCCCTTGAATGCGCGGACGGGTGAGTTCACCCCGCCAGGAATGACGTTTTGGGCGCGTGAGAAAAGGGCGTTGCTCTGGCTGAAATCAAGCATGGAGTCTGTTGGTTGATAGGGTTTAGCGATTTGCCTGAAGCTGTTTTGCTGCGCGTTTAGCGAAGTAGGTGATGATGATGGAAGCGCCCGCGCGGCGGATTGCCGTCAGCGACTCCATCATGGTGAGTTCAAGGTTAGTCCAGCCGTTGGCCGCGCTGGCGTGAAGCATGGCGTACTCACCGCTCACTTGGTAGGCAGCAACCGGAACATCCGTGATGATGCTCACTTCCCGGATTACATCAAGGCATGGCATGGCGGGTTTCACCATGATGATGTCGGCCCCTTCGGCAAGGTCAAGCTGAACTTCTTTCAGTGCTTCGCGGAAGTTGGCGGGGTCCATTTGGTGGGTGCGGCGGTCGCCAAATGTTGGAACCGAACCAGCAGCGTCGCGGAAAGGGCCGTAGAAACTGCTGGCATATTTCACAGCGTAGGACATGACGGGGATATTTTGGAACCCAGCGCCATCCAGCCCTTCCCGAATTGCCGCAATCCGCCCATCCATCATGTCCGACGGTGCAACAATATCTGCCCCGGCATCGGCCTGGCTGATAGCAGCGCGAACCAGAAGCTCCACCGTTTCATCGTTCAAAATTTCCTGGCCGTGCAGCAGCCCGCAGTGGCCGTGGTCGGTGTACTCGCACAAGCAAACATCCGCGATCACCAGCATTTCCGGGAACCGCTGCTTGATTGCGCGGGTTGCCTGCTGCACGATTCCATCGCTGGCATATGCCCCCGATCCCACGCTGTCCTTCGCATCGGGAATGCCGAACAGGATCACCGAGCGAACCCCAAGCTCCAGAAGCTCCTCGCACTCCTGCAATGCCTGATCCACCGACAGTTGAAACACCTCCGGCATGGATCCAACAGGGTTGCGAACCCCATTCCCCGGAAGAATGAACAACGGGTAGATGAAGTTTGCCGGGTGAAGCAGGGTCTCCCGCACAAGCTCCCGCATTGCGGGGGTGCGGCGCAGCCGGCGCGGGCGTGCAATCAAAGGGTCCATGCAGGGTATTGGTTGTTGCTTGCTTGTTGATTGATTTTTTTTCTTCCCCCAGCGGCTGGCGCGTGGCCCCGCAACTGTGGGTGATTGTTGTGGGTGATTGTGAGGTTAGGATTTATGCGATTGCGGCTGCAAGATTTCGGGCCGATTGGATGCAATCGGCCACCGAAACGCCGCCACGATAATTTCCCAGCAGATGCAATCCTGGTAAGGCAATCTCGGCATCAGCAATGGAATCCAGCACGCCGCCGTAGCCTACGTTGTACTGCGGGATTGCCCGCTCCCAAGCGGTTAGATTGAACGAACATGGCGGCGCCAGCGCGCCCAGCAACGCAGCGTGTTCAGCATAGACAAGCTCAGCCAGCCGATCCTGACCAAGCAGTGGAAGCTCCGGTTGGCGCGCCCCACCGATGAACGTCGTCAAGGCAACCATCCCTTCCGGTGCGCGGTGCGGGAAGAGCGTTGAAGAGAAGATCACCCCTAAAATTTTTCGCTTCTCAACTTCGGGGATCAGCATCCCGAAGCCATCCAACGGGTGCTGAATATCGGAACGGCGATAAAGGCTGACGGCAACGGCAACGGGGGGATACTCAATTTCGCGCAACGACTGCGCCGCGCCCGGGTGATGCGGCTGAAGCAGCGTGGCCGCTGTGGTTGCGTCGGTTGCCAGTATCACCCTTGCGACCCGAAAATCCCCTGCGTTGGAAACAGCCACCCAGCCGTCGGCATCCCGCTGCAAACGCTGCACCGCAACGCCCAACCGGATGCGACCGCGCCACCGCTGCTCGATTGCCGCAGGAAGCGTTTCCATCCCTTGCTGGAAGGATACCAGCTTGGCACGGTCACGGGGGACTTCGCCGCGCCGCGCCGCTTGCCACCGCGCCCGCCCGCCACGAATTGCGCCACGGATCAAGCTGCCGTGCTCTGCTTCCAGCTTGTGCAGCTTGGGGAAGGCGTGCCGCAACGATAACCGCTCGGGTCGCCCAGCATACACCCCCGAGACAAACGGGTTGATGGCATACTCCAAAAACTCCGATCCAATCCGCCGCCGCACGAACTCCGCCACCGACTCCTCCTGAACCGCAGCCCGGCCAATAAACGGCTCGCGAAGCAATCGCAATTTGGCCGGCAGGGAGAAGAGTGAGGAGCGGAGAAATGCTGGGGGCGACGCTGGCACCGGATAGAGCTTTCCATCACGAAGGATGTAGCGGTTGCGGGCAATCGGGTTGGCCTCCAGCATCTGGCCACGCAATCCTAATGATTCGATGAGATCAAGAAGATCGGGGTTGCTGGTTTGGGTGCTGTTCGGGCCGGTTTCAATCAATGCTCCGGCATCGTTCCGGTGCGTGCCAATCACCCCGCCAAGCCGTTTCCCTTTTTCCAACAACAAAACATCCTTCCCGGCCAACGCCAAGTAATGGAGCAGTGCCGCGCCAGAGATTCCGCCGCCGATGATGATGTGAGAGGTAGGCAATGTGGGTCAGTAGTCAGTGGTCAGTGGTCAGTAGTCAGTGGTCAGTAGTCAGTGGTCAGTAGCGAAGAGACTATTCTTCATTCTTCATTCTTCATTCTTCATTCTTCATCCTTCACCCTTCATCCTTCACCCTTCATCCTTCATCCTTCATCCTTCACCCCCCTTCACTCTTCACTCTTCATCCTTCCCACATACCTCGCTTCTACAACATCAGCAAGGGCGGCGATGAACGGGGGTTCGGCGTTCAGGGCGTACATCACTTCATATTTTTCGATGCCTGCATGTTCGGCTTCTTCGCGAAGCTCGATGTCAATCTCATGCAGCGTCTCGATGTGATCGGTGACGAACGCCACAGGAACCACCAGCAGGCTTTTCACTCCGCTTTTCCCTAACTCAGCAAGTTTATCCTGCGTGTACGGCTGCAACCACTCCACCGGGCCAACACGGCTTTGGAACGAGAGGTGGTGGGGATAGTCGTTCCCCCGAAGCTGCATCACTAACTCCACAGTTTTCCGAATTTGCCCTGAATACGGATCGCCAGTTTCTACTTCGGAAACTGGAGTGCCGTGGGCCGAGAACAGGATATGAAGGTTGCGCCGCTCGGCCTGAGTGAATTTTGCTTGCAGCGTGGCTTCGATGCGCTCGTTAATCGAGGCGATGTACTGCGGGTGGCGGTAGTAATCGCGAACCGATTTCACCCGGAAGCAACGGCCAAAGTTGTCCCGATGAAGATCACGCCACTCCTTTGCACTGGAGCCAGTTGTGGTGCGGGAATACTGTGGATAGAGCGGCAGCAGAAAAACGTTGCGAATCCCCTGCCGCCGGAACTCCTGGGCGGCAACCACCGTGAACGGATGCCAGTAGCGCATCCCTAACTTCACATGGAACTGTGCCTTCCCAGCAAATCGGCGGTTCAGCTCCGCCTGCAAGGCTTCGGCTTGCTCCACTGTCCGCTCCACCAACGGCGACTTCCCCCCAATCTGCTGGTAGTTGGGCCGCACTTTTGGGGTGCGCCGCCACGAGACGAACTCCGCAAACAACCGCCGTGGGAACAGCCTTCCCAACGGCCCCGGCAGCGGGATTTTGATGATCTCTGGGTCAAGAAAAAGATTACGCAAAAACGGGCGGATCGCCTCAAGCGAGTCGGGGCCGCCAAGATTCAGCAAGATCACTCCGATCTGTTCCATGCGGGAAAATACGGTTTCAGGGGAAGAGGGGGTGTCTGTAGTTGAAAATAATGCGGTTTGGGGGATTGGTCAGTGGTCAGTAGCAAAGAGGCCATGCTTCATTCACCATTCACCATTCACCATTCACCATTCACCATTCACCATTCCCTCTTGCCCAACACCCCCAAAATTTTATTTTGCCATCACCTATGACTCACCAAGAAATTTACGACGAGCTGAAGATGCTCGCACAGGAGATGGGCCTTGCCATCCGCTCGGAACTTGGGGACTTCGATGGAGGTCTCTGCACTGTTAAAAGCCAACGCGTGATCCTTGTCAACCGCCGCCACGATATGGGAAGGCGCATCCACGTCATCGCCCGGTCGCTTCACTCGATTGGGATTGATGATCGTTTTATCAAGCCAGCACTGCGTGAGGTGATTGAGGATGAAATCGCTATGCTGAAATACAGTTAGGCAGCATCAAAACCACACACACCAGCCATGTTCACCGGATTAGTGGAAGAGATCGGAACCATCCGCAGGGCAACTCGCGATGGAGGTTCGGTGCGCCTTGAAGTCACCGGAAGCCGCGTGATGGACGACCTAGACATTGACGACTCCATTGCCCTGAATGGATGCTGCCAAACCGTGGTGGAGCGCGGGCCCGATTGGTTCGCGGTGGTTGCTGTGGAGGAGACGCTGAAGAAGACCACGCTGGGGAGTTTCACCAACGGAACCCCCGTGAACCTTGAGCGGGCACTGCGGGTTGGCGACAGGATTGGCGGGCATTTTGTGCAGGGCCACGTGGATTGTGTTGGAAGAGTGATCGAGGCCGCCACCCGCGAAAGCTCGTGGCTGTACTGGGTTGGCTATCCCGACGATTTCGCGCCGCTGGTGATTCCGGTGGGGTCCATTGCCATCAACGGCGTTTCGCTGACGGCGGCGCAGGTGCGGGAAGGGGCCTGCATGGTTTCCATCATCCCCCACACCTTCTCGGCAACAACCTTCCGCGACCTGCGCGAAGGGGACTCGGTCAATATAGAGTTCGACATGCTGGGGAAGTACATCCGCAACCTTGTGGCCCCAGCCAACAGCGGGCTGACCGAGCAGCGGCTGAAAGAATTGGGGTACTAAATCAATCGCCGCAATCACACACTATGCCACGCGCACTTCGCTACTACGTTCCCGACACCGGTGGGGACCTTCTGCCCAGTGCTATCTGGAAGGAGCTTGCCCGATTGCAGCACTGGTACAACTCCGAATTTATCTGGAGTTGCGACCGCATCGGGCTGAAGCGGTACATCCTGTTCCCGAATTACGATCACATACCCGAAATGCCCTACCACGTGGCGCGCTACCATTTCCGGAAGCGGCTGCTGGCCAAAAAAATTGAGCTTCAGGATGAGCTTGCGGCAATCCGGGCAATGGAGGAAGAAGGGTTGTTCACTGTCCGCTGGGGGGGCGTTCGCGATGGCTCGGTTGCCAGCGGGATCACCCACGTTGCCGATAACGAGTTCAATGCTTATCTGCTGTGCGAGTTCCTGCTGAAATGCAGCACCCTTGCCACAGAAGCAGAGTTCCATGTTGAGGATGAGGGGCGGTTCATCCTGACAAAAAAAGCGATGTTCAAAAACGGCGAAGTGATTGTGCGGCCAGAAGATGCGTGGCCAACCGTGGCAAACCAGCCGATGCCGCTGGATCCGCCGCAAGTGTTCGCCGTGGTGAACCCTGCCAAGTACGACGAGCATCCTGGCTTCACCCAAACGGTGGATGATTTCGATGACCTTGACGAAGAATCGCAAATTGCCGAAGTGCGCGGCTACGGCCAGTTGGGATTCACCAACAACTACGAAACCGCCTGGGGCGATAACAACGGGCTGAACCTTCAACAACGGGTTCGGAAAATTGTGGTGGGGTAGCGCTTCCCCCCCCCCCTCCGTTTCGGTTTTCTCCACCTCTACCCTACTCACTCTTCTCGGCAAGTCGTGTAATTTCAGGGGGCATTTATCACACGGAGCAAACGATGATCGAGCAAAGCATATTATGGACAGCACTGCCACGCAGCATTGCCAAAGGAAGCGGCAACCCAATCCTTTCCGTTGTTGTTGCGCCGCAACTGAAGACCGATGTTATCCCGGAGCAGCTTGGCCAGTTCAATGATTTTCTGGATTGGCCCGCCACGCTGGCCAAACTGGAGTTTCAGGCCAGCGTTGGCGGCAGCACTTTCACCTGCAAACCATTCCTTCCCGCCCCCAATCTGGCCGCCGAATCGAAGCTCTGGAAAGCACTGTTCCCCAAAACAACCTACGTCCGCCCGTACCAATTCGATCAGCTGGATAACCGCTTGATTTTCAGCTACCCAATGGCCAACGTGCTGGGCTATCTGAAACAGGTCTATCAAGCATTTGGTGCGTCGGAAGAATTCCCCAGCGTGGAGGAGCTTGCCAAGCAGCTTGGGCCAATCAACACCTACCGCAATCCACTGGTGAACTCCACCGTGGGAACCACCCCGGAGAAGAACATCATCGAGACGTTCCGTCCCGTGATGAGGAAGTTAGGCGCAATCCCCCCCGGCCCCCCAGACCCCGCCACAGATTTTGCGCAGCTTCAGCATTTCTTTGCTCCAAAAAACAAGAAAGATCCGGACACCCCGGCGGTTCACAACAAGGTGAATGTTGTGCGGACAGGGCAGCATCGCAAAAGCGTTATCAACCCGCCGGAGCTGGATTTCCACCAGATGGTAGCGATGTTGGGGGCGTATCCATCAATGCTTCGCAGGCTTGGGTTGGTGTTCGATCTGGAGGTGATCCCCAGCGGCGGGGCGTTTCCGGCAACGGGGCAAATCAAAGTGATCCCAATCTGGCCAAGCGGCCTTCCTTCGCTGCCCAAAAAGGACCGCACGCCGCGTACCGCCTTCAAGTATTTCGATGCCGGATTTATCGCCCAGCCGCGCCCAGCAATGCCGGAGGTTGCCGAAAGCGGCGCGATACGCCTTAGCGACCCCCTGCCGAACGACCAGCAGAAGCAACCCGCCTACCACTTAGTCCAAGTGGATGTTCAGGGGATGGCGATGAAGCTGCACAACGCTGCCTACAACCTTTCGGCACGCCAGGGGCGCGCCACCACCGACTCCCCCACCAACAGCAGCATCCCCGCCCCACGCACCGGCGGCATCTCCATCGTCCGAACGGGAAGGGCACTGCGGCTGGCGGGAATACTGAAATCGGCAACGCAGAAACGGACGGAGTTGGAGTCGGGGACAGATCCGTTGTTCTACGCCGAGGACCTTATCCGTGGCTATCGTGTGGACGTGCTGGATGTTGGGGCCAACCAGTGGTTCTCACTGCACCAGCGGACAGGGCGGTATGAGTTCACCGGGGCTGGCATTGCCGAGGAGCATCAGGATGAAGGGTTCATCCAAACGGCAACAACGGAATCATCCGATGGTTCCTCCAACGACCTGTTCCTGGCCGAATCCATGGGGACATGGGAAGGGTGGAGCCTAAGCGTCCCACGCCCCGGCGCGGCGGTGGATAACGACGGCAAGGTAGTCCGTGCGCCGAACGAATTTTCCGACGACTTCAAACTCCGGACCAGCTTCCACGTGATCCCGGGGTCGCTTCCGATGCTGCGGTTCGGGAGGGAGTACCGGATTCGCATCCGTGCGGTGGATTTGGCAGGGAACGGGCCAACCGTGAAATCGCTTCCGCAATCGGACACCCAGTGGGCAACGCCGCCGGTGATCTATCGCCGATTCGAGCCGGTCTCGCACCCGTTTGTGGTGCTGAAGCAGGCGATTGATACGCTTCCCGGCGAATCGTTGGAGCGGCTGGTGATCCGCAGCATGAACAGCAGCCAGCCGCTGGACACCACCCCAACCGATGCCGCCAGCCAACGCCACATCACACCGCCAGCCATTGCCCAGCTTGATGCCGAGACGCACGGAGTGTTCGACCTTCCGGCGGACGATTTGGCCAACGACGCAACGCTGATAGCACAGTATGAGTTGATTGCCAGCAAGGAGGGGCGATTCCAACAGATCGGTTCGGCATCGGACAAGAACCCGCCCAACCCAATCGCAACCGAGACTCAGATCGGGGAGCTTCCCTACCTCCCCGACCCGCTTGCCGAGGGGGTGATCTTCTTCAACGTGCCGGGGATTCCCGCCGGAAAAGTGATGATGATTCCGGCCAAAGGGGAGGCCGAGCCGATAGCTGCAATCCCCGGCCCACCGCTTTCCGCGCCAAACGGTGCGGTGGCGATTGCCTTCGGGGATGGCGGGGAGTGGTATCAGAAACTCCCCTTCCGATTGCAACTGCGCGAAGGAGCCGCAGGGAAGCTGCCGGAGTGGAGCGCGAGCGAACGGATGCTCACCCTCTTCCTTCCCAAAGGTGATGTTTTCCGTTGCCGCTACGCATCGGTGTTCGGGAAAAAAGCCTTGAAGCTGTTGGGAGCTTGGAGCTGGATTGAGGAGCTGAACCCACCGGCGCTATCGCAGCTTGCCACAATGGCACAGTTCGGGCGGCTTTGGATGCTGACCCCGTACCGGACGATAGAGTTTGTGCACGCAACGCAGCAACCACTTGGGGTCCCGAAGTTCGACAGCTTGGGTGTTCGCAAATTTCTTGGGAACACCTACGCCACGCTGGCCGACAAACTGCTGCTCAGTTGCAAATCCACAGCACGGGCCGAGGTCCGCGCCGAGTGGGAAGAACCAGTGGATCCGTTATCGAAGCCGAAGTGGGAGATGATCCCCGGCAAGGCTACCGTCTGTGAGCTGTTGGTTGACGACCCGAAGGCTCCACATATCTATTTCGAGCGGCGGCATGAGTTCGGCGACACCAAGTACCGGAAGGTCCGCTACTTCATCAACGCCACCACTCGGTTCCGTGAATATCTGCCGCCGGAATTGCTGAAACCGGACCCAGATGATCCGCAAAAAGTGGAGAACAACATCTCGCGGAATTCGGAGATGGTGGAGAAAAAAATCTTGAGTTCGGCCCGCCCCGATGCCCCAAAGCTCCTGTACATCCTTCCAACATTTGGCTGGGGATCCAAGGCCGAAGGGGCCACGGTTGCCAGTGCGCGGAAAGGGGGCGGGTTGCGGGTCTATCTGGACCGCCCGTGGTTCAGTTCCGGCGACGAAGAACGGCTTGGAGTGCTGATCTGGACTGGGGCGTTTTCCGACATCCCGAAGCAGTACCTCCCCTACGTCACCCAGTGGGGGGCCGATCCAATTTGGTCATCCTTCCCCCCCACCGGAAGCCCGAAAGCCGCCGACTTCAAGGCGTGGCATCAGGATCGCTACGGCGTGTCGCTGGAAGAAATTCCCGGCAGCGAGGAACCCGCCGAAAAAACCACGCTGGCAACCTCCGAGCAGCACGAAGCGATTGTGCAAGCCTATCTGAACACCAAAAAGAAGCAGGGGAGTGAGACCGCAGAAAAGGAGGTCGCAAAAAAAGAGACCGCAAAAAAAGAGGCCATGGAACAAGGGGAAGCAAA
Source organism: Armatimonadota bacterium (assembly GCA_020850315.1). Lineage (GTDB taxonomy): Bacteria > Bacteroidota > Ignavibacteria > OLB7 > OLB7 > OLB7. The sequence continues at coordinate 62,124 of JADZEY010000020.1, read as the reverse complement.
AAAGGGAACGTGGCGGAAGGCTGATCTGTACATGAAGAGCCTGCAACCACGGTTGGACTTTTCGCAAGCTGAGGCGCGGGTGAAAGCGGTGCGGGAGCTTGAGTTTGCCGACAAGGCTGAATTGGCCATCATGCCCGAACTCAGCTACATCCCCGCCAAGCCGACGCTGGCGGTGTTGGGGCATAAAGTGGAGTATGATGAAGTCCGCCAGCTCTGGTATTGCGATATCCAGATTGATGTTGGGCCAAGCTACTATCCATTTATCCGGCTGGCGTTGGTGCGGTACCAGCCGAACAGCGTGAAGAATGCGTTCGTCTCGCGGGTGGTGCTTGCCGACTTCGCACAGATTGCCCCCGACCGTCTGATGACCATCGGCCCCGACGCAGGGAATCCACGGAAAATTGGTGTTGCCATTGCTGGCCCCACGTTCAACAAATCCGAAGCACAGCGCGATGGTGGGGATTTCGAGGTGATTGTCGAGACCCGCCGCAGCGACATCAGCGACCCCGATTTGGGATGGGTTCCGGTGCCGGATGCGGACATCCAACTGCTTCCGCACAAGATCACCGACGACTTAGCTCCGCTGCTCTGGAGCGGCGTAATCACCCTTCCCGAACCACGCGGCAGCCGTCCGTACCGTTTGGTGGTGAAGGAATACGAGCGGCATATCAACATGGAGGTAGCCTACAAAACCGGAGGCGGGGCGGGCCAAACAATCTCCCAACGCCGCTATGGCCGCCGGGTTGTGTATGCGGATGCGGTGGAGATTTAACAACAGATGTAGAACGTTAACCCAACTGATTCCCCTCCCCCGAGTTTCCCCGTATGTCCGAACCTCAACTGCTTCGTGTGTGTTCGATTCGTGAATTATCCAGCCGGCGCGGAACCCGCGTTTGGTTGGATGATGATACCGAGCTTGCTCTGTTCCGGATTGATGGCGTGGTCTATGCCGTCAGCAATATCTGCCCCCACCAGCACGCACCTGCAATTGCCGATGGCTTTATTGAAGATTGCACCGTTGCTTGCCCGCTGCACGGCTGGACCTACGACCTCCGGACAGGCAACCCAGTTGTTGGCGGGGCCCGGCTGAAAACCTACAAGGTGGTGGTGGATGGTGATGATGTTTTTGTGGAACAGCCCCCGCCGGAAAGACCCCGATGGATGCTTTGGTGATGAGAGACTGAGTAGCCGCATCACCTTCTCCATTCTTTCGCCGTGGCTGACCCCCTCGGCGTTTTTTTGCACGCAAAATTTCATCGTGTCCCCCATGTTACGCCACAACATCCCCTGCGTCGTGAAAGCAGTTTGTGCTGATGGAGTTGTGCTGATGGAAACAGAACAGACCAGAATCTTGATCCAAACAACCGAAAGGAGAGACGCAGACCATGAACATTCCAATCGTATCCGCCATTGCTGCTGGCATCGTTTCGCTGGCATCATTCTTCAGCAGCACCACACCGATTCCTCCGTCCGAAGTTGTGGGCAACCGCCCCTCAACAATCATCACCACCGATATTCAATTCAACCAGCTATCCCCAGAAATCAAAGGCGACCTTGCGCTGCAACACGCCAACCACACGCGCCGGATACAAGCAGTGGAGGGGTTGCTGCGCAGCCACGACGCAAGCTGGATGAGGCCCGAACTGCAAGCCGAACGCGCCCGCAATCTTGACCGGCTTCGCGATTACTGGCAGCGTGGTGAATACCCCATGAACTACGAACATCCCGGCGCGTGGGAGCCAGTGTTTATTGACCTGGACGGGAACATCTGCGCGGTGGGGTATTTGGTGGAGCAATCGCTGGGACGCAAGGTTGCCGAGGAAATCAACAGCCGCTACCACTTCGCGGCAATCCGCCAGATTGACGCGCCGGAGCTGAAACAATGGATTGACAATTCTGGGCTGACGTACGAAGAAGTTGTGGCAATCCAGGCCCCAGCAGTGGAACCACGTGGTAGCCGAATCGCCACCAACCGCCGCCCAAGCCGTGTGGTTGCAAGCGAACCAGTGGAGCCACGCACCACCACCATCATGCCGCCTCAGCGACAGAACAATAGAGCAGCCATTACCGCACAGCCGCTGCTGAACACAGTTGTCACCACGCTCCCCGCCCAAGTGGAAGCGATAGCCCCAACCCAGATAGATACCGTAACGACGGTTCGGAAAATCGAGCCACCAGTGGCATCGCCCGGGCTTGAGTAAGCACAACGAAAAGCTCACCAGAACAACAACGCCAGCCAGCACTCCAGAATGAGAGAGAGGAGAGTGTTGGCTGGCGTTAGTTTTTGGCCTTGTGCAGGCCGAAAATGATCTTGATTTACTTGAGGGAATGCTCGCTGGCTTGGGCGGTCAACTAGCCTATCTGAACAACCTCCCCCGTTGCCAGCGATTCCAGCGCGGCGATTGTGGCCAGCGTTGTGTCGTGCAGGCTTTGGAAACTGATCGGCATTGGCCCGCCCGATTTCATCGCTGCAATCGTTTCTGCTACTTCCTGGCTGTGCCCTTTGTCGCCGTTGTATTTCTCCACTTTTGTCTTCCGCCCGCGTGAGGTTGCAACGGTGGAAAAATTCTGCATGATTGCCGTCATCCCCCCGCCGAACACCTCGAAGTATTCTTTGGGGACCGAGGGGTCGCCGTTGGCAAGGTACAGCAGCGTCCCGATGGATCCATCGCTGAAGCGGATGGTGATTGCGACGTTATCGGCATTCCGCACCTGCGTGTTGTTGCTGCCAATGGCCGCAGCATGGACGCTTACCGGGCGCGCTCCGCCGGTCATAAACTGCATGCAATCAATGAAATGGCATCCCTCACCAATGATGCGCCCACCTTGCGCCGGTGCCTGAATCCAGTTGTCCGGCTTGATGAACCCAGCGTTCACACGGTACATCATCGCCAACGGCTCGCCACTGTTGGCGAACACTTTTTGCATATCCACCAACGGCTTGGAGAAACGGCGGTTGAAGCCAACCATCACCCGCCCGCGCCCCTGCTCGGCCAACTCCCGAATCTTCTCAAGCTCCTCACGATTAATCGCCAACGGCTTCTCCACAAACACTTGCTTGCCAGATTGCAACGAACGCGCCACGTACTCGCCGTGGGTGTCGTGGCGGGTGGCGATGAACACCGCGTGGACCTCTGGGTTGGCAAGCACTGCGTCAACGTCGGTGGTGGCCTGCTGGAAGCCAAATTTTTCGGCAACCGAACGGGCATTCACTGCCGTGGAAGTGGCCACGGCAAGCATCCGCGCCCCAGCTTTTTGGGTTGGGGGAATCAGATAGCTTTGCGCAAAATTTCCCGCGCCGATGTACGCAACCCCCAACGCCCCGGCGGCCAGCGTGGCCGGATGCACCTGCACCGTGCGCACCAGCGATTCCTTCCGTTCGGGATAATGCAGGATGATGCCGACGTGTGGCTCCGGCGTTTTTCCGGTGATGATGTCGTAGGCTTTTCCGGCTTCGGTAATCGGGAATCGGTGGGTTATCATCGCCGAAACATCCAGGCTTCCGGCAGCCATGAAATCCAAAATTGCCTGAAGGTTGCGCCCTTCGGTCCAGCGTGCAAAAGCAACGGGGTAATCGTGCCCTTCCTCTTCGTACGTGGGGTCGTAGCGGCCCGGGCCGTAGCTGCATGAGATGGTGATCTCCAGCTCCTTCTCAAAAAATCCTGCTCGTGGGATGTCCATCCCCACAGCACCCACCACCACCACCCGTCCTTTCTTCCGTGCCGAGGCGATTGCAAGCTCCATCGGGGCGTTGCTGTTGGTTCCGGCGGTGATGATAACGGCATCGGCACCGATTCCGCGCGTGAAACTTTCGATTGCTTGCGCCGCGCCGCCACCGCTGTGGGCAACCGCATCGGCACCGAACTGGCGTGCAGCGGCGAACAGATGTTCGTTGATGTCCAGGCCGATCACACGGCAGCCAGCGGCCTTCAACAGCTGCACCGTTAGTTGGCCAAGCAACCCCAAACCAACCACTGCCACCGACTCGCCCAAAGAAATTTTTGCCTGCCGAACCCCTTGCAACGCAATGGCGCCCAACGTGGTGAACGCAGCTTGCTCGAAGCTGACTCCATCGGGGATTTTTACGGCAAGATTTTTCGGGACGGCAATCACCTCGGCATGGGAAGCGTAGCCGGCACCGGCGCAGGCAACGCGGTCGCCGGGGGCGAAGCCATCGCAGGCACTGGCCACCACAACGCCGGCGGCGGAGTAGCCCAACGCCTTGTAGCTATCCAGCCGCGTGCGGATTTTTTCGACGGTGTTCATCAGCCCCTCCTTCTTCACCATATCCATCGCCTGTTTCACCAGATCGGGGCGGGTGCGGGCTTTGGTCAGCATCGAGGCTTGCGCCGTTGCCACCGAGGTGCGCTCGGTTCCGGCCGAGATCAGCGAGGCAGCAGTGCGGACCAGAATCATCCCCGGTTTCAGTTCCGGGGCGGGAAGTTCTTTAACGTGAAGCTCGCCAGTTTTTTGGTATTGAATTGCTTGAAGCATAGTTGGGAATCAGGTTATCGGAGATTGGAAATCGTTGGCATTGAATTGCTTGAAGCTCGGAAATCGGCTGATAGAACATGATTGATAAAAAGCCCCCCTACTGACCACTGACCACTGACCACTGACTACTGCCCACTGACCACTACCCCACTCTCCTTCTTTTCCTCCACTGCCGCCGGATAAACTCCACAGCATCGCGCCAGCGGCCAAACGCGCCGCGGATGCTGAAGGGGACGAACTTCTTTACCGCACGGGTGCTAAACGCGCCAAGCGCAACATAGCTGAGGGCAATGGTGATGGCCATGCCATGGACACCAAGCATCGGAACCAGGGCCAACCCACTGAGGAAGAAGATCGCTGCCGACATCAGGATCACCCGCAGCAGTGCCCGGGCCTGGCTAAGGCCGTTCAGCACGTTGATGTTCATGCTGAACGGGATTGCCAATCCAGCAAGGCACATCAGCTGGAAGATGAAGGCCGCCTGCTGGTACTTTCCGCGGTAGATCAGTTCAAACAGTTGCGCCGTTGGGCCAATCCAGACAACCACCACCACCGGAACGGCAAGCAGCGTCATGAAGCCGATCATCTTCTCCACCAACAGCACCATCTCCCCTTCCCTCCCCTGCGATTTCAGCCGTGCAACCGCCGGATAGACAAACAGCGAACCCGCATCGCGAAGCGCCTCGAAGCCACGGAACAACTTCTTTGCAGCATCATAGTTGCCAACCACCGACGAGCTTACGAACAGCTTTAGCAGAAGGTAATCCCCCTGCGTTTGCAGCGCCAGCGTTCCTGCCGAGAGCATCTGGGTGCGGCCAAAGCGAACCATCTCCCGCAGCAGTTCGCGGTCAATCGTTCGGGCAAACCGGATGCGGCGGGCGTACAGCATCAGCCCCATCAGCGAGGAAGCCCCGGCGGATGCCGCGCTGATGAGCATCATATCCTCGGCGGTGTTCATCCAAGCGTTGGCCCAGCCATGCAGCACCAGCAGCACAGTGGTTCCAATCCACGCAGCATCAATCAGGAATGTGGCGCGGGTATCAATGTGGAGTTGGGAGATTTTCAGGAAGTAGTTCCGCAGCAAAAACCCAAGCGCGACAAGGGGAAACAGCTCCAGCGTGGGGATCAGATCAGGCTCGTTCAGGACGCTGGCCCACCAGGTTCGGGCGAAGTACACGGTGGCGGTGCAGAGCGCGATAAACCCCACGTGCAGCACCGCCGAGATGGTCAGTGCTTGGCGGCGGCGCGACTCGGTCATCCCGAAGTTCACCAACGCTTGCAGCGCGAACCCATCCGAGAGCATGTAGATGATCGTTAGGCCGGCTTGGGCCAGCGTTGCCACCCCCCAATTATGTTCGCCAATCACCTTTTGCGGAAGGATGAAGGCAAGGCCAATCAACACGTAGAGTGCTTTATCGGCAGCAGACCACGCAGCGGTCCCGATATGTTTGGAGAGTTGCAAGGGCGCAAAGTTAGCAGAAGGAGTAGTGGCCGCAGGGGTGTGAAAAATCTCGGTACAACCGGGGGGGGGAAATGAAGCATCCGCTTCGAGGAGCGGATGCTTCTGGTCTTGTCTCCCTTATACTCAGATAAAAGGAGTGTGTGAACTTCTACAAAGCTGAGTGGGTTGCTACCCCGCATGGACGCGCTTCGCAGGCCTATCGGCTCCCGCTTGTGCGGGAATTACAGGACGAGGATTCTCGCAAACTCCATTGTCCCGAGTATAGTTATTGACTATTCAAGTGCACCATCGGAAGTAGCAAAGCCATTCTTCTTTAGCCACTGCCGGACTTCTTTCTCTTGCTGGTTCGGTAGTCCGATATAGAAGAACCCAACTTTTCCGAGTACCGGTGTCGGCGTTATGGGGGTGATGTCGGCAAGTTCCCACACAAAACAGGAGCTATCATAAGACCCACCACTCCGTGCTACGTCCTGCTTACGCATAGGCCGAACATCAATAAGGTTCGCAATCGCTACCACGCACCCGCGGTGAGGGAATGCTTCGGCTTTGCAGCCGAAGTATTCAAGCGTGGTCTTGTCCCTCGACGCATGAAGTAGGATCGGCCCCCGGTAGTTGGTTTGCCAAGAGCGAACTTCAAGGTCTTTGCTGCCGGAACTCGGTACGAAGTCGCTAGCGTACCGTTTCGGTAAGCTGGCAATCCCCTCATAGGTTGCTCCGTGAACCATAAGGCTGATGAACGGTTCGCGAATCGAAATGGTTTTCCGTTGCTTGGTTGCGTTCGCCATGGTCGTCTGATTGGTTTGGTTGTTGGTATTGTAGTCGGATTGCCCGCCGGTCAATCCTCCCGTCATTGATTGCTCTTTCTGTTAGTTTTGGTTCTTTCACAACTTTGCTGGTATACGCGCCACGTTCAATTGCACCTCCATTCACCTGATCTATGACGCTGCAAACCTACGACTAAACAAAAGCGACATCGGACAATTACTGTCCGATGTCGCCTCGTTTTTGATAATTGCTGGCGGAAATAGTGCTACTGGCAAGCCTGAGGTTTACCAACTACCTCTACGCTAAAACTCCTCATCAAACTTCCGCTCAAAATATCCCACAAGGTCTTCGGCGGCGGCGGCTTCGTCGGGGCCGTCGAACTCAAGCTGAAGTTCGGAGCCTTGCTCGGCGGCAAGCATCATCACGCCGATGATGCTTTTTCCGTTTATGCGGAAGCCATCCCTCACAATAAAGAATTCGCAGCGGTACTGCGATGCCTTTTTCACAATGGTGGCCGCCGGGCGTGTGTGAATCCCAGCACGGTTGCGGACGGTGACGGTTTTTACAAGCATGGATGATCAGCAAGGGAAATTTTAGCGGGGGGCAATGGACAACTGATGCTCGCTGGCAATCTGGAACCCTTTCTTCCCAGGCGCAATCTGCACCGCGTCGGTGAACGCGTCATGCTCGAAACAGAGCAGCCAGCGGCGTTCGTAGGCTTCGGGGATAAACGATTGCTTTTCTTGCAGTGAGGTCAGCGGGAAGTTGTCGTAGCCCATCACGTAGGGGAATGGAAGGTGGGCGCGGGTGGGGATTAAATCGGCACAATACACAAGCCCTGCCGGTTGCTGGGCCGTGGCGGAATCATCCCGCACAACCACAAGCTGCATGGCACGGGTGTGGCCGTGCATGGTTCGCAACTCAATCCCCGGGAACAACTCGCCATCGCCATCAAGCTCCTGCAACAACCCATGCTCTGCCACTGGCTCCCAGTTTTCTGGCATGAAGCTGGCGCGGTCTTTATCGGTGGGGTTTCGTCCCCAATCAAGCTGTTGGCGCTGGACGTAATGCCGTGCGTTCGGGAATGTGGGGACAACGTGCCCCGAAGCATCCAACTGGGTGGAGCCGCCAGCGTGATCGAAGTGAAGGTGGGTGTAGATGAAGTCGGTGACATCCTCCGGACGAACTCCATGCTGGGCCAGTCCATCGGCCAGGGTGTAGCGGCTGTTATCAAGAGCGTAGATGCTTTGCAGCTTCTCCCCCATCTTCTCGCCACACCCGGCATCCACCACCACCACCCTTCCTTCCCCCCGAATCAGCAACGCCCGCGCAGCCATTGCAATCCGGTTTTGGTCATCAACATGGGGGTAGGCTTTGGCCCACAGATTTTTTGGAACAACGCCAAACATTGCGCCGCCATCCAAGGCGAAGCGGCACGTTTCAATCAGGTGAATTTGATAGTGTCCGATCTGCATATGCTGAAGAAGAGTTTGAGGAATGTTGTTGGGTTCAAGTTCCGAGGATGACGAAGCATCGAACATACGTTCCCACCAACTGGCCACAAGCTAACTCACCGCTATCAGCCAACCAACGTGTGAGCCGAAAAAGTGTGGGGTGGCGGTTATTGTTCAGCCGTTGTTGTTCGTATCTTCGCCGCAACCTGGCAGGCAGGGAAACAAGTCACTAAATCAACAGCAGCCATGACCAACGAACAAATCTGCGAACGGTTAAACAGCATTCTGGCACTGGAGCTTTCCGGCACGATGATGTACCTCCATTATTCTTACTTCATCTATGGCCATTCGATGATTCCAATCGTGGGATGGCTGCGGGAGCAAGCGAACGAAGGGGTTGCCCACGCCACATTGGTGGGTGATAAAATCACCTCGTTGGGGGGAACGCCGCGCACCTTCCCGGCAGCCGACCAATTCCCCTGGAGCTTCGACACACTGAACGAGATGCTGAAGGCCGCCTTAAATCTTGAGAAAGCCGCGTGGGGGGCATACGCTGATCTGCTTCGGGACATCGAGGCGATGCCGGAGCATTTGGGGCTGCGGCTGTTTTTGGAGATGCAAATTCAGGAGGAGACGGGACACATTGAGGAAGTGGAGAAAATGCTAAAACCGGATGTAGTCCGGTAGCGCGCACACGGCGGGATAGTGATACAAATAAGCGGTGGCATCTCCCGATGCCACCGCTTATTGTTTTTCATTCCGCCACTGCCGGCAATCAGAATGATGCCCGCACCCCGGCTTGAAGCTCACGCCCCACCGCTGGCAATCCAAGCTGCGGAAGCACCGCTGTGTTGGCAATGTTGTTCACCCGAACAAACAGTGTGGTGACGCTCTCCAAACCTGGAATCATCGTCTGCCACGAAAGCCGCGCGCTCACCAACCCCGAGGTGCCAAGCGCGATGAAGCGGTTATCATCATTCAGCGTGAACGCCTGGCCGGTTAGCTGAAGCTCGACGGCAGGGGTTAGGCCAAACGGGAAGTTGTAGGATGCAGCAATGGTTCCCACATACTCCGGTTTCTCGGAAAGGTAGGATGTGGAATCGGCTCCGGTGCTTGATGTCACCCTGGCGCGGGTGTGCATAAAGGTGAAATGGCCGTCCAAGTTCAGCCGCTCCAGAAGGTGGATTCCACCAGTCAGTTCGGCACCGTAGGTAGTGCTTCCTAAAAGATTGATGCGCTGCCGTTTGCGTCCACCTAACGTGTCGATGTTGCGTTGGTCAATGGTGTTGCTAACATCGCTGGCAAATGCCGTCAGCCCCCACTGGCCGCCGGCCCCTTTCCCTTCGGCACCAGCTTCAAACAGGGCTGCATTTTCCGGCTTCAGGTCGGGGTTCACAAGGAATCGGCGCAGTGCTTCCCCGAACAGTTCGCGCATGGTTGGGAACCGTGTGCGGCGGCCCGCCGAAGCACGCACGGCCACCGCATCGCTTACCGTCCATCGCACCCCTACGGTGCCGCTCCAATCGGTGAACGGGTCGCGCTCTGGTTTATCCCCCGTCAGCGGGGTGCTCATCATGTCGTATCCCACCCCCACAACCGCTTGCAGCGTTGGCATAAGCTGCACGGTAGCTTCAAGGCCGGTGCTGATGTTCTGTTGTTTGTACTGTGCCGTGGGCGCTGGGATTACGGTTCCGGTGGAGTCAACTTCGTTATCGCGCTGGTCGTGTGCAGATTGCAAGGCGTTCAAAGCAGCGGTGATGGTTACGTCGCCATCGCCGATTGTGTGGCCAACCACAACCCGGCTTCCCAACGTCATATCTTCATCTTCCTGACTGGTGTTCCGCACGGCGTAGGTTGCATCGTCAAACTGGTCAATCGTCTGGGCGAAGGATGTTGCCCAAACCGCGCCCCGCAGATTCCACTGGCTGTTTTCGCCAAACTCGGCATCACCGTTCAGCACCACCGAAAGGTTCCGCCATGTTGGATATCGCCAGAATCGTGCATCGGGAACGTGACCTTCCGGCGCAACCCCTTTGCTTGCATCAATGAACGAGGTGGAAAGCCCCAACGAGGCCCGCTCTGCCAGCTTCAGTTCGCCACGGGCGTAGGTGTTGAAGATTCGCGAGTCGGTGTTGGTCCGTTGGTCGGCATTGAATTGGTTGTGCAGAAATGGAGTTTCGCCGTCGGCCTGGAACACCGAGCTATCGGGGAATGACAGCGCGTCGCGCCGCATAAGGTTAGCCGAAGCAATGTAGTTAAACACCCCCAAGTTCCCGGTGTGCATTGCTTGGATTGAGTAGTAGCCATCATTCCCGCCAGCAACGCCGATATCGGTCAAGTAACCCGGCGTGGCAAGCTCCTGCGAAACAAACTCCACAGCTCCCCCCAAGATGTTCGACCCGTAGAGTACCGATGCTACCCCTTGCGAGAGCGTCACCCCGCCAACGCTGTTCATCGGAATCAGGCTTAGATCTAGCCGGTTATCCCAGGGGATATTGATTAATGCACCATCCAGAAAAATGGCCGTTTGGCGTTCGCCAGCGTTACGCATGTAGAGGATTGCCTCACCCCGTGAGTTGGTTTGTACGCGGGTTGCTGGCATGATTACCGCAAGCCGGTCGGCGGTGGGCGCATCGCTGGCAATAATTTTTGCGGCGGGGATTCGCTGGATGGTGGAGGTGGAGACCGTTGCTTCCTGCTCCCCGCGAACAACGATCTCGCCAAGTCGGTACGTTTTTAACGTGTCGATGGGAACCCGTGCAGTGTCGCGCTGCTGGGCAAATAACAGGCTAACGGAACCGCACACCGTAAACAGCATTGTGGCAAGAAATCGCATAGTTGATTGCTCTCCTTAAGGGCAGGTGTTGAATGTGTTGAATGTGTTGCAGCATCAAGATAACACAGGGTGTTGGAAGGTTTCCACACCATTTCTGTGTTGTGCAAAAAAATGGCCCGCCAGTGTGGGCGGGCCGTGGATGTTTGGCTGATGTTATGCTGCTGCCTCAGCTTCCAACCGCTCCACAATCGCTCTCCATCCCGGCAACTCCGGTTTGCCCGGCTTCCGTTCGCCGAACATCAGGGCGATTGTCTCCCCTGCTTCATCGAAGACTTCCAGCGAGGTGACAACGCCATCGGTTGTTGGCTTTCGGACAATCCAAGCCGATGCGATTGCATCCTGGCGCAAGTGCAAGTTGAACCCTGGGTCAAGCACATTCACCCATGGCCCGGTCACCACAATCCGCTCCACTGGGCCGGAGTGTATCTGCACCACGCCGGGGCTGTTGACAAACACCATAATCCCAAGCTGTTCCTGGGCTGCAATGATTAGTGCGCGGTGGATGGAATCCAGCGCAACTGGGCGCGCAAGGTCTGCTTCGGCATTGCGCAGTGCCTGCACGCGGCCAACGTTGTACTTGCGTAGCATTCCAAAGAATTGGTGTGTGTCCTCCATGGCGCGCCACTCGCTGTACAATCCCGCAAAATCAATCTCCTGATCGGGGCGGTCGGCGGTGATGGGTTGGTCTGTGACCTCTATCAGCCCTGATTGATCTTCGCTGCGGTACTGGCTCACAAGCTCATCATACGCCGCCGCGTTGGAGTCTTCGCGCAGATAGACTTTGTGGACTGCCTCGCCATGTTTACTGAAGAATTGCAGGCTACGGCGCACCCCACCTTTCCCTTCTTCGGTGACGGCAAAGCCATATTCCCAGTGGCTGAAAAACACCCGCAGATCAATGTCACGATCTACCACTAAACCCATCAGCCCGTTGACCGAAGCACTGTGGTAAGTCCCAACTTTTTCGTGGACTGCATGGTTGTTGCGGGTAAGCGCCATCACCTGGCCCAGCGATTCCAGTTTCAGCAGAAGCTGCCCCCAATCTGCCTGCAATCGCTGCACGGTGTGGCCACAGTTGGTGGCCAGCAGTTGGGCTTCGCTTACGCCAAGTTGGCGTGCAGCGTCGCGGATACGGAGGTTAGGTTGTTCTTGGCGCAGTGCGTCCCACGCGGCGCGAAGTTCGGTAAGCTGCTCGGTTGTGGCTGGGCTTACGGTTGCTGTGTCCGTCATTATTGTGTTCCTTATGGAAGGTTATGTTGAACTTGGTTGCATGAAGTCGTGAGGGATACCGGCATCCACAATGCTTTGCTTGCCAAACGCACCAATCAGCGGGCAGGGAAGCCCGGGGTGGCGGAAGACGCAGGTGGTAACTTGGAACACGGGGTCTAGCACATCGGGGGTCAGCACGTGATCCGGCGTGCCTTCGGCGGTTAGTGCTCCGTGGTGCAGCAGGGCAATCCGATCTGCATACTGTGCGGCAAGGTTCAGGTCGTGCAAGATCACCAACACCCCGGCGCCTTCGGCAGCGCACTGGCGGGCAACACTTAGCATCCGGTGCTGGTGTGCAAGGTCCAAGCTGCTGGTGGGTTCATCGAACAGAAAGTACCGTTCGCGATTGCGCGAACGCCACAACTGAGCCAGCACGCGGGCAAGGTGAACCCGCTGCCGCTCCCCACCGGAAAGGGTGGTGTAGATTCGCTCGGATAGATGCTCAACGTCAGCGTCGGCCAATGCTTGGCGTGCAATCTGCTCGGCCTGGGCCCCATCGGCTCCGCCAGCTTGGCATCCAATGGCCACAACCTCCATTGCTGTGAAGGGCAAACTCAGCGACGACTCCTGCGGCAGCACCCCAATCACCCTTGCGCGTTCGGCTGGGCTTAACTCCCATAACTCACGTCCGGCAAAGGTAGCCGCGCCGTGTGTTGGGTTCAGCGTGCCACTGAACGTTTTCAGCAGGGTTGATTTCCCGGCTCCGTTCGGGCCAATCAATGCCACAACTTCCCCCCAGTTAATCGAAAGGGAAACGGAGTCCAGCAATCGTTTGCCGGAGCGTTCAACAGTGATGTTTCGGGCTTGCAGTGCCATTGGTGCTTTGCTGGTTCGGCGATAATGAATGTGCTGTTTTCAACTGCGGTTTTCAGCATGGGTGGCGGCAACCGCTTGGGCCGCGCCGCAGGTAGGTTTCGGCGTTTCTTGCTTAGGCTATTCGCTGCTCGCGCATCAATAGCCACAAGAAGAACGGGGCTCCAACAATGGCGGTAATAATGCCGATTGGAAGCTCGGCTGGCGAGACAACCATGCGCGAAGCAAGGTCTGCGCCAACCAGCAAGCCTGCGCCAAGCAATGTTGAGCAAGGGATCAAATGGCGATGGTCGGGACCGATAGAGAGGCGCACAAGGTGAGGTGCAATCAAGGGGATGAAGCCGATCAATCCGGTCATCGAGACGGAAGCGCCAACCGCCAACGCACACAACCCCGTCACCCGCCATTTCAACTGGTTGATGGAAACTCCAAGATGAGCTGCCTCACCTTCCCCCAATGCCAGCATATTTAACTGCCGCGCAAAACGGGGCAGCAGCAGCAGGGTAAGCAGTATCGGCGGGGCAACCACCGATAGCGTCTCCCAAGTTCCCCCGGCAAGGCTTCCCAAGCTCCAGAAAGTGAGGTTGCGAAGTTGGGCATCGGTGGCAAGGTAGGTGCAAAGGCCAATGGCCGCACCTGCCAGGGCGTTCACCGCAATCCCAGCAAGCAGCATTGTGCTAACGCTTCGGATTCCGCTACGTGCGGAGATTCGATAGACCAGCAACGTGGCCAAGAGCCCGCCAACAAAGGCAGCCACCGGAAGGGCGTACAGCCCAAGTTGATTCAGGAACGCAGGGAACATTGCATTGCCAACAACGATGCAAAGCACAGCCCCCAACGCGCACCCACTGCTGACCCCAATCAAGCCGGGGTCAGCAAGCGGATTGCGAAACAGCCCTTGCATAGCGGCCCCAGCCGCGCCAAGCGCGCCACCAACCAGAACCCCCAACAACACACGTGGCAAGCGCACCCCCAACAGCACTCCCGATTGATTCATGCCGAAACTCCCCCCCAGATCAATGCCAATCTGCTGAAGCACAATGGCAACCACTTGGGCGGGCGAAATTCCCACAGCACCGATGCCAACGGCGGCCATAACCACAACAACCAGCAGCAACATCAACCCACCTTGCAACAATCGTGGTGTTGTAAGGCGGCCGTGGATACGTTGGGAAGCGCGGCGGCGTGTGGGAAGTGCAATCGAACGGTTCACAATCGGGCAGCGGTTGGTGATTGCATTGCTTGCACCGAATCAATCTTGCGGCGCAACTCCAGAATTGCTTGGCCAGAGCGGGGGCCAAAGCCCAACAGTAATTCATCATCCATTGCAACAATCCGCCCGGCGCGCCCCGCATCGCTTTGGGCAAGCGCAGGGACTGCTTTCAGCAGCCCTTCTTTCCCGCTGATGCTTTGCAGCCCGCTGGTAGTCATCAGCACCACTTGCGGGTTAGCTGCAACGATTGCTTCGGGGGTTAGCGGCTTGTAGCCATCGTACTCCGTCACCACGTTGCGCAAGCCAGACGCGGCAAGCATCGCATCGGCAGCGGTTCCTTTTCCCGATGCCTGCAATGCGCCAGCCCCGCGAGCGTAGATGAACAAGATTTTTGCCGGGGAACCTGCGGCGGCCAATCGCTGAAGCGAGTCGGCAGCCACAGCGTAGCGGGCGATGGTATCGCGTAGGTGCTTTGCGGATTCCTCCAAGCCCAAAACTTTTGCCACCGCATCAATCTTCTGCTTGGCTCCGGCAAGTGAGTGCTCCGATGGTATCACCTCTATCCGAATCCCCGATGCCCGCAACTGCTCAATCGCTGCTGGCGGCCCTGCCTCCGCCGAAGCAAGGATCAGCGTTGGCCCCAAGGCGATGATATTTTCGGCAGAAAGAGTCCGCTGGTAGCCAATTTTTTTCAGTGATGCCACCGCCGCTGGCCACGTGCTGCTGATGTCGGTAGCAATCACTTGATCCCCCGCACCAAGCGCATAGACCACCTCTGTCACCGGCCCACCAAGCGTGATGATCCGTTCTTTTTTTGCTAAATCCTCCTGTGCCGAAGTTGACTTCACCCCTTGCTCAGCATCCTGCTTTTGGCAAGCAGCCATTGCAAGAATCACCGCCAGCAAGAATGGCCACGCACCGGAACGATTGATTGTTCGCACCATTACTTCAGCTTCCTTGATCCATCTTTTTGGATCACGTACTTGAAGGTGAAAAATCGGGCTGGCTCTTCCGGTTTTGGCGAAGCTGGCGCGCCTTTGTAGTAGCCCAACAGTTGCAGCTTTGCATACTTGCCATCGGCCGTTTTCAGCACAAAAATTTTGCCGGGGACAATGGAGATCAGGTGGTTGGTGGGATTGTAGGAGTACCACGTTTTACCCAGGGCTGGCGTGTTCGGAGCATCAACATTGTAGCCGGCTTCTGGGGCCATGCTCAGCGTGTCAAAGTCAACGCCTGTCAGCACTTGCCCGGCGGCTGTACCGGGGCCACTGCTGCCGCTGTTGACAATGATGGAGGTGCCACGGAAGGCAATATCCCACTTGGTTGTTGCCGAATCCGCCAGCGAGACAATGCTGCTATCGCTTAGGCGGTAGAAGGTGTAATGGCCAGTGTTGGCGGTGTCGCCAGGAATATCCTTGGCGGTGGTTGCAACCTGGGTTGGCGTGGGCGTTGGCTCAACAACTGCGTCGTCGCCGCACGATGCAAGGCCGATAGCACTAGCAAGAAAAGCGGCAGAGAAATAACGAGTAAGCATCATGGTTATGGGCCTCTCCTGTTGGCCCGGGTTGGTTAGGATATTGATGTGGTCAGTTAGAAGTTTTCTTTATCGGAACTCCACGCGAATCCCCAAGCCAAGCAGCCTTCCGGGAAGCTCGGGGAGTTGTGGGTCGGTGTGGTCAAGAAGGTTTTCGGCGGTGGCAAAAGCTGTTAGCCATGAGCCAAGCTGTTTGCTTACTGAAGCATTCCAGAGCATGTAGCCAGCGTGATACTCGGTAGCATCATCCAACACGCCATTGCTGTTAGCATCGGCATAGCCGTAGCGGCCACGCAAGGTGCTGCGAAGTGCAGCCTCGATGCCAGTGGCAGTATCGTTATAGCTAATGCGTAGCGTGCCGCTATGCCGCGAACGATTGAACAATCCGCCATACTCCACCAGCTGCACAGCGCGAACCTGTCCGGTGGCTCCCACCTTTTGAATATCACCTCGTGTAATGCTTTCCTGTTCTTCCACACTAAAGCAATCAAGGAATTGATAGGAGGCTGCAAGTGTCAGCCCAGTCAGCGGCTCCCAACTGGCCTCGGCGGTTGCCCCTTGCGTCACCACACGCTCCAGATTGAAGTAACTAAAAGCATATTGGCCATTGGTTTTTACGGCAAATGCGGTGGCTTCAATAAGGTCATGAATACGATTATGGAAAAGGTCGAGCGTCAGGCGCAGAGTGGGATGAGGGGCGGCCTGCAATCCCATGCCAAGCGAGATAGAGCTTTCCGGGCGAAGCACTGTGCTACCTTCCACGTCACGCAGCATTCGTTGAATCTCCCCTGCATCACGCAGACGATTGACTGCATCCATCAATCCCACAGCACCAAATGCGCTGTAGCCAACGGTGGGATTAGTAAAGTCGAGATAGAGTTGCTGAGATGTCGGTGCCTTGAAACCGCTTCCTGCCGAAAAGCGCACCGTTCCCCACTCGATAGGCTTGTAGAGAAGTGAAAGCCGCGGGCTAAGGCGTGCAGCATAGTCGCTGTGGGAATCAAACCGAACGCCAGCAACAAGCCCGAACTCAGCATTGGGTTGCCACTGATGTTGTGCCAGCAGATGGGCGTTGGTTGCGGTGCGAACCCCGCCGGCAATCAATTCAGCTTCCACCGATTCGGCAGCAATACCTCCCCCCACAGTCAGGTAGTGCTCTGCATTTGGAGACCAGTCAGCGACAATTTCCCCTTTGGTTAGCCCTTGATCGAAGATGCTACGGTAGTAGTTCGCAAAAGCAGTGTCGGTTGGCGAAGTAAGGGTGCTTTCGGTTGCATAGCGTGCGGTATAGAAGCTGCTTTGAAGGCGCAATGTTGAACTAACAGCATAGCCGATTTTACCAGAGATATTGAATTCATCTAATTGCCCTCGGTCATCAAATAGGACTGTATCTGCGCTCAACACTAACTCAGTTTGGCTACTGCTTCGCTCGGCAGAGAATTTGCCGCTGATGGAAAGATCAATCGCAGAAGTAAGAGGGGATGCGGCCAGCGCAGAAAGTGAGTAGTTATTGAACGGGGCAACGGTTGGCGACAGACTGGAGAGGTCTAGATCATAGCCATCGGAGCCGAGATAGCCACCAAAAAGCCGCACCCCCACCTCACCAATCTTTCCTTCGCCGTTCAGGGTAAAATTTCGCCTGCCATTGGTTCCGTATTCAGCCGATCCCGACAATTGCGGAACACGCCCTGGCCTGCGGGAAATAAGGTTTATCACTCCAGCCAGTGCTTCGCTGCCGTAGAGTGAGCTAAAAGGGCCTTTCACAATCTCCACTCTTTCCAAATCACCAACCATAAAGCGATCAAGGCTCATGGTTCCGGCTGTGCGGCCAACGGCTGGCTCGCCATCAATCAGAATCAGCGTGTAGGCTGGGTCAAGCCCTTGCATCTGTACCCCTTGCCCGTGGTCATTGATGATGGCCAGCCCAGGCTGCTCGGCAAGCACCTCGCCGAGCAGCCTTGCCCCTTGCGAACGCATCTCACGTGCGGTGACAACCGTCGCAGAAGTTGGCGACGTGGATAGTTCGCGAACCGAACGGGTAGCCGTCACCACAACCTCACTTGTGGCCAACGATTGCTCCCGAAGCACAATACGGACTGGCTGTGCGGGTGTAGGTGTGGGGAATCTCACGGGGATGGTTTCAGCATAGAATCCGACCCGTGTTGCTGTAAGGGTATACACTTCATCATCATCAACCGTGAGCGCAAACTCCCCGTTTGCTGTGGTGGTAGTGTGGCGGTCGCCCCCCTTCTGCTGACCAACCAATCGAACTGTGCAGAAAGGGAGCGGATCACCTTGTTCATCAACAATAACTCCCTGAACAGTATGAATGGTTTGGGCAACAGCTTGCGCACTAAGAAGACAGGCCAATAAACAGAAGCCCCCCAACAGGCGCTGCCAATGGATCGTCAATAGGGGAAACTGCAAATAGGAGTAGAATACGGGCATCTGGGACTATGCTGGAAGTCGTGCTGATTGTTGAATCGGGAGCAAAGATAGTAGTTTCTTATTTGGATTAAGTTCAAATAAGAAACTATTACATTTTTGGACTTAGTTTAGATTAGCAGGTAGTTAAGTTTGTGGCTCCCGGATCTACCGAATCCAATTGCTGCTCTTTTTTCTACACAACAACTGTATGTCCATACCTCTTTCCCGCTACCGTTGGCAACTGCCTCTACTGATACTTACAGGCATCAGCATACTTACTCAATCGGCAACCGCACAGCTTGACCGCTTCTCGGTAGAAGGATACGGCATCATTAACTACTACAAGTTTTGGTGGGATACCGACCTTCCACGCCGTGCAGCGTTCGACTTAGAACGGTTTGCAATCGAGCCGGAGTACCGTGTGAGCGACAAGATCAAACTGGAAGCAGAGATTGAGTTCGAGCATGGTGGAACCGGAAGCACTATGGAGTTCGATAAGCTGGAGGAGTTCGGCGAATACGAGCAGGAGATTGAGAAAGGTGGTGAAGTTGTGGTGGAAAAGCTGGCCGCAATACTTGAATTCGCTCCGGAATTCAACCTGCGCGTGGGGCATTTCTACGTTCCTATCGGGCTAACAAACTCTGCCTACGAACCAGGCGATTACTTCACGGTTGCACGCTCGGAGATGGAGTTCAACATGATCCCGGCAACATGGCACGAAACAGGGATTGAGGTGTTTGGCCAGTGGAGTGGGCTGCGGTATCGTGCACAACTGGTCAATGGCTTGGATGCCACCGGATTCAGCTCGGCAAATTGGATTGTGCGAGGGCATCAAGGGAAGTTCGAGATGATTAACGCCGAGAACATGGCAGTGGTGGGGCGGGTTGATTACCAGGTAAGCGATGGAGCTTCGGTTGGAGCCAGCGGATACTTCGGCAACAGTGCCGATAACCGCCCAAAGCCAGACCTGACAGTTCCGGCTCACGTCACCATTGGCGAACTGCATGGCACACTCCAAGAAGGTCCATTCCTTGCACGCGCAATGGCATTGTATGGCGGGTTAGAAAACGCCGGAGCAGTCTCAAAAGCTAATCGCAATCTTTCCAACAACCTCAACGTGAAACGCTCCCCCGTTGGCAGCGCGGCGCTTGGCTGGTTTGCCGAAGCGGGGTATGATATCCTGCCATGGTTCTACACTCCGGCAAAAGCAGCAATACCCGAGGGGGAACCAACCGAGGAAGTAACCCGCAAGCAGAAGGAAGAAGAGCATGGTGAAGAGGGAACCCAGCCAGCATTGCACCTATTTGGGCGATATGAATACTACGACACCATGCACAAGGTTGCCGAAGGAATTTTTGACAACCCGCGATGGGAACGGAAGGTCTGGACCGTGGGCCTAAACTACCGCCTGAACCATAACCTCACATTCAAAGCTGACTTCACAAACCGCACACTTGGCATTCCCACCGATAACGTCGAACAAACGTTTGGGCTGGGAATGGGGGTGGAGTTTTGAACTACTACTGAGTTACAACTGCATTACGAAGGAGTCAAGATTCTTCCTTCCTTTAACCGAAACCTAACAACCAATTCCTACCATGAACTACCGATTCCATATCCCATTTGCAGCTGCGTTGTTGGCAATTGCCGTTGCGGCTTGTAGCGACTCCACCACCGAGCCAGTGGATACCGATGAGCAGAAGGTCTCAGCCGTTCTGAACGACGTTGCCTACAAGGTGATCCTTCCTACCTACATCGAGCTTGACCAAAAAGCCCAAGTGCTTGCCGATGCAGTTGCCGCACTGCAAACTGGCATCACCGATGCAAAGCTGGAGGCCGCACGCCAGGCTTGGCGCGATGCACGCCGCCCGTGGGAACAAAGCGAAGGATTTCTGTTCGGCCCGGTTGACACCAAAGGGATTGACCCAAGCATTGATAGCTGGCCGGTGAACAAAGTAGATTTAGATGCCGTGCTTGCCAGCAGTGCTACCCTTACCAAGGGATACATTGATGGCTTAGAAGGAACACTGAAAGGCTTCCACACCATCGAGTATTTGATCTTTGGAACCAGCGAAACAAAGCCAGCCTCAGCAATGACCACGCGTGAGATTGAGTATCTGGTGGCCGTGACCCAAAGCTTCAAGGGGGCAACCGCACAGCTGCGCCAATCATGGGAAGCCACCGGCGACAACTTTGCTGCACAGCTTGCAAATGCTGGCGGAAGCAGCACCATCTACACCTCGCAACGGAGCGGGCTAGAGGATATCATCGGTGGCATGGCCGCTATCTGCGATGAAGTTGCCAACGGCAAGATCAACGACCCATTTACACTGCAAGACCGCACGCTGGAAGAATCGCAGTTCAGCAACAACTCCAACGCTGATTTCCAGGACAACATCCGCAGCGTAAAGAACATATATGTAGGAACCTACGGAACCAACAGCGGCAAAGGAATCAGCCAATTAGTCGTGGCAAAGGATAGCACGCTGGACGTTCGTGTTCGCACCGAAATTGATGCGGCAATCGCGGCGATTGGCGCAATGCAGCCATCGTTTGGCCAAGCGATTTTCAGCAACAAAACCGCTGTCGAGGCTGCGCAAGCCGCTGTGCGTACACTGCAAGCCACCTTCGATAATGAAGTAACCAAAACGCTTCTACCATAATTTCCACGAGTAGCCATGGCACTTTCTCGCTATTCTACAACTGCTCTGCTGGGCTTGGTACTGGTTGCCGGATGTGGCAACGATTCCACAACCGAGCCAACCCCGCCAACAACTACCGACGCACGTTCCGGTGGCCAAACAACCATCATTAACGCCTCCAGCGCGGCCTTCTCCTTCCCCGCGCCCAACCTTGATGGAGATGCGTTTAACCTCCATGTTGAAGGGGATGCCGCGTTCGAAGCAACATTCGTCACGGCCCCGGCCAGCGTCAATGCTGGCTTGGGGCCGGTCTATAACAACACTTCCTGCATCAGCTGCCATGCCCGCGATGGGCGCGGCCGTCCACCGTTCGCCGGCGAAAATTTCAGCTCGATGCTCTTCCGCATCAGCATTCCCGGTGCCGACAATCAGGGGGGACCAAATCCTGTTCCGGGGTTCGGTGGGCAGTTGCAGGATCGCGGCGTGTTCGGAATCCCAGCCGAAGGGAAAGTGAGCGTCACCTACATTGATCGGCAAGGAACGTTTGCCGATGGGCTGCCCTACACACTACGTGAACCGCGCTATGTTGTGGCCTCTTCCTACCGCCCCATCCCCGCTGGAATGATGCTTTCCCCACGTGTTGCCCCGCCAGTGTTTGGCTTGGGTCTGTTGGAGGCGATTCCGGAATCAGCATTGCTTGCCAATGCCGATCCAAGCGATCAGAACGGTGATGGAATCAGCGGGCGCGCCAACTACGTTTGGGATGCACAAGCAAACAACACCACGATTGGGAGGTTTGGCTGGAAAGCCAACACGCCAAGCCTTCTGCAGCAGGCCGCCGCAGCCTACAACAACGATATGGGGATCACCAGCACAATGTTCACGCTGGAAACCTGCCACGGCCAACCCCAATGCGACACCAGCAGTAATGATCCTGAGGTTGACTTGCAAACATTGAAAGCCGCCGCCCACTACACCGCAACCCTTGCCGTTCCGGCACGCCGCGTGCTGAATGACCCCAAGGTTCAGCGTGGCGAAGTTGTGTTCCGTGCGGCCAACTGCAACAGCTGCCACATTGAAACTTTACACACCGGGGTTGCACCCGATGCACCTTATCTTTCCAACCAAATCATCCATCCCTACACCGACCTGCTGCTTCACGATATGGGGGAAGGGCTTGCCGACAATCGCCCCGACTATCTTGCCGACGGACGCGAGTGGCGAACCCCGCCATTGTGGGGAATCGGGCTGACCCGCATCGTAAGCGGCCACACGTTCTTCCTGCATGATGGCCGCGCCCGCGATCTGATGGAAGCAATCCTGTGGCACGGCGGCGAAGCCGAAGCAGCACGCAACTACGTTCAACAACTACCCCGCGCCGATCGCGACGCGCTGATTGTGTTTTTGGAGTCGTTGTAAGGCAGGGCGCATGTGCCGGATATGAAGTAATCATATCCCTACCCCTGTGTGATGCTCTATTTCCATCCCCACTGATGCGCCGTGTATCGGTGGGGATGCGTTTTTTCCGACCAGCGATGCGGCTTGCGGTTACTTTGGCACTCCAAGTAATTGGCCAAACACCTCCAGCAGATCTAACGTTCTCAGATACCCCCGGCTATTTTTTGACCTTCCCCCTCACCAATGCTACGGCCAAGGTTATCCTAAAACTCTTACACTTTGCACGACATTCCCCTTGTGTTCAATCGGGCGTTAGGGTTATACTTCTGCAAGGTTTTTATCGTATCAGCTTCAGGAGCATACTTGGTTCTTGTTCCCTACTGCAAGGGTGTCCGGATACGCCATGCCGACCCGGGCATCAATTCATTCATGAACACAGGAGAAATGGGATGAAGCATCTCAAGATTTATCAGGCGGTTATTCTGCTGGCAGCGATCGCAACGGCAGCAACCGCCAACGCACAGGAAACCAGCCCCGACCAACGTTGGGGAAACTGGTGGTACGGATTGTTCGCCGGGGCAAACCTCAACATGGTGGGGGGCGATGGGCTTGTGGGGTTTGATGGGGTTCAGCGGCTGAACAGCGGTTCGGGATTGGGTTTGGCATTGGGGGGGCTGTTGGAGTATAACCCCGGCTCGCTTCTTGGCTTCAACTTGGGAATTGGCTACGACAACCGTGCTGTGGATTTCGACCAAGCAACCGGAACCGCGTGGCTGCTTCCCGACACCACACTCCGCTCCTTCACACAGGACGTAAGCCTTAGCCCAGCCTACATCTCCATCGAACCAGCACTGCGGGTGAATCTTGGCAATCGCTTTTTCCATGCCATTGTTGGCCCCAGCTTCGGGATCAACGTGGCGAAGGGATCGGAGCAAACAGTGAAATTCAGCACCCCCGATACCACGCTGAGTTCGTCGCAGGAGATCGCAAACATCCGCAGCTTCCTGATTGGCGCGCAGCTTGGGTTGGGATACGACATCCCGCTACAAGGCCCCGGCCCCGGAACCCAAATTGTGGTGACACCATTCGCTCAGTTCCGCCTCGGCTTCCAAAATTTTATTGACGCTGCCGACAACGACCTAACCGATTTCAAAGAGAACACCGTTCGCGCCGGAATCGCGCTGAAATTCAGCAGTGTTCCGCCAACACCGATTGATGAACTGAAACCGGGAGAAGCCGATTTTGTGGTGAGCGCGCCAAGCGTCATCCCCGGAAGCCGCCGTATCAACGAGACCTTCCCGATGCGGAACTACGTCTTCTTCGACGCTGGCTCCACCGATGTCCCCTCACGCTACAAACGCCTTTCCAGTGCCGATGCCGGAAACTTCCGCGAAGAACAACTGATTAAGCCGGGAATCGAAACCGGCGGGAACGATCCGTTGGTAACACGCTCGCGCCGCCAAATGGAGGTGTACTACAACGTGCTGAACGTCTATGGCGACCGTCTGCGCCGCAATCCATCATCTTCTGTCAAGCTGGTTGGTTCTGCCAACGGCGATGCCAATGCCGGAAAGCAGATGGCCGAGAACGTGAAGAACTATCTGACCTCCACCTTCAGCATTGACCCCGCACGAATCGCCACCGAAGGGCGCGCAATGCCAACCGCCCGCAGCGGAAGCGGATCCACACAGGGCGAGGATAAGACCTTGGTGGATGCAGAAAACTACCGTGTGGAGTTGAACGGTTCGCCCGACGACATGAACAAGCCAGTGTTCATCAACGCGGTTGAGAAGGATCCAGCGCAGGAAGTGATTCTGCGGGTTGCTTCCACTGGCGACGTTGCCATGTGGACTGCCGAGATCACCGACCGCAACGGCACCACCAAGAAGTATCAGGGGACTGGCGACCAGATTCGGATTGACCCAAAAGAGTTGCTGGCAGGGGCCACCGAAGGTCGCTACACCGCGAAAGTGACGATCTCCACAAAAAACGGTGAGACAATCACGCCGCAGCCGAAGGAGTTCCGGTTGGTGGTGGATCCCGACGAGGAGGAAGTGGCAACGCGCTACTCCATCTTGTTCGAGTTCGATCAATCGAAAACGATGGAGACCTACAAGGACTTCCTTGTGAGCACGGTTGCCCCAGCAGTACCCGACGGCGCGACAGTGATTATCCACGGCCACACCGACATCACCGGAACGCCGGAGTACAACGACAAGCTATCGCAAGGCCGCGCCGAAACAGCACAGAAAATCTTGACCGAAGAGCTTCAGCGGCAAGGCAAAACCGTGACGTTCGACACCTACGGCTTTGGCGAGGACGAACGCCGCGCACCGTTCAATAACAACCTTGCCGAGCAACGTTTCTACAACCGCACGGTAGTGATTGAGATTGTGCCACGGCGGTAAGCAAAAGCCTTTTAGCCAACGCAAATCAGAACGGCCCGCCAGTGAGATGGCGGGCCGTTGTTTTTGCTCAATAACTGCTACCTCACCACCCTGCTCATGCTGAGCTTGCCCCCGTTCATGCTGAGCTTGCCGAAGCATCAATGGAGTTCTCCCCCAAACCTTCACGGCAAAAATGCCCCGGGCGCGGGGGTGTCAAGAACGCCGAAGGCATCGAACGGGGTTTCGGTGCTGAACACCACTTGCGTGAACTTCTTGTGGTCGAAGTTGTAGGGAAAGTCAATCCGAATCACCCCACGCCCCAACGCAACACGCAAGTTCGTGATCCGCACGCCAAGCCCTGCGCTAGAGTGGAAACGGGTGCTGGATAATTTTTCCGACTGATTCCAGATTGCGCCGATATCGAAGAACGCCGCAGCACCAATCTTGAAGAACAGAAACTGCCAATCGGGAAGCACGCTGTACTCCAGATTGAACAGCAAACGATTATCCCCCACAAGCCCATACACTTGGTAGCCACGCAGCCCGCTGAGGTTATCCAGCGTGGTAGCGATGTAGCGGGGCCAACGCCAGACCGTGCTTTGCTCAAATCGCCCGGTGAACGCCCCCGGCCCAACACACCACACACCGCTGGCTACCGCCCGTTGCAGGGTGAATCGGGTCTCCTTCTGCACAAATCCGGTTCCCGCCTGCAACGCGGCAAAACCATAAACGTGCCGGTTTCCGCCAGCCTGCCGCACCTCACCCCCCACATACAAGATGTTATCCAGCCCGCCATTGTGCGGTGAGATTTTTCCGATGTACGCCCCCCCCATTGCGCCAACCGGAGCCAGCACCTGGCCGTGATACTGCACATCATCCATCCGAACAAATTGGCGACGCAGTGAGGCGATTCCAGCAAAAGCGCGTACGCTGTTCTCGAACGCCGGGCGAAGCTCCTGAAGCGAGTCGCGAAGCGTGCGGTCGTAGGCAAGTGAGATGGCCCAACGGAACAGGTCCCGATCCCCCCCGCGCGATCCGCCGTACCACCCGCCAGCGTCCAGCGTGCGAATCGGAATGCCAGTGGCACGCACCGTCGGGCTGTGGCTGTACAAGTAGTTGATCCCGTCAAGGTAGGAAATGGAGGTCCCGAATCCCCACGGGCTGTAGTCGGAGAAGTAGGGGCGGCCAACCGAAAGAACGCCCACGTTATCCAGCTTGGAAAGGCTGAACTTCCCGCTGGCTTGGATATGGCTTCCAAAGATATTCGGGTCCGCCAGCGTCCCGTTGATTCCCCAACCGCGGTCGTTCACCGATGAGTAATCACCGCCAACGCTGGCCTGGTACGAAAGCCCCGCCAGATTGACCTCGTTCAGGGAAAGTGAGTACTGCTGCGCGTTCCCGCCGGTGCTTGCGCTGAACCCAAGCTGCGTGGACCAGCCATCACGAGTGATGATGGAAAGATCGCCGTATGGAAGGCTCTTGGTGGAGGTTGCGGTGGGGGCCGCGCTATCGGCCAGCACCGGTTGCAAGATGACGTTCTGGAAGATGCCGATGGCACGCAAATTCCGCTCAATCTCATCCACCTTTTTCTGGGTGACGGTGTCGCCCGGGCGCAGATAGACCTCGTGCCGAATCACCTGCTCCTTCGTGACAACATGGAGTGAGTTCAGCAAGCCGGTCACCAGCGGAAAGTCCCGCCCACTGGTGTCGAACACGTTCCGGCGGTCAATCACCACAGCACGCAGAATGAAGGGGCGAATCGTGTCGGGCAAGGTTGCCGGGGATGCTGTCGGAGATGCTATCGGGGATACTGGCGGGGGCGCGTCGGTTTGTGCAGCTGCGGCCACCGGAAGAAGAAGAGCAAGGGAATGCAGCCGGAAGAATCCCACACGCCGTTTGATTCCGCCAAGCAACAACTGGGGGGAAGAAAGAAAGGCTTGCTGGATTGCAGCAAGCCAATGGTGTTCGGAGCAGATGGAGTTGTTCGGCATTCTCTACTGGGTTGAACGTGTGAGAACCTTCAGGTCGTTCCCCCGGCTGTCCGCCGGACGATAATTTTGCGCCCCTCCACCCGCACCACCGCCACCGCCTCGCCAGCACTGATGTAATCCCCTTCGGTAATCACATCGAACCGATTGCTGTTGAACAGTGCGGTTCCGGCGGGGCGAAGCGTGGTCATGGCTTGGCCAGTTGCGCCCAGCAGTCCCGAATAATCGGGGCCACTGACGTAGCCTTCCGCCGAGCTTTGCGTGGTTTGCAGCACAAACTTGTTGAACGCGCTGGACTGCGGAAGATATTTTATCATCAGCGCAACAAGAACCCCCAGCCCAACCAGTGATGCCGCCAACGTGTACAGTGGAACGGTGAGCGAATCGTAGGAGACAAGATCAAACCTGCCGATGAGTGCCAGAAACAAGCTGCCGATCATCAGCAGAATCCCCATGATCCCTGTGACCCCAAAGCCAGGTATCACAAAAATTTCCACGGCCAACAGCACCACCCCCGCGATAAACATCAGCACCTCAATCGCGCTGGCAAGGTCCACCAGATACTGCGCCCCAAAGAAGAGTGCGATTGCAGCAACACCCACGCCAGCAACCATCCCCAAATGCCCGGTTTTCACGCCGTAAAAAATTCCGGCAAGGCCGATCATAATCAGCAGCGAACTCACGATTGGGTTTGTCAGGAACTTCACCAACTGCTCGCTCCAAGTCTGCTGCGGGCGTTGGTATTCGATGTTGGCGTATCCAAAATTGGCAAGGACGGAGTCTAGACTTTCCGTCTCGAAATCGCAGTATCCAACCTTCATGGCTTCCTCGGTGGTGAGCGTCAGCAGCTGGCCAGCTTTTTTCAGCGAAGTGTCGGCCAGGGTGAAGTTTTCATCAACCATTGCTGCGGCAATGTCTGGGTTCCGTTTGTGGCGTTCGGCGGTGGCACGCATTTCGCCCCGCATGTAACTCACCACTTTCTCCGATGCCTTCTCCCCCGATTGATACACCGGCGTTGCCGCCCCGATTGCACCGCCCGGGGTCATCGTAATTTTTTGGCAGGATAGGGCAATCAAGGCCCCGGCGGAGATAGCGCGTTTATCAATAAACGCAAGGGTGGGGATGGTGGAGTTCAGGATGGCATCTTTTATTTCGGTGGCGGCATCCACCCGCCCGCCGAACGTGTTGATATGGAAGACGATTGCCGCAGCTTTCTGCTGGGTGGCGTCGCTGATAACACGGCGGACGTAGGGGGGAAGCCCCATATCCACTTCGCCGGTAATCTCAACAACAAAAACTTTCTGCTGCGCCGCCGCTGGGGCACCCACCCCAACAACGCCAACAACCGACAGAAGGAGCAACAGCAGCACATGGAGTTGTTTCATGGCATCACCTCTATCTTTCTACCCTGAAGGTTTGATGAATTGGTTTTGAAGATACGACCGCCGGCGGCTACGGCGAAGCACCGGTTAGGATGCAGTGAGGAACGTTGGCAGGATGTGAGCGTGCCGCACCGTTAGACGTAGGGGGCCGCTATGCTTTTTTCCAGCTGTTCAATTTGGCTGCGGATCAGCGCGGCTTCATCATTCAGCGCGGCAATGGAGCGTTCGGCCACCTCGGCTTCCGCGCCAAGCGTGTGAAGCTCGTACCGCTTGCTGGCCAATCGTTCTTCGGTTGACAGCTCATCTTCCCGCAGATCCCGAAGCTCCTTTTTGCGGCTTCGCAGGTACAGGATGCGCCCCAGCATCAGCGCGAACACAAAGACGAACAGCAACGTCAGCACCAGCGCGGCGGTCCGGATAAGCTGCTGGGTGACGGGATCGAACGAGATTGAGCGGACGAACAAGAAGACCAGAAAACAGAGCACCATGAAGAAAAAACTGGTGCGTGCAATCACCGCTTCGCGGTCGGTCAGGCCCTGGCGGCGGCGTTTGCGGGCGGTTTGCAGATCAGACTCCAACACCCCCATCGTCCCCCGTGTTGAGTGGTGCAGCTCCGCTTTCATCTTCCGTTCGGCGTTCTTGAACCGGAGTTCTTCTTGGATGCTGGCAAGGCGTTGGCGGCGTTCGTGCAGCTGCGATTCCAGTTCCTGCTTCCGCGCTTGCCACAGCGTTTCCACTTCTTGCAGCCGTTGCTGGTAGGTGTCGGCTTCGGCGCGGCGATTGTAGCGTTCCAGCACTTGGGCCGCATCGGGGGCAAGGCGATGGCCAGTTCCGTTGGTTGGCAAAAAAAGGTCGGGGGCGGCAGCAATCATGGCGTTGACCCGGTGCGCCTGGCCACCACAGTAGCGGCGGATTGCCTCGGCATCGAACCACGCAAAAAATGCAAGACGGCGAAGCAGATCACGCTCCACAAAATCGAACCGTGCCAGCACCCCCCAAGCGTTCTGGAAGGCCGTGGCCGATTCAAGAAACGCCTGGCCCCGCTCGCTGCTTTGCTGGAATGTGGCTTGGCGCAGCGCGTCGCGGATGATCCCGTGCAGTTCGTACTTCCCCGCCGTTGTTTGGCTGGGCCGGGAAACCTCGCTAGAGTTGCGCAGATACTCAAACGCCCGCTCGGCATCGGGGCCAACGGCTGGGAAACAGCGCAAGGCATCGGCATCGAACCAATCAAGGAAGGCGGCGGCGCGGATCCATTCCCGTTGCTGGTCGGTTTTGTACCAAAAAATCCGTTGCTCGGCCAGCGCGTTCACAAACGATTGCTCGGCCCCCTCGCTGCTGGCGCGTGCAGCATCGCTCCAGAGCGTCACCAAGTAAGGAAGCCCTTGCGTCAGCTCCATCACGCGGTCGGATACCTCTTCTGGATTGAACCCGCTGATCCGCAAAAATTCGGCAAGCTCATCGCGGCTGAACGGCCCGATTGGGATTTCCATCAACGCCTCGCGATACCGATCCCAGCGACGTTCAAGATCCGTCAGCGACAACCGTTCGCGCCCGGCAATCACAAACCGAACGTCGAAGAACTCCCGCACGAACGTCCCCGCAGGAAGGTATGGCGTGCGGTAGGAATGGAAATCGCCAAAGCGTTTTTCGTACAGATATGGCAGCAAGGATTCCAGAAGCCAGGGGTTCAGCAGTGGGGTGATTTTCTCGAAAGTATCAATCACCACCACAATCCGTTTGGGGGTTTGCCCGGTGTGCAGATATGCCTCAAGCGATTCAATCTGGTCGGTCAGCGGAAACATGGTGTTCATCAAATCCACAATGAACGACTCGGCAAGGACGTTTCCGGTGTCCAACGTCAGCCGCTGGTCGTCGGGGTTGTTGAACTGGTTTTTCACGGCGTGTTCCAGCATCAGCAACTCACTCTCAATCGCTTTTCCTTCCGGGGTTGGGTGGCTTGATTGCTGGTGAAGCTCGGTACGGAGTTTGGTCAGCAGCGGCATGGTGTCGGCCCCCAACCGCCCCATAATTTGCAAGTAGCGGCGGCGGCGGGCATCGGTCTCGTCAATAAAAAACCGGGGAATGGCTGGGTCAAGCGAAATGAAACCGGTGGCAAGGTGATAGACGAACTCCGGCAGCGAGGTGGTGGTAACGTCTTCGTTAATCACCAACATGGCATCGGCCAGCCGTTCGTTTTCAACAATTCGCCGAACCCGCCGCAGCAGTGTGGTTTTTCCGGCACCGAACAGCCCGTACATGGCAATGATTGATGCTGGGTTTCCGGCCCCGCCACCAGTGGATTGAGCAGTTGCGGCAAGGCATTGATGGATTCGATGGATTTCGTCTTCGCGTCCGACAAACATTCAGGTACGGGCCGGTGATCGGTTAGGCTTTCGGGGGCGCAATATACAGGCAGGTGGCGGATTTGCTCCATTGCCCCGCCACCGCTTCCCCCCACAACAACGGACTGTTGCTTCTCACGGACGCAATCACCCCGCAAGCCTTTCCCCGCAGTTCTGTACTTTTGCCGGGAACAATCGCTCAGCAACATTCAAATGACCGCTCAAGAGTTTCATAATCAGATAACCGCGTGGGTGGAGGATCACCCCGACGGGAACCAACCGAACCCAACCGAAGCCCCATGCGACGACTGCAAAACAACGTTCGAGCGCGAGCTGGCTGCGCGGATGAACGTAAGCGAACGCGCCGCCCAACCGATTTCCGAACCACGCCAGCTTGGGGGAATCAACGCGCCGCCGGAAGCCGCACCCACCGCACAAAACGTGGTTCGCGATGCTGCTGCGCTGGCCACGGCCAATGCTGATCGCACTCCTTCATCGCGATTTGGGGCTTGGGGAATGCTTGCGGGGGCGGGATTGGCTCTAGCCGGGGCAATCCTTCTGCTGAACCGCCCCGAGCAGCCCTCCACCACGCTTCCAATTCAATCCCCCGCCCGTGCGTCAGCCCCAAGCGGAAAGCCTGTTCCCGCGCTGAATCTTTTTAACGCCGCAAACTCCAACGTTGCAGCACTGATTAGCGGCCAAGTGAAGCCGGAGATGGAA
Organism: Armatimonadota bacterium; assembly: GCA_020850315.1. Taxonomy (GTDB): domain Bacteria; phylum Bacteroidota; class Ignavibacteria; order OLB7; family OLB7; genus OLB7. The sequence goes on along the minus strand of JADZEY010000020.1, from coordinate 30,998 downwards.
ACCGACAGCAAGGAGGAGCTATCGGAGTTTTTTAAGGAGCGCGGGGTACGCTATGCCGTAAAATTTCCAACAACGCAGCTTGCATTGGCGGGAGGCTTTGTCAGCAATCACGGTAATGTTGCGGTTGCCCACTTGGTGTACCGTTCGGGCCAGCAGACGATGTACGTGCTTCAGCTACCGTGGCAGTTGCTGCAGCAGGGGAAGCAGTTCTACGTGACGCAGGATGCGGCCCAGAAACTGGCAGCGGGGGAAACACTGATGGAGTCGTCGGGCAGCGGGCAATCCCTTTCCATTGGCAAGTATGGCGACCTTGCAATCGCAATCGCCGCAAACGTTCCCCAAGAAAAAATTGCACAACTGGCACGGTGGTGATGCATCATCGTGGAGGACTTTACCAGAGCAGAGTATCGGGCATGGCAACCAGTCCATTTCCACGCCGAACTTCTTCAACTCAATAATCAACACTATGAAATCACTGATGGTGCTTGCGGTTGCCACGTTGGCTGTGGTTGGCTGCAAATCGAACAAAGCCGATGGCGCGCTAACCCGCAACGATTCCCAACCAGCCGCTGAGTCACAACCTTCCCAAACGCCTGCGGCTGCCCCCCCCGCTACCGGAACAACCACAGCCGCAGTAGCAAACGTTGCGCCGCTGAAGGGAGTGCAGAAAAAAGAGGGAAAAATGGCAGCAAACTTCACATGGGTAGGCAGCGATGGGAAGGAGCATTCGCTGGAGGAGTACCAGGGGAAAGTGGTGCTGGTGAACTTTTGGGGAACATGGTGCCCTCCGTGCCGCCGCGAACTTCCTGACCTTGTGAAACTACGGAATGAGCTTGGCCCGAAAGGGTTCGAGATTATCGGCATCAATGTGGGGGAACAAGCCCCCGGCGGCGGGTCGGTGATTGACCACGTGAACAACTTCGCCCAAAAGAACAGCCTTGCATATCCGTTGGTGATTGCCGACGACGAGCAGACGTTGGAAAGTGCCTACGGCGGGATTCGTGGCGTGCCAACAACCTTTGTGGTGAACCGCAAAGGGGAGATCATCAACACCATGGTTGGCGGGCGCGACGAAGCAACCTTCCGCAAAGCGATTGAGCCAGCGTTGTAATGGTGAGCTGGGCTTCACCAAAGCCCAAAGGCAACAAAAAAAGATAGCGGCAGGAGTGATGAACCTCCTGCCGCTTTTTTTGAACTCACTATTCATCACCCTCCGCTTCGGGTAGTTTAGGCTTCCACAACTTCCACCTTCACGCGGGGGGTTATCAGGGTTTTATCAATCAGTGCTGGCCAGTAGGCCACAACCTCGCTGGGGCGTGGGCGGCCCCCAGCAAATCCGGTGACGTTGGGCGGGCCGGTTAAAATCAGCGGGGCAATCTCCTTTCCGAATCGCTCCACCGCTTTGAAGTCGGGCCCGCGAACACCAACGCGCATCATCACCTCTTCCGGGTCGGGGTTGGCGGATTCGGATAACGGGCCGTGGCAGGCGTTGTAGCCAACAAATTCGGTCAGAACCTCATCGAACTTCAACCCAAGTTTCTGCAGCCGCGCCCGCAGAATTGCATCGCCGGCTTTGGCCTTGCGGATTGCATCAGGCCAAGCGTAGGTAAGCGTGGCAAAGGCTGAGTAGCCGTCGGAGTAGCTCATGGAGACTTTGAAGAACGGCGTGTTTGGCTTCCCCTTGATGCCATGCACCCGAACGCGGTCATTCCCCAAGTCTTCAAGGTTGATGGTGGTGAAATCGGCGACTACGTCGGGGGTGATGTACTCGGTCGGGTTGCCGATTTCGTACAAGCACTGCTCGGCCACGGTCCCTCGCGAAACACGCCCGCCGGTTCCGGGGTGCTTGGTCACAACGAACTCACCGCTGGGGTACGCCTCCACAATCGGGAAACCGATGTTGGCCATGTCGGGGACGTTCTCCCAATCTTCCATGTAGTTGCCGCCGCTGGATTGCGCGCCGCACTCGATGATATGGCCGGCAATGGTCCCTGCGGCAATCCGATCCCAGTCGTCCATGCTCCAGCCAAATTCATGGATCATCGGGGCCAAGCAAAGGCCGGTGTCGGTGGTGCGCCCGGTGATAACAATCTGCGCGCCGCCACGCAACGCCTCCACAATCGGGGCCGCGCCCAGATAGACGTTGGCCGAAAGGAGCCGCGAGCGGATGCCTTCCATCGTTTCGCCGTTCTCCATGTTCCGCAGTTCGGCCCCTTGCGCGGCCAGCTCGTCAATGTTCTCCAGGATGTTATCCCCCGTCACCACGCCAACGTTCACGCTTAGTCCATGCTTGCGGGCAACCTCCATGATGGCATCGCGGCAGGCCTCAAGGTTCACCCCGCCGCCGTTGGTAATCAGCTTGATGTTGTTCTGCACAAGCTGCGGCAGGATTGCATCAATCGTGGAGATAAGGTCCTTGGCGTAGCCCAATTTCGGATCTTTCAGTTTCTGCTTTTGGACGATGGACATGGTGACTTCGGCCAGATAATCCATCATCAGATAATCAATGGGGCCGTTGTTTACTTGGTCAATCGGTGCGGTCAGCAGGTCGCCCCAGAAGCCTTGCCCGGAGGCGATACGGATCATGTCCTTCATGTGCGTTCGGTTGGATTGCTATGGTTTGCTTTCAAGTGGAACAATCTTGGGCAAAGCTACCATTTCCGCCGTGGGATCAGGTATGTTGAAATGAAAAAGGGCTGGTGGCGCACAAAACCAGCAAAAAAAATGCTTCGGCTGAGGTATCAGCCGAAGCAGATGGGAAGACCGTGGATGCGGTTGTGTGGGGGAACCGCTTTTTGTATCCAAGCCGGCACTGGTGAAATTGTGCCGGTTGTTCGCACTCTGTGGAAGCCTATCCGTTGGATTCGTTCGCAGTACCCTCCAAACCGGATTCGCCGATCTCAGCCGAGATAGTTTCTGATGGCATCCCAAGTAGCGACGCAGTGTCACTGGTAAAGACAACGAAAGGGGCGAAAGTTCTCACCCCCCCCCGTAATTTTTTTTTGCCCGAGGGGATTATCTGGCCAGCACGAACGAGGCAGAAACCACGCCGCTTTCCCCTTCCAACCGGACGAAGTAGCGTCCCGATGGCAAGCCCGATAGGTCTGCAAGCAGCACGTGTTCGCCGGGCGGCATCAGCCCACCATCCACCGTAGCAACTTCTTGGCCAAGCATATTGACCACATGGAGCCGTGTGCTGATTGCATGATCCACCGTGCAGTCTATCGCCAGTTGTTCGCCGCGAAGCTCAAGGCGGCGGATGTTCATCCCAGCGGTTACGGCCCCCGAACGCTCCACACCACTGATCCCCCCTTCTGGCGAAAGCGGAACGAACGCTGCAAGGATATTCAAATCACCATTTCCGGTGCGTCCATCGGCCCAAACGGGGATTGCATAGCCGCTGGTGGTTAGCACTTGCGTGTACTCGCCAACGCCAAATCCACCGTTGCGGCGGCCAACGGTGGCGAAGTCGGAGACAGCAGCGGTCACGGCAAAATCATTGATGAAGGTGGCGCCGCCATCGAACGAGTAGGTCATGTAGTAGCTGGTGTTGCGGTCGCGGGTGTCGCTGCGGCGGTCGTACCACGTAACGGCCACAAACCCTTGCGGGCTAACGCTGATGCTGGGATAGAACTGGCTTGTTGGCGTTTCGTCGTTGTTGTTGTTCAGCACCACCGCTGGCGACCAGGTTGTGCCGTTATCGCCGGAGCGGGAGTAGTAAATATCCAAGCCACGGCTCAGCTTACTGGTAATGCCGTTGGCAGTCCACACAGCATAGATGGTTCCGGCGTGCGGGCCGGTTCCGTTGTCAATGGCGATGTGAGGGCAGGGGTACATCCGTTGGGCCAAAATTCCGGTGATGGAGTCCATGGTTTTATTTGGATTCTCAGCAAGTTCGGGATCGAACTGCCCGGGAAAAACAACATCGCTAATCTTGTTTGCGGCTGGGAAGCTGGTCCCTCCATCGGTTGAGACGGTATGCCACATCGCCCAGTTCTTGTCATCCTTTGTCCCAAAGAAGGAGACGTGAACGCCGCCGCCACGGTCAACCTGAATGCTGGTGAACTGAACTTGCTTGAAGTCTTCGCCGGAAACACGGGTGCTGGTGGTGGTAAATGGCGCGTCGCCCGGGGGTTTTACGCGCAAGCCAATCTTCACTTCTTCCCCTGATAAACCTCCTTCAAGAAATGCAGCATACAGGGTGTTGCGGCGTGGGCCATTGGTCAGGTCGCAGACAAGCCATTGCTTATCATAAATAGCCGCATTGCCGCCGCCAACCAAGCTGATTCCAGAACTAAACGCGATTTGCATGGAGGCGTTGTGCATCCATGTTGCCCCACCATCATCGGAGTATGCCCACGAGAGTGCCCAGCGCATATCGCTGAAATCGAAGTTGACGGCGTAGAGATTGATCCACGAGTAGTACAACCGCCCGTTGGCATCAAAAGCGAACAACGGATCGCCACCGCCTAAAATCGTCGCCGCACTTTCGGTTGGAAGGGGGTTGAACGAGCTTTTCTTCCATGATTTCCCGAAGTCTTTGGTGTAGTAGATTGGCGTAGTAAAGCTTTGCCCAGCATAGCGAATCGGCGAGACAACAATGTTGTTGCTATCGGTTGGATTGATTGCTGCATGAACTTCCGATTCAGGCGAGCTGTCGTTGCTGACGGCCATCTCCTGCCCGGCAGAAAGGAATTTCCGCAGAGCCTCTTCCAACCCTGCTGGGCTTTCGGCTTGCTGGGATTCCCGAAGATGCTCCGGCAGCACCTTCAGCTTTTCGCGGATGATGCTGCGCGTGTTGATTGCTTGCGATGTGGCAACCGACGGAACCAGCAGAATTGCGGCAGCAAGAGGGATCAACCGATAGATGCGTTTCACAGGAATACTCCGTTTTGAGAATAGTTGATGGGAAGGACGGAAGGAACAACAAGCAGTGCAGGAAGGTGGTTACAAGAACCGCGCATAACATACGCAGAAAGCCCTGCATGATGCAGGGCTTTCTGGTGTTCTGATACGCCTGTGGCCTACTTTGTAGCAATGGCTTTTTGGGCCACGCTTTTCTTTGCATTCTTCTTCCCCACCAGCGCAGTTTTTACCTTTGTGGCGATTGATTTGGCTTGCAGGAACAGCAGCAGGTAATCGCGCCCGCCGGCTTTGCTGTCGGTTCCGCTAAGGTTAAAGCCGCCGAACGGGTGCACACCAACTAACGCTCCGGTACACTTGCGGTTCAGATAGAGGTTGCCAACAAAAAACTCGTTTGCCGCACGCTCCAGCTTCTCCTTGTTTTCGGTATAAACCGCGCCGGTTAGTCCATATTTGGTTCCGTTGGCAATGTTCAGCGCGTCGTTAAAATCACGGGCTTTGATGATTGCCAGCACCGGGCCAAAAATCTCCTCCTGCTCAATGGTTGCTCCGGGCTTCACGTCGGCAATCACCGTTGGCTGGATATACCAACCGGGCGCCCCTTCCACAATGTTTCCGCCAGCAACCAGCTTCCCTTCCCCCTTCCCAATTTCGATATACTTCTGGATGGTGTTGAATGCCCGCTGGCTAGCCACTGGGCCCATCGCTTTGTTCTCCTTCGGGTCGCCCACCTCAATTTTTTCCACCCGCTCTTTCACCATCTGCACGAACTGATCATAGACCTTCCGGTCAACAATCGCGCGCGAGCAGGCGGAGCATTTCTGCCCCTGGAACCCGAAGGCCGCAGCAACAACGCCGTTTGCGGCATCCTCAAGGTCTGCCTCGCTATCCACGATGATGGCATCCTTCCCCCCCATCTCGGCCACCACGCGCTTCAGCCACAATTGGTTGTCGGGGGTGCGGCTGGCGCGTTCGTAAATCCGTTTGCCAACGCCCGCCGAGCCGGTGAAGCTGATGAACCGAATCTGCGAATGGTCAACAATGTAATCGCCGATCTCGCCACCATCGCCCGGAATAAAGTTCACAACGCCCTTCGGTAATCCAAGCGAGTTCAGTATCTCCACGAACAGCCAGCCCATCATTGGGGAGTCGCTGCTTGGTTTCAGAACGACGGTGTTGCCGGTGACAATCGCGGCACTGGTCATGCCGACCAAAATGGCAAACGGGAAGTTCCACGGTGGGATCACCGCGCCAACACCAAGCGGAAGATAGACCAACTGGTTCTGCTCGCCAGGGTTTTGCGTAACCGGCTGCGGGCCGGAGTAGCGAAGCATCTCGCGACCGTAGAACTCCAGAAAGTCAATGGCTTCGGCGGTGTCGGCATCGGCTTCAAGGTAGTTTTTGCCGACTTCGCTAATCATCCAAGCGTTGATCTCGTTGCGGCGCTGGCGGATCACTTCGGCGGCCTTGAACAAGTAGGCTGCGCGCTCGGCTGGCGGCACGTTTTTCCATTTCTGAAATGCTTTTGCGGCGGCTTGGATTGCTGATTCGGCGTGCGCTTGGGTGGCCATCGAGAAGTTGCCAAGTACTTCCGAAGTGGCTGCGGGATTGACCGAAGGATGGCTGTTCTCGGTCATCACTTTTTTGCCGTCAATAATCAGCGGGTACTTCTTCCCAAATTTTTTCCGCACGGCAACGATTGCGTCGTGCTGTTTTTTTGCAACAGCCGGTTTGGCAAAATCTTGGTAGGTCGTCGGGGCGTACTCTTTCAGCTTCTTGGCCATGGATTGTTGGTGCTTGTGGTTTAGTTGAAGGACGTTCGATAATCGCTGCAAAAGTAGCGCACAGGCAGTTGGTGGTGTGTTATCTGATGTTACCGCACCCCCTGCTTCCCCCTGAAAAATTTCACCTCCCCTCCCACAACCGACCTATCCGCTCCCCCTTCCGCAGGAATGACAGATAGGAAAGTGCTGATAACCTGCCTTCCCCTCCTTCACTTTTCACCCTTCACTCTTCACTTTTCACCCTTCCCCTCATTGCCGATGCGGAAGCAGGTCGCTGTGGGCGCGGGAAAGGTACTCGATGGAGGCAGCAAGGCTGGGGGAGGATGCGGAGAAGGCATCAATCCGAAGCGTGGTTTCTATATCGGTGAGCAAATAGGGGTTGCCAAAATTCAGCAAGGCGGTTGGCCGCAACGGAAGGTCCCGCAGAAGCTCCATCTGGTCGTTGCTTAATCCAACGGTTCCGGCGTAGCCGCGTGGTTTCACGAACAACGCCAACAGCAGCCCCCCTGCTCCTTCAATTTTCGCTCTGATCTCTGCTTGCTCCTTCGGGCTGACCTCCCGCGTCACCACTGCAACATCGGCATCGTCAGGATACCAGCTTGAGAAGTAGAGGAACCACTCCTCCGGCTTCGGATTGTCCAGAGTATCGGTGAAGCCAAGCACAAACAGGGGGGCGCCGGGGTGAGTAAACTCGCCATTAGCCCGCAACGAGCGCCGTGCAGCTTCCAGCGCGTAGAGCGCACGCGACTGCGGGGTGGAGCGTGGGGCGTTGGATTTGCTCTCAATCCATTCCCGCAACTTGGCCAACCGTTGAGTGGTTTTCGCAATCCGTTTTGCTGAAATATGCCCCGACTTGGCAGCTTGGCACAATGCTTCAAGGGTGGCACGTGGGTCCGGCATAGTTTCCAGCACATCGTTTCCGGCAAGGTACGCCAGCACCGAAGCCTCGGCATCGCTCCATCCGTTGGTAATGGCGTGCATATCCAGCGCATCGGTGACAACTATGCCATCGTAGCCAAGCTCGTGGCGCAGCAGCCGCTCGGTCAAAATTGGGGAAAGGGATGCCGGCGCGCCGGATGGGTCCAGCGCCGGAACGGCAACGTGCGACGACATGATGGAGCGAACCCCGCAGCGGACAGCCTCGGCAAATGGCCGAAGCTCCACCTGCCACAATCGTTTTGCATCGAACGGAAGCGAGGGGAGTTCGCGGTGGGAATCCAGCGAGGTATCGCCGTGGCCCGGGAAATGCTTGGCGCAGGCGGCCACCCCACGGTCTTGGATTCCGCGCAGATACGCCACCACGTGTTCCTGTACCAACTTGGGCGTTCCGCCAAAGGCGCGGATGTTGATAATTGGATTGTCGGGGTTGGTGTTGATGTCGGCAACGGGAGCAAAATTCCAGAGTATCCCCAGGTCGCGCATTTCATCGGCGATGCTTTGGGCAACGGTGTAGGTCACCGAAAGGTCGTTTGCCGCGCCCAGCGCCATCATGCTTGGGAACTCCGTCCCGCCCGGGAACCGCATGGTGATGCCGTCCTCGCAATCGGCGGCCAGCAGCAGTTTCCCTTCGGCAAGTTCCTGTATCTGGCGTGCGGTTTCGCGGGCATCGTTCGCGTCGCCATCGAACAGCACAAAGCCCCCCACCACCCCATCGTGGATTAACCCACGAATTGCGGCAGAGTACGCAGCGTCCCGCAGGAAAGGGCGGCAGTTGAGCCGTGGGAAAATGGAGCTTGCAAACAGTTCCCGAACAGTGCCCATAGTTGAAGGAAAAGTAGAAGGAGTGTGATAATCTTGAAGAGTCAGTATTCCATAAACAGAGCCAGCATATACACGGTAGCGGAAGGCAAACATAGCCGATTGCCAGCGCAAAGCAACCACTTGGATAGCAAAAACTAACGTTTCCGTCCCCGAAAACCGCCACGCCCAGCCACGGGCATTCCGTATATTTGCCCGTTTCGCAAAAGAACTTCCCTTCCGTTCCCATACTCACACATGGCAAAAAGCCTTAGTATCCTATTTATCACCAGCGAGGTTCTGCCCTTCGCAAAAACCGGGGGGCTGGCCGATGTCAGCGCCGCGCTTCCGTTGGCACTTACCGAGCTGGGCCACGATGTTCGCCTGATTATCCCCAAATATGGCTCCGTTTCCGAACGCCGGAACCGAATCCATGAAATTAAACGGCTGAAGGAAATCCCTCTGGAAGTTGCCGGGGAGGAGACGATAGCCGTTGTAAAAAGCTCGCAGGTTGTGAATGCCCGCGCAAAAGTACAGGTCTATCTTGTCACCAACGACAAGTATTTGGAGCCGCTGAAGGGAATCTACACCGACCCCAAAACCGGGAAGGACTTCCCCAACAACGACGAGCGTTTCATTTTCTTTGCAAAAGCTGCCCTGGAAACCTGCTTGCGGCTGGGGTGGAAACCGGATGTTATCCACTGCAACGACTGGCAGACGGCACTGATACCGATGTTCATGAAGGAGTTGTACGGCAAGGAATCAATGTTCGCCCACGCCCGCACTGTGCTGACAATCCACAATATGGCCTACCAGGGGGTGTTTCCGGCAAGCATCTTTGCCAAAACTGGGCTGCCAGAACACCTTGCCCCAGCAATGCAGCACGCTGGCAAAACCAACTTCCTGAAGGCCGGAATCGCGTATGCCGACGCGGTCAACACCGTCTCGCCACGGTATGCCAAGGAGATCATGACGGCTGAGTATGGTTGCGGCCTGGAGAGCGTTGTCAAGAAGCATGGCGAAAAACTTTGGGGGATTGTCAACGGTGTTGATACCGAGGTCTGGAACCCGAACACCGACAAACTGATCTCCGAGAAATACTCCCTGAATAACTTGGAAGGGAAGTACGACAACAAAACTTCGCTGGGAAATCGCTTTGCTATGGATGCCGATCTGGACGTTCCAATTTTTGGAATGATTGCCCGGTTGGTTGAGCAAAAAGGCTACGACCTGATCTGCGACTCCATTGACAAGTTGGCCGCGCTTCCGGCGCAGTTTGTGTTTATGGGGGAAGGGGACAAGAAATATGAAACCGTGCTGACGCGGGCTTCCAAGAAGTACAAAAACATCGGCTTCTTCCACGGCTACGACGAAGAATTAGCCCACTTGGTCCAGGCCGGAAGCGATGCTATCCTGATGCCGTCGCGGTTCGAACCGTGCGGGCTGAACCAACTTTATGCCCAAGCCTACGGGTCGGTTCCGGTGGTTGCAAAAACCGGCGGGCTGCTGGATACCATTGAAGAGTACAACCCAAAGAAAGAATCCGGGAACGGTTTTTTTATCCAGGACCTGACAACCGAAGGGCTGGTGGCCACCATCCAAAAAGTGATGGAGTTGTTCCACAACGAAGAACAATGGGAGAATCTGGTGAAAACCATCATGGCCATTGACAACTCATGGAAGGCCTCGGCAGAGGAATACGTGAACCATTTGTACCGGAAGGGATAGCCACAACGCTCGATGCTTCGGCAAGCTCAGCACTCAGCATGGGCAGAGGGTGTGAGGTTCGCTGAACGACCGGATGATGGAGTTCTCCTTCGACACTCGACATTCAGCATTCCCATTTTCCCCCTTGCCCCAGCGTGGTGGCCTTTTTAGATTGATTGCATGAACCTACGGAACATCCACACGATTTTTCCGCCGCTGGCGGGGATGCTGATGCTGGCACTGGTCATCGCTGCCTGCAACGACAACCCCACAACCATCGGCGATGATTATATCCCGAACAACGTCCAGTTCACCACCTACACGCTGAAGTTAGGGGAGATTGAGGTGATGAGCGACATCGCCACGGTTTCCAACAGCTCATCCAGCGGAAACGGGGCGGTGCTTGTGGGACGCGACGATGATGGAACAATCGCCAATGGCCTTCTGTCGGTGACGGAAACCTCGCCACTGTTCAAGGATGCTGCGCGGCAAATCACCAAAGTGGAGCTGCAACTGCGGACGCTGGGCTACCGCTCCACACGCGACTCGGGGCGCGACATCAGCTTTGAGGTTGTGGCACTGGACAGCACGTTTAGCCCCAACGAACAGTGGAGCGACCTGCTTGCCTCGCGGATTGCATCGGCCCCAGTGATTGGCAGCTTCAGCGGCAACTACCCCGACTCCACGGTGATCCGGTTTGAGTTAGACCTTGCCGCAGCAACTGATTTTTTGCGGAGCTACTATCAAATCCGTCCCAACAGCACCAACCCAAGCGATACCATCTTCATCGTAAAGACATTGGCGCTGCGGTCGCGTGCGGGAAGCCACCGGATTGTCTCTTTCTTGGGGGCAACCAGCACCGCATCGCTGGACACACTGCGCCCAACGCTAAAAGTCACCTTTGCCGACACAGCCCACGCGGTTCGCGCAGGCGTTTCCAACTGGGTTGTGAAATATCCGGCATCGGTTCCCACAGGCTCCGGGGTGATTGCCCTTGCTGGCGGCGCGCCAGTCCGGGCCTTGCTGAAGTTGCGGCTGGACTCAATCCCGCCAACCGCCACCATCCACCAAGCCCACCTGACGCTGCGGATTGACACCGCCCGCTCGCGCTACGGCAGCACCGGCGCAACCACACGAATGGTTGGCTACTTGGGGGATGTGGCAACGCTGAACCAAAGCGGCTACCTTGCCAACACAAAACTGCGGCTGACGGGATACCGCATCACACAGGACTCCACCAATTTTGGCGACGAGTTCCGCTACATCGGGATGGCTCCGTTGCTCACCGAGTGGCTGCAAGCCATTCGCGGAACGGGGGGATCGCCAAACTACGGGTTGGTGCTTGCGCTGGATCGTGGCGTGCTGGCTTCCAATGTGGAGGCCACCAGCGTTGATCGCCTGATCTTCTTCGGGGGCGATGCCGCCGATTCCTCGCTTCGTCCAACAATCACCATCACCTACTCAACCCAAACCTCGCGATGAACAGACGAATCTTTCCATTGCTGGCAGCTGCGGTGGTTTTGGGTTTGGTCGGGCATTCACTGGCATCCGCCCAAACCAGCGGCGGAAGCACCTACAGCAGCTTAAATATCGGCGACCTTCAACCCACCACCTCCGTTGCTGGCCAGGGGCTTGCCGGGGTGGAATCGGCAATGCCAATGCCGGGCAACCTGAACTCGCTGAACCCTGCCGGCTGGGCCGATCTCCGCTCGGTAACGTTGGCAGCGGGGATGAACTTCCAGCAATACCAGGTTTCCACAGCATCACAATCGCTGTATCAGAACAGCACGCGGTTGCAAGGGTTCTCCATCGGCTTCCCGTTTTCGGAGAAGCATGGCATCACCGCCGCAATGCTGTTCCGGCCATACTCCACGGTGAACTACCGCTCGCAACTGACCCAGCGAGTTCCGATTGCCGGAACCGACACCGCGCTGTCAACCATCACCAAGCAAGGCTCGGGCGGAGTGTCGCAGGCAGTGATTGGAAGCTCGTTCAAACCGATTGAGCAGCTTACGGTTGGGGCCGGATTGGATTGGTACTTTGGGGCAATCGAAAGCCGAAGCAATGTGGCGTTCGACAACACTTCGTTGAACCCAGCCACCTATCTCTCCAGCGACCAGTATCGCGGAATCGGCGGGCGGTTTGGCATTCAGTTCCGCCCGGTGGAAGGTTTGCAGCTTGGCGCAACCATGCAAACCAGCGCGACGCTGAACCGTGTCCGGTTTCTTATCAACAACTACCTTGATGCCTCGGGCCAAGTTGTGGACACCACCCGAACCGACACCACCGACATCACCGTCCCGCAACGGCTAACCGTTGGCCTTTCCTACCGGATGGGGCGCAGCATTCTTGGCACCGAGTTCAGCACGCAGGGTTGGGGAAACGACGTACTGGCAACGGCAACATCGGCAACGCACTACGGGCTGGCCTACCAGTACACCGCCAGCGAATCCATCAACGCCGAAGGCTTCGACCGCTGGACGTTCCGCGCCGGGGCATCATACGAGGACACCTACTACCTGACCCCAAATGGTGCTATCTCCCAGCTTGGCTTTTCGCTTGGCGTTGGGTTTCCGCTTGCGGCCTACAACCGCCTGAACGCAAACCCAGCAATGGATGTCGCCCTTCAGTTCGGCACACGCGGAACTACCGACAACGGCCTAACCCGCGAGGCGTTCGGGAAACTTTCGGTGGAGCTGTCGCTGAGCGAACTGTGGTTTGTGAAAGTCCGGCGGTAGCCTCCTGCTCCCCTTCCTGGGACTGCCTCCCCTTCCTGGAACTTCCAAGCGTCTGCTCGGCACCGAACCGCCAAAGTCCCTGAGAAGCTGGATTTCTGATTCGACATTCTCCATTCTCCATTTCCTACTATGCTCTCCGGTTTTGGATATGATGTTCACCGCTTGCAGGCTGGCCGTCCGTTACGGTTGGGTGGGGTGAATATCCCCGATTCCCCCGCCGGGCCGGTGGCCCATTCCGATGGCGATGTTGTGTTGCACGCGCTGTGCGACGCGCTGCTTGGCGCGGCAGCGCTGGGGGATATTGGCCACCACTTCCCCGACACGGACCCACGCTGGAAAGGGGCCAACTCGGTGGAACTTCTTGCAGCCGTTGTGGCGTTGCTACGTGAACAGAATCTGCGCCCACACAACGTTGATTGTATGGTGCTGCTGGAACGCCCAAAAATTGCCCCGTTCCGTGAACAGATGCGGGAAACAATTGCCGCCACGCTTGGCATTCCGGTTGGGCGCGTTTCGGTGAAAGCCACCACCCACGAAGGCTTGGGGCCCATTGGTGCCGGCGAAGGGGTGGCGGCCTACGCGGTGGCAACAGTGGCGCAGCCAAACGATTCGTTGTAGAATCTCTCACTGCTCCCTCTGCTTCCATTGTTCCCTCTCTTTCTCTGGCCGATAGCGTACCATGAAACAACCGACTCCATCGTTCCCTTTGCAGCGGCTTGCGGTCGGCGATGCTCGGCGGCCCGGCGTGTGCGGCGGCGGGGATCGGAATAATCGGCACCACCGTTCTGGCCGATGGAGTGTGGTGCTTCTGCTCTGGTCTGCACTGCTGTTTCTGCTTCCCGCGATTGCTTCCGGCCAGCATACCGCAACCGCAGTCCTATCCCCCACCAATCCTGCCGAGCGGCTCTGGAAAATCCCGCACGGTTATCTGGGCGTTGCCCAAGTGTTTGGCCGCACGCAGCTCACCCGCTACAACGATTCGCTGCGCCCTACCGAAACCACTTACTCACTCCTTGCAATCCACGACCTCCAGCTCACCTCCCCCACTGCCGACACGCTGCTTCTGTTGGCCGAAGAATCGGGGCGAATAGCGCTGGCTGTGGTGCCGGTGAAGGGGAAATTGGAGATGCGATTGCTGCAACGGACCTCCTTCCCCCGTTGCACCCGATTTCTTCCCGGCGGCCAGTTTGCGGTTGGCGATTCCGTTGTGGTGGCGGTTTCGGACGGGAAGGTGGTGATGATGCAGCAGGGGGAGATTCTTGACGCGGTTCAGCTTCCCAACGGAAGCCAGCGGCTGGTAGTGGCCCAACGGAGTGATGAGGGATTGCTGCTGTCGGCTATCGCCAACCCCAATGGGGTGGGTGATACTGCTCCACCAATTTCCGCAACGCTTCCGGCGGCAAGCGGTGGCGTTCGGCTGTTGCTGGCCGGGCCCAATCAGGTGGCATTGCTGCAACGTGGCCGGCCAAATCGCGCAATCCTTCTGGATGCCGACCTGTTAGTGGTGAACACAACGATTGACCTTCCAACGGCCCCAACAGGGGTTGCACAGCTTACGGTTGATGGGGCCACGGTTCCGGCAATAATTTTCGGGACTTACCCGCGCCCGCTGATGCTCCCGATCGCCCCAAACGGAGCGCCGCAGGAATTTCAGTGGCCCCTTTCGCAACCGTTCAGCAGTGTGGCCCAATCGGGTGGGTTGATTGCCCTTGTCGGGACCGACAGCGTGGCCCTGTACGACAGCACCATGCAACTGATTGCCGTTGCTCCATCGGGGGGGGCAGCGGCGGCATCGCTGACGGTTCTTTCCCCCATCCAAATTCTCCTCTCCTCCGCCGAAGGCTCGCGGCTGATTACGGTAGACCTCACTCTTCCCAACTGGTTTTCGCGGCATTGGGGGTGGTTGCTTCCCGCAGCAATCGGGCTGATCGTGTTGGCAGCGATTGTTCTGGTGGTGCGGCGGTATCTGTTTGCCCGCAATCTGTACCGCAACCTTGTCCGGCTTCCAAACTCCGGTGGGGTGATTGTCCTTTCCCGCTCGCAACGGGTTCGCCACCTGAACGATTCGGCGCGAGGGATGATGGAGGTTGACCGCTACATCCCGCTGGGAAGGCATATCAGCGAGTACGTCCGCGGGGCCGAGTGGGGGATGCTGATGGCCGGGCTTCGGCGGTTGTTCCAGCAGGGGGAATCGTTCGAGCAGAAAATTGACCTGCGCCGCGAAGGGGGCATCCGCTCGGTCAGCTTGCGGGGACGGCCACTGTACGGGCGGTTGGGCGCGCCCGCCGGATACCTTCTGCTGATGGAAGATGTGACCCGCACACTTGAGCAAGAACGCCTGGTGAACTGGGCATCGGTGGCGCATCATATCGCCCACGAAATGAAGACCCCGCTTGGTGCGGTCACCATCACCGCCGAATCGCTTCACCACAGGCTGACATCGAATGGCCATGACGTTGAGATGATGCGCTCCACGCAACGGATTGTCCGGCAGTCGCGGCGGCTGCGCGAAATTGTGGACGACCTTCTGACGGTGGCCCGCACCGAATCGCTGAACCGGACCTGGGCCGATGTGGCACTGCTTGTCACCTCACTTCTGCAAGATGTTAGCGACACAATCCCACAAAACGTCAGGATTGAATGCACAGCAACGGGGGAGAATTTCCGGGCGATGGTGGACGTTCCGCAGCTGACGGTTGCGGTGCGGAATGTGATAGACAATGCCTGGCAAGCAATCGGCAGCCGGGCCGATGGAGCGATCCACGTCCGCATCAGCGAATCGCCCGAAATCGTCACGATAGAGATCAGCGATAATGGTATCGGTATGAGTCAGCAAACAATGGAGCAGCTGTTCCAGCCGTTTTATACCGAGCGACCGGGCGGCTCCGGAATTGGAACCGTGATCCTGAAACGTGTGGTGGAAGGGCACGGCGGAAGCGTTCAGGTGGAAAGCCGCCAGGGACATGGTTCCCGCTTCATCCTAACGATACTACGAACATGAACCTTCAGAAACTCACGCTAAAATCGCAGCAAGCGTTGCAGACAGCGCAGGAAATCGCCGGCAGCTACAGCAACCAACAGATTGAACCGATTCACATTCTTGCGGCAATGCTGCAAGACTCCGCCGGAATTGTCCCGCCAATGCTGATGAAAATCGGCGCGAACCTCAACTATCTGAAAATCAAGGTCAACGAATCTATTGAATCTCTCCCGAAAGTTTCCGGGGCGGGGCTTGGCAGCCAGTACATCAGCCAGTACACCGGGCGGATGCTTGAATCGGCACTGAAAGAAGCAACCAGCATGGGGGATGAGTACGTCTCCACCGAGCATCTTCTGATTGCCATCAGCGAGGACAAAACCAGTCCGGCGGGGTCGTTGCTACGCGATCAAGGGGTCACAAAAAACTCCATCAACAAGGCCCTGAAGGAGATTCGGGGATCGCAAAAAGTGGTGGATCAAAACCCAGAAGACAAGTACCAAGCCTTAACCCGCTACGGACGGAACCTGAACGACCTTGCCCGCAAAGGGAAAATGGACCCGGTGATTGGCCGCGAAGATGAAATCCGGCGGGTGATGCAAGTGCTGATGCGGCGCACAAAAAACAACCCCGTGCTGATTGGTGAGCCAGGCGTTGGCAAAACCGCAATCGCCGAGGGAATCGCCATTCGGATCATCCAGGGGGATGTTCCCGAAGGGCTGAAGACCAAGCAAATTGTGGCGTTGGATATGGGCGCGTTGGTGGCCGGAACCAGTTTCCGTGGGCAGTTCGAGGAACGGCTGAAGGCGATTGTCAACGAGGTCGCGGAATCCAACGGCGAGATCATCCTGTTTATTGATGAACTCCACACACTGGTGGGGGCCGGCGCGGCGCAAGGGTCGGTGGATGCCGCCAACATCCTGAAACCAGCATTGGCCCGGGGCGAGCTGCGAACAATCGGCGCCACCACGCTGGAAGAATATCGGAAGTACATCGAGAAGGATCCCGCGTTGGAGCGCCGATTCCAGCCAGTGTTGGTTCCCGAACCAAGCGTGGAGGACACCATCAGCATTTTGCGGGGGCTGAAAGAACGCTACGAAGTCCACCACGGCGTTCGGATCACCGACGGCGCGATTGTTGCTGCCGCCCAACTTTCCGACCGCTACATCACCGACCGATTCCTTCCCGACAAAGCCATTGACCTAATTGACGAATCCGCCTCGCGCTTGCGGATGGAAATTGACTCCATGCCGGAAGAAGTGGATTCCATCGAACGGAAAATTCGGCAGTTAGAGATCGAGCGCGAAGCCCTGCGGCGCGAACTCAACGCAGCGTAAACCGGCAGCATCACCCTGCCAAACATTCATCGAACGCCCCTGCCAATGTTGGGGGCGTTTTTTGTGGTTTTACTCGGGACAGTTGCGCAGCACCTTGCCCAACCTTCTCTCTGTCGTAGATTGTGGTAACAGTCGTGGCAACTCAATTCTGCTGTATGCGAAACGTTTTACTCTTATCCCTACTGATCTTTTCCGTTGGTTGCAACAACAACCGTGCGATGGGGCCGGGTGATCCCCACCCCATGGCCGATACAACTATGGCCGCCGAAAACTCCCACCCAGCCGACACAACAGCAACGCCAGACCCCACTTCCGATTCTGCACGGCTGGCCAAACGGTTGGAAGAACTTGACCGCCGCATTGCCACCGCCCCCCCCGATAGCGTGGAGGCGTTGGATGCTGAGTATCGCCACGTTATTGATTCGGCAATGGCTGCCCAGGGGAAGCAATCGGATGTGAGCACTGGGCCAGAGTTGACGGCGATACTCCCAAACCAACCAACAGAATCAGCCGTGCGCCGCCAGCCAAACGATACGGCAACAACCGCAACGTCCGCAGCCACAACCCCAACAACCTCAGCCGTGCGCCGCCAACCAGCGGGGAGCAGCACAAGTGTCCCAACCCGGATTGATGACCCCGGCAAAGTGTTCAAAGGCCTGCGCCCCGACGAGCTGCGGACCGCACCCGCCTACCAGAACAGCAGCACACGCCGCCGCGCAGCTTCGGCACCCAAACGCCAAGCACGGCAAGCACGCCAGCCCCAACAACCAGCCGCCGAATCAACAACAGCCAGACGGAAACGGAGGGATGCAAACGTCCAGCAGGAAACGGAGGCAAGAGCAACGGAGCCAACCGTCGAAGCATCGGAACGCCAGCTTGAACGGAAATACATTGATGGCGTGGCATCAGCACGGGCTGGGAAGTATGCTGATGCTGCCGTCAAGTTAGAGCCTGTGGTGAACTCCACCCTCTCCAAGGCCCATCGCGAGGAGGCCCGCTACTACTACGCCCGCTCGCTGGAAGGGTTGGGGCGAACCAACGAAGCCCTGCGCAACTACAACACCCTCAGCAATGGCAGTGGCAGCTTGAAACATCGGGCATATCTGGATTACTGCCGATTGCTTGCCAACAACGGCCAAAAAGAACGTGCCCGCACAATGCTGCGCCAATTTATCCGCAACAACCCCAACAGCCGCCAAACCCCCGATGCCCAAGCATTGCTGCAGACGCTGTGACCGAGCGCGGAGCGTCTCGAGTGGCGAATGCCAAATGTCGAGTGAGGAATACAGCATTCGATGCTCCACCGAACCTCACGGGAAATGCCGAGTAGCAAGTGGCGAATAAACTCAGAGAATACTGCTTCCCCTTGCTGAATGAAAAAGACCCTCTTCATGCTCAGGCACGTGATTACTACCGAACATTCCTTGAAGTGTACAATGGCTTGAGGTTCCCGGAAAAAGTAACCCAAGCTGAAACGCCCTGCCTTCCCGATTCCCCTTCTCCTGCGCGACACTTCCGGGCCAGCGGGGTCTTCCCTTATTCACAACTTGGGGCCGCCACGCGGCAAGCCGATTGCTACGCGCTCCAGCTCTGCTTCGCTGAAGCAAACCATGCTTCCCCTTTCTGTCAACCATTTTCCTTTCTCTGCCATGCAACTCCGTTCTGCTTTTCTTCTGCTTCTTCTGGCCATCATTCTTGCGCCACCGACTGCCGCCCAGCAAGGGGGCAACCGCTGGGATCCACGATTCACCTCGCTGAGTGTGGAGGGGAGCGTTCGGGCGATGCTGATAACCGAACATGACATTATTGTTGGGGGTGAGTTCACCCACGTTGCTGGGGTTCCGGTGCGGAACATTGCGCGTTGGAGCCGTTCTGAGGAACGGTGGTATCCGATGGAGGATGGCGTTGATGGGGCAGTTCGGGCGTTGGCAATCACCAGCACTGGGTCAATCGTCGTTGCCGGATTGTTCAGCACTGCCGGCAACATCAGCTCGAACGGTATTGCCACGTGGGATGGAACCAGATGGAGCAGCGTGGGGAGCGGTGTCAGCGGCGGGAACGCGGCGGTGTACGCCCTGGTGGTGGTGGGGAACACAATCTACGCTGGCGGCAACTTCACCAATGCGGGGCCAACCCCTGCCAGCAACATTGCCCGCTGGGACGGAACCGCCTGGCACGCGCTGGGGGAAGGGATCACTGGAACCGGAGCGATTGTGCTATCGCTGGCAGCGGCCAACAACCAGCTATTTGCTGGCGGAAGATTCACCCAAGCCGGAACCACACCCGCAACAGGGCTGGCCGTTTGGGAAAACGGCGCGTGGCGTTCGGCGGGAACGCTATCGGGCGCATCCCAACCGTTCGTTTCGGCACTTGCCGTTGCGGAGAGCCGCCTGTACGTTGGCGGGTTGTTCAACAGCGTTGGCATAGCGGCGCACTCCATCGCCCAAATGGATATTGCCACCGGCGCGTGGGACATTGTTGGCACGGGGCTGGATGGAACTGTGAACACCATTCTTCCCCTGGGGGATTCCATCATTATCGGCGGCGAGTTTAGCCAGCGCGGGAAGCGTGATTCCACCAACCTTGCGCTCCTTTCCGGTGGGACGTTAAGCGTGTTTGGCGGCGGGGTGCGTGGCATCACCTACGCCATTGCTGCCGACCCCACAACCCTTTGCATTGGCGGCTTGATCACCCGCGTTGGGCCCACCAGCGTGGTGAACATCGGGTTGATGTCGCGCCAAACCAAGCAGGGGTTTGTTCCCGGGCGCGGGGTTGCCGGGGGGATCAACTTCATTGCCACCCGCCCCCCCAACCAAGTGTTCGTGACCGGGGAGCTGCAGATGTCCAAGGGGCAAAGCCTCCCCTATTTGGGAATGTGGGATGGAGAAGAATGGCAAGATATTGGCGGGCTTTCCGGAACCGGCGATGCAATCTTGATTGAGGGGGATGATGTGATTGTTGGCGGAGCATTCAACATTGCCGGCGGCAACGGGGATTGCACCGGAATTGGCCGCTACAACCTATCCACAAAGAAATGGACCCCATACGCCACCGGGACCCCGGGACGCGGGCGCGTTTCGGCAATTATCCGATTCCGCGACACCCTGTTTATGGCGGGGCGGTTTGCCTTCGGCGACTCCATTCTGAACATTGCCAAGTGGGATGGAAGCCGCTGGCGCCCGGTGGGATTGGGCGTAACCGGAACCGTTCGCACAATGGCAATCGTGGGGGATAGATTATACGCAGCTGGGGATCTAACCGCCGCTGGTGGAACCCCAGTGAACAACATTGCATGGTGGGATGGAAACGGATGGAACCGATTGGGTACCGAACAAAACAACGGCACAAGCGGCACAATCCACTCCATGCTGGCCGCGCCGGACGGAAGTTTGATTGTGGCGGGTGAGTTCATCAGCGTTGGCGAAATTTTTAGCGATAACATCGCCCGCTGGAAGGATGGAGTGTGGAGCAGCATCCCCGGAACCAACGGCCCCATCTACCGGCTGCACCTTGATGACGGCAAGCTCTATGTTGGCGGAACCTTTGCCCGCGCCGATGCAGTGGGGGTGAACAATCTGGCAACCTACAACCTTGCTTCCGGCGCGTGGAGCAACTTCCACGATGGAGTAACCGGAAGCCCAAGCGCGACCGTGCGCGGCATTGCAACCCTGGGGAGCGACCTGTTTGTTGGCGGCATGTTCCCCTACGCCGGGGCCGTGCAATCCTGGAACTTCGCGCGATTTGGGTTTGTGGTCAGCGATGCCGGAACCGACCGCCAACAAGATGCCGGCGTGTTCAACACAATGGCGATTCCCAACCCAGCCGTTGGCAACGTGACGCTGCGGTTTCAGCTGCCAACGGCATCGCAGGTAACGGTGCGGCTGTTCGCTGCCGATGGTCGCCAGCTATCACAACCGATCATCCAACAGTGCCAAGCTGGCCAACAAGCAATCATTCTTCCGCTTGCGGCCACATCCCCCCAACTGCTCTTCTACCAAGTGGAAGCCGGGGGGCGCAGCGATGCGGGAACGGTGATGGTGTTGGGGGAGTGAGAGAACGAGGGGGATGCAAAAATCGGGGAACATCGGCAATGCCGGATGAAGGGCGCGACCTCGTGATAAATCTCCCCCTCATGCTTGCCGAAGCCACTGTTGCGTTGTATGTTCGGCTCCCCTTGCGTGCTGCTGCAAGGGAACACACGTCTCCATCAACACTCTTTTGGAAGAGGGTCCCGCCGATGCTTCATTGTAGAAATTCCCAGCACGCCGCTGCTTTGCTTCTTGTGGTGCTGACCGCTTTCACCTCCATTGCCGTTGCTGGCGGGAGTGGAACAATCGTCCGCCAAGTACAATTTGCTCGTGGAAAAACCAGCACGGTGTTGCGTGGTGTCATCAAAAAAAATCAAGAAGTGGTGTTTGTGCTGACGGCAAAGGCTGGCCAAACGCTAACCGCAAGCGTTGATGCGTCAACGCCGAACAACGATGTAGTGTTTTCCGTTAGCGGCCCGGATGGTTCGCTGATGGATGAGGGGATGGAGATCACCACAACATGGCGCGGCCAGCTTCCGACCAATGGCCAGTACCGGCTGACGATGGGGGTCATTGAATCGAAGTCATCCCGATATGCAATGAAAATTTCCGTGGAGTAGCCATTCTCCACTGTGCTTCATCGCCAACTCCTTATCAAGCCCCTAACCCGTCGGGGGAATGACGGGGGAGTGAGTTTTGGAGAAACACCTTTTCTCGTCATTATCCAATTGGGAACACTCTCCACTAATTACCACAAATCAACCCATGTCTGACCTTCGCTCTTTTCTCCCTGCTGATGTTCTTTCCCGTATCGAGTCGCTGGAGCTGCGTGCGCGATTGGTGGTGGAGGGGTTCATCACTGGCTTGCATCGCTCGCCATACCACGGTTTCTCGGTGGAGTTTGCCGAGCATCGGCAGTACATGCCCGGGGATGAGATTCGTGCGATTGATTGGAAGGTGTACGGCCGCACCGACCGCTACTACATCAAGCAGTACGAGGAGGAGACAAACCTGAAGGGATATGTGATTGTGGACGCTTCCGCCTCGATGGGGTACGCCTCGCAGGGGAATCCAACCAAATTTCAGTATGCCACTTCGCTTGCCGCCGCATTGTCGCTGCTGATGATCCGCCAACGCGATGCTGCGGGGCTGGGGGTGTACGACACCGAGCTACGGAGCTACCTTCCGGCAAGCTCGCGCACAAGCTATCTGCAGGAGATTTTACGCACGCTTGCCAACGCACGCACCGCTGGCGGAACCGGCACGGCGCGGTCGCTTCACGTGATGGCCGAGCGGATTCGCCGGCGTGGGCTGGTGATTGTCATCAGCGATTTTTTTGACGAACCAACCGAGGTCATCTCGGCATTGCAACACTTCCGCCACAAACGGAATGAGGTTGTGGCAATACAGTTGCTAGACCCTTTGGAACGGACGTTTGATTTCGGCAGCGATGCCACATTCCGCGACATGGAGAGCGGCGAGGAGATGGTGACGCAGCCCTACCAAATCCGGAAAGCCTACGCCCAAGCAATGAGCGATTTCACCGACCACCTGAAACGAGAATGCCGCGAACATGGCATTGACTACGTGCTGATGGACACCGCCACCCCGTTCGATGTGGGGCTGGCCGAGTATCTGAACAAGCGGAGAAAGATGGGATGAAAGCCAGGGAGCAAGGAGAATTACTCAAGCCACAGCCAAGTAACTCTTTTGGGCTACTTGCGTGCAAAGGCTGCGTTCCGTTTTGGTGTATCACACTGATCTACCACGGATAAAATTCCCCTATCTTTGCGGGCTATGTCACAAGAACTATCGCTTACCGCTTCCGATGAGCATCCCCAGCCACGCCGCAAACGCCGCTGGCTGCGTGTGTTATTGATAGCGGTTCTGGGCCTTGCTGCTTGGCAGGCTATCTCCTGGGTTACTCCAATTCCATCCCCTGTGGTGTCGGCCACGGTTGTCACCGACAATCTGTACGATGCTGTTTATAGCGAGGGCATCATCGCCCGCGCCGATTCCCTTCCTGCCGAACTGAACATCCTGCTGGTTGGCCTTGACAACCGCGTTGCCAGCACCGACAACCACGCCGATGCTATCCACCTTGTGACCATCCACACCAAGGAGCCGGTGAACGTCACCATCCAATCCATCCCACGCGGAACCCCCGTTACCGGCTACGGCATCCCCGATGATTTATCGTTCATGGCCAACGTCCGCGCACTGCGGGGACGGAACAGCTTAATGAAAGCAGTGGCCAAGCTGGCCAAAAAACGGAAGATTGATTACTACGTCGAGGTCTCCTTCAGCCAAGTGATGGGGGTGTTAGAGTTGCTGGGCTACAAGGACCCCGCCACCGCGCTCCAGTTCTTGCGCCACCGCAAAAGCTATGCGTTGGGGGATGTGCAACGCTCCTACAACCAGGGAAAGTTTTTAATGACCCAAGCAATCCGCCGCGGCGATATGCTGACCGGCGCCAAAGGGGATGTGATGCTACGCATGGGGCTGGGAATGGTGGATACCGATCTTGACCTGGAAACCGTGCAGGCGATTGTCTATTTGCTGAAAGAACGGGGAGCATTGAACCAGGAGCGAATGGCCGTTAAGCTGCTCCCCTCGGCAAACTCTAGCGCACTGGTGGATACCGACATCCCCGACCCCGACCAGATGAACACAGCGGTGAACTCACTGATCCGCAAGTTAGGAAGCCACGTGGACGACCTGGGCCGCTACGACCCCTATCCCAAAATTGAAAGCGTCGTGGATCGCGCCGAATCGCAACGCCAACCCAAAGCTGCGTTGGCAGTAATCAAACCGGTGTACGAGCAGAAAGCATGGCTCCAGATTCAGGAACGCCCGCGCCGCCAGGAGATTCGCGACCGTGTGGAGCGAATTTTGATGAACGCCTACAACGCCACAAAGCAGCCGCAAAAAGCGATGGAAGTCCACCGCTACATGGCCGATGAACGGAAAGCCTTCAGCGATGTGGAAGGGGAACATCGCAACTTCAGCTATGGCCGCCGCTACATCAAGAACAAGCCAGCCGAAGCTGTCGTGGATACCCAGGCACTGATACGCGCACAGCAGGATGAGATTGGCCAAAAACAAACCCCAATCGAGCCGCAAGAACCACACACACCCCAACCGCAATCAGCCCAGCAATCATCGCAGCAAACCGAGCCGAGCGAGACTCCACAGAACGCACCTCAGGTTCAGGATATTTCTCCTGCCAGTACTCCACAAGTAGAGCACTCTGCCGCCCCAGAAAAGCAGCCACAGCAATCAGCCGAGCCACAAGTAAAAAATGTGAGCGAGGAAAAGAGCAAGCCGTAAGCAACACCACACACTTCCCCCTGAAAACGCACCCTTTATGCTGATCTACCTGATGCGCCACGGAATTGCCCAGCCCGCCGAACTGGGAATAAGCGACAGCCAACGTCCACTAAGCGAGCAAGGGACACTGCAAACAGCACTGGTTGCCAAAGGGCTGCGGCAACTGGGTGTCCGGCTGGATAGAGTAATCGCCAGCCCATTGCTTCGCGCCCAACAAACCGCCGAAATCGTCGCACGGATTTTGGAACTGCCCGATCCTGTGCTAACCGATGCAAGGCTGGCCCCGTATGGCTCGTTCGACACAATCTCCCAACTTATCCAGGAACACCGCGACGCAGAACGGCTGATGCTTGTTGGCCACCAACCAGCAATTGGCGAAGGGCTTTCGGGGCTGTGCGGGCGTGGTGAGCTTGCTGTTGAGATGGGAACAGCAACGGTGGCAGCAGTGGCCGCCGACGGTTTCCGCCCCCAAGTTCGTGGCACTCTAGAGTGGCTGATTCCGGCACGCGTGTTAGAGCAGTTTGCGTAGCATAACGCTCCCCTCTATCCACTCAGTTTTTTTTCCATTTTCTGCAACAACAATCCAGCCCGCAGCCATTTGCGGGCTTACTTCGCCACAGTTACCTCACCGGCGGCAACTGTGGGCAATCCCCCCTCCTTCTTCCCTTTTGCCAGATATTTTTTCCGAATGGATATCGCGCCCTGCGCTCATGCTGAGTGCCGAGCTTGCCGAAGCATCGAAGCAAGCCACTGAACGGGCAAGCCTTCAGTATCCAATTTCTCTGTGCAAGGTCAGTTACCAACCGATCATTACCATGCAACCACAATCAGCCGCACCGAACGAATCCCCCAAACGGAACTTACTTCCGGCATTGGGGCTGTTCACCACCACCATGATTATTGTTGGAGCAATGATCGGCTCCGGAATTTTCCGCAAGCCGGGGGTGATGGCAAACGACCTTGTAGGCTTTGGGCTTGGCTTGCCGGAATTGCTTCTTGGGGTCTGGTTGCTTGCCGGAATTATCACCCTGTTCGGCGCGCTGACCAACGCCGAAATTGCCTCGATGATTCCAGAAACTGGCGGCCAGTATGTTTATTTCGATCGAATGTACGGACCGCTGTTTGCATATCTGTACGGCTGGGGGGTGTTCGCTGTGATTCAGACAGGTTCCATTGCCAGCATCGCCTACGTGTTTGCGGAATATCTCACCCGTTTTCT
This sequence comes from Armatimonadota bacterium, assembly GCA_020850315.1. Classification (GTDB taxonomy): domain Bacteria; phylum Bacteroidota; class Ignavibacteria; order OLB7; family OLB7; genus OLB7. Next base: position 5,278 of record JADZEY010000020.1, on the reverse strand, counting down.
TGATCTGCCTCGCCTCTCCTCCGCCACCGAATCGTTTGCGTTCACCCTTCCCGGAATCGGTGCAATCCAACCGCTGAAGGATATTGGAATCAAGATAGCCGCCGCCGGGCTGATTATTCTGCTGACAATTATCAACTACATCGGCGTGCGGTTTGGGGGGATGATCCAGAATTTTTTCACGGTGACGAAAGTGGCGGCAATTGTGGCTCTGGCAATTCTGGCATTCACAATGCCAGGGGTTGGTTCGGCAGGGAATTTCACTGCTGCGGCAAGCAATACTGCGGTGCAAGGAATCGGCGCGGTGGCTATCGCGCTGGCTATCGCAAAAGCGTTGGATGGAGCGTTCTGGGCCTATGATGGCTGGAATAACGTCACTTATATCGCCGGCGAAATTCGCCAACCGCAACGGGTAATTCCGCAAGGGTTGATGTATGGGATGGCAACGGTGATTACCGTCTATATTTTAATTAATCTTGCCTACCTGTACGTGCTGCCGATGCAGGAAATGGCTGGCTCGGAATTAGTGGCTGCCGATGTTGCCTCCAAATTTTTTCAGGGAGGTGATAAATGGATTGCCGCCGCCGTGATGATCTCCACATTCGGAACCACGAACGGAACAATTCTTGCCAGCGCAAGGGTCTATTTTTCCATGGCTCGCCAGAATGTTTTTCCGCGATTTTTGGGAAATGCTCACCCACGATTTCACACCCCCGCAGCATCGTTGGTGGTGCAGTGCGCTTGGAGTGTGATGCTGCTGTTCAGCGGATCGTTCGACACACTGACCGATATGCTGATTTTTGTGAGCTGGATTTTTTATGCGGCTGGCGCGTGGGGTGTGTTTGTGCTGCGGCGGCGGATGCCGGGTCACCCGCGCCCGTATCGGGTTCCTGGATTCCCAATAATTCCAGCAATTTTTGTGGTATTTGCGGTGCTCTATCTGGGGCTGACGATTTACAACGATCTGAACGATTATTCGATTGCGGCTGCGGCTGGCCAGCCTGCAATTATTAAATCAGTGTTTGGGTTGGCACTGGTAGCAATTGGGCTTCCGGTGTACTGGTTTTATCGGAAAAACTCCCGGCAGAGGGGGTGATTTTTTGCCGCCGGGATATTCCAAAACATCCTCTACCCTTTCGGATTTGTTGGGCGAATATCTAATTCCCGAATTAATGTCCGCTCCGGCAACATCACGGCAAGGCGGATGACCTCAGCAATTTCTTCTGGTTGCGGGATTCGGTCGCGGTTTGGCCATGCAACGCCAGCAATTCCAAAAAATGGAGTATCCACCGAGCCGGGGGTGATGGTTACCACCCGCACGTTGTGGCTGCGTGCTTCGTGAAATGCTGACTCCATCAACCCCATCACCCCGAATTTGCTGGCGCAGTAGCCCGCACCATTGTTGAACCCGCTTTTGCCAGCCAGTGAGCTAATTGTCACCACCGAACCGCCTCCCATCTCATAGAAATGCGGCAGCACATATTTGGTGCAGAGGAACACGCCGCGAAGGTTCACGCGGATAAGGTCATCGAACTGCTGGGCGGTAAGCTCGGTGATCGGTGCAAAGAACCCGTAGCCAGCGTTGTTCACCAGCACGTCAATCGCCCCGAATCGCTCAAGCGTCCGCTCCACAAGGTTTTGCACCTGTGCTTCGTCGCCAACATCGGTCGGGACAATCAGCACCTCGGTTTCCGGTGGAAGGGATGCGGCAACCTCCATCAATGCCTCCTTCCGCCGCGCCGCAAGCACAAGGCGAGCGCCTTCTTTGGCAAAGATGCGCGCCGTTGCCGCACCAATTCCTGAGCTTGCCCCGGTGATGATCACTACGCTTTTATAAATATCCATGTTGATGGCTCCTGTGATATGTGAAATGGATGTGGCTTGCGTGATTCGTGGTGCTGCTTCGCCGGGGGCTTTTTGCTAAGCGCCCTCGGGGCCCGTTTGTGAAGCATAAAAAACGCGCCCCCGAGGAAACGGATTCCTCAGGGACGCAACAATCACGCGATGCAGGGGAGGTGTTAGGCGGCCACTGCAATGTGGTTTTCCAACGCTTTCACGATGTGGCCTTTGGGGACTGCGCCGACGATCTGCTCCACCACTTTCCCCCCTTTGAAGACCAGAAGCGTGGGGATTGAGCGAATGCCGTAGTTCATTGAAATCTCTGGGTTAGCATCCACATCTACTTTGCCGACTTTCACTTTTCCGGCGTATTCGGTGGAAAGTTCTTCGACGATTGGGGCGATCATGCGGCAGGGGCCGCACCATACTGCCCAGAAATCAACAAGAACTGGCTCGTTTGCGTTCAGCACTTCCTCTTGGAAGTTAGCGTCAGTGAATTCCTTTGCCATGTTGGCGTTTCTCCTATTGGATAATGTTTGTGAGTTATAGAGGTTGGAAATTGGTTATCGGGGCTAGGTATCGGGGATTGGGAAGGAGCCGATACCGTGCGCGATAAACTTCACGGTTATTCTTCCCCCACCATGACGGGCAAGCCCGGTTTTTCATGTTTCACCCCCCAACCAGCACCGCCCCACCGTTGACGCTTAGGGTCTGGCCAGTGATGAACGATGCCTGGCGCGAGGCCAAAAACACCACTGCGGCGGCCACTTCTTCCGGCTCGCCCACCCTTCCAAGCGGTATTGTTTTCTGAATGTTTTTTCTTGTTGCTGTGTCGGCCAACGCCTCGGCAGTCATGTCGGTGCGGATCCACCCGGGGGCAACACAGTTGACGTTAATGCCCAGCGGCGCAAGCTCCACCGCCAGCGATTTTGTCAGGGCTATCAACCCCCCTTTGCTGGCTGCATAGTGGCTGTATCCGGACTCGCCACGGATGCCAGCCGTGGAGGAGATGAAGATGATCCGCTTGGGTGCCGAGGATTCCCCCAGGGTCATCAGCCGCAGTGCGTCGTTGGCAACAATGAAGGCCCCGGTCATGTTGGTGCTGATCGTCTCGCGCCAGTGGGCAAGGGCCATCGCGCCGAACGTTCCTGGAACCCAGATGCCAGCGTTCAGCACCAGAAGGTCTAATCCCCCCCACGATTCTTCAATTCGCTTCATCATCGTGGCCACCAACCGTTCTTGGGTGATGTCGGCACGCAGCAGCATGTGTTCGAAGTAGCGTTCGCCAAGTTTGCGGCCAAGCTCTTCGGCAGCCTCGGCATTGTTCCGGTAGTTGATAGCTACCCGCGCACCGCTTGCGGCCAGTGCCATGCTGATAGCGCGTCCAATCCCACGCGCACCCCCAGTAACAAGTGCGCGCACACCGTTCAAATCAAGGATCATTGAGGTTCAGCAATAAGGTTCAGCAATGCTGAAGAAGAGGGGGAATCCAGTGGCAGCATCCATTGCCGCCACCACAATTTGCATTTCGTTGGCAATACGGCAATGGGGCACATCGAATGGCCAATAACAGATATTGGGGCATACTGGCGAGATCATACAGCCAACGGGTCTTCAGATTCTTGCTACTTTTGCAGCCACGGAATTTTTCCATCCAACCAATCATCTATACTTCCATGAACATCTACACCATTGTTATCCTGACCGCACTGATAGCTCAGTTCGCCTTAGGCCTGATTGCCAACCTGCTAAACTTGCGAGCATTGCGCCCTGAATTGCCAGAAGAATTTGTTGGAGTTTACGATGCCGAGGCCTACCGACGCTCGCAAGAATATACTCGTGTAAACACTATGTTTGGGTTCACTACCAGCACCTTCCAGCTACTGCTGGCATTGGGATTCTGGTTTGCCGGGGGATTTAATTATCTGGATAACATTGTGCGCGGCTGGGAGCTTGGAACCATCTTGGCCGGGCTTGCTTATATCGGCATCGTATGGCTGGCACAAGTGATTATCTTCATCCCTTTCTCCATGTATAGGACCTTCGTTATCGAGGAACGATTTGGTTTTAACCGCACCAGCATCGGCACATTTATTGGGGATCAGTTAAAGGGGATATTGCTTGGGCTGCTGATTGGTGCTCCGGCCGTAGCCGGGGTTATGTACGTGTTCGATGTTGCCGGCCCAATGGCATGGTTGTATGGCTGGGGCGCAGCCGCAGTATTCACCTTATTACTACAACTCATCATCCCCACATGGATTATGCCACTGTTTATGAAATTCCAGCCGCTGGAAAATACCGAGCTAAAGGAACGGTTAATGATCTATTCACAAAAGGTGAATTTTCCACTAACAAACATTTTTGTGATTGATGGCTCGCGTCGTTCCAGCAAAGCCAACGCTTTTTTTACCGGAATTGGGCGCAATCGTCGCATTGCCCTGTACGACACCTTAATCGAAGGCTATACGATACCCGAGCTTGAAGCTGTGGTTGCACACGAAGTTGGCCACTACAAACTTCGCCATATCGTGAAAGGGATAGTGGTCAGTATTCTTCATACTGGCGTGTTTTTCATGCTTCTTTCGGTGATGATAGATAATCGCGGGCTGTTCGATGCGTTCTTTATGGAACAAATCTCAATCCATGCAGGGCTGATCTTTTTTATGATGCTGGTTGCCCCATTAGAGATGCTTTTGGGAATCGCTATGAATCGGATTTCCTGCCGTCATGAATTTGAGGCCGATCATTATGCTGCAACAACTACTGGCAGCAGCCAAATAATGATTGACGCTTTAAAGAAATTAAGCCGTGCATCGCTTACAAACCTTACTCCCCATCCATTATTGGTATTTTTAGACTACAATCATCCACCAATGGTGGAGCGGATCCAAGCGTTGCGGGCAATACGGTTGTGATGTAGATATTCGCAAAAAAGGAGTTTGCGAAATTCTAAAAATCTGGATGGTTTGCTACCGCATGAATGCGCTTCGCAGGCCTATCATCTCCCGATTTCGCAGGAATGACGGATAGAGATTTTTCGCGATCTCCTTTGGAACGCCACGTTACTGCAATCACCAAGCTCCAGCATGGCCTTACATAAGCTGCATTATTCAGTATCGGGGTTTGGGGGCTGCATCAGCTGGTCCTCAATCGGAAGAAAATGCCGTAACGTTGCCAGCAGGTCGTGTACGTCAAACGGTTTTGTTAAATAGGCATCAGCGCCCGCTTGAAGCCCTAATTCTTTTTCCCCCTGTTGTGCACGCGAGGAGAGGATGACAAATGGGATATCACGTAATTCCTCGTGGTTTTTTGCCCATATATACTCACGTGCTTTGAGTTTGCGAAATTCGGGGAATATGGAAATTCAGGGTTAGAAGACTCTCTAACTCTGCTTTGTAGTTCTTGATGTTCTTGAAAAATTTCAGTATCGCCTCCCGAAATC